>CAZYYQ010000068.1:0-9075 GCA_964651275.1 uncultured Hyphomicrobiaceae bacterium | reverse complement strand
TTGAACGCCTCGAAGGCGCGCATGAATTCGTCGAAGGCCTGCGCCATCTCGACGGCGGACACCTGCGGCTCCGCCTTGGTTTCATACTCGGGGGTGTAGTCGCTCATGCTCTCCTCGTTTGGGTGAAGGTGAAGGCATCTGTGTTGCGCCGGGGCGCGCGCAAAGCGCGTGTGGCGGCGGCAAGCCGCGCGGTGATGTCGGCGGGCGGACGAGTGCGCTTGATCCGGCTGACCTTCGCGCCGGGCAGCATCGGGAAGGTCACGATGGAGATTTCCCACAGGTCGATCTCGTGGAGCCGCCGCGTGCGCAGGCGCGGATCGCGGTCGGCGCGCACGGTACGAAAACCGATCGACAGCCCGTCGAGTGCGCCGGCGCAGAGCAGCGCCGCGATCTCCCGCGCCCGAGCCACGCCGCCGATCAGCCGTCCCCGCACGTAAAGCCCGCACTTGTTTTCGCGGATTTCGTCCCACACGCCGACCGGCTGGGCCGGGTCGTGCTGGAACAAGAAGCGCACGCCGGATGCGCCGCGCCTGCGCAGGCTTGCGGCGAACGCGCCGGGCATGACGACATCGCCGCCATGATCGGGCACGCCGAACAGGCTGGCATAGCCCTCGACGCGACCGTCGCTCTCGCTCACGCGAACGGGCGCGCGCTCCCGGCGCAGCGGTGTGACCGCGCGTTTCACGCTCAGATTTTTCATGGGATCAACTCGCCGCTTTAAGCATGTCGCCGCCCTCGACCGGGCCGTAGCCGATCGCGGCGCGCTTCTCGTTGACCGTGAGGAACGACGCATCCTCGACCCGCTCCCACAGCGCCGCGCGCTCGGTCGACAGCGCGTCGATCCGGTCGAGCGCGGGTTTCAGCGCCAGCCCCTCGCCGTAAGCCGGGGCGAGCCAGCCGCCCAGCGCCTGCAGCGTGCGGTTCACCAGAGGCAGCACTGTCTGACGCCAGAAGCTGCGGTTCGCCTCCTGGAAATTCGAATAGGTGTTGTCGCCGGGGATGCCCAGCAGCATCGGCGGCACGCCTAAAGCCAGCGCGATCTCGCGCGCGGCAAGGTTCTTCGCGCTGATGAAATCCATGTCGCGCGGGCTCATCGACATCATCTTCCAGTCCAGCCCGCCTTCGAGCAGCATCGGCCGCCCGGCGTTGCGTGCCCCGGAGAATGTCGCCTCAAGCTCGGTCTTGAGCCGCTCGTACTGCTCTTCAGTCAGGTGCCCGTCGCCCGCCGAATATACCAGCGCGCCAGACGGCTGCGCGGCGTTGTCCAAAAGCGCCTTGTTCCAGCCCGAGGCGGCGTTGTGGATGTCCACGGCCATGGCAGCGGCCTCCAGCGGGCTCATCCCGTAATGGTCATTGACCGGGTGATACTGGCGCATGTGCAGGATCGGGCGGATGCCATCCACGTCCTGGTCAAAGCGCAGCGTGTGTCCGTCTGCCTGATATTCATAGGCGCAGGGCCAGCCATCCGCGCCGGGCACGATGCGCATCCTGTCAGAGCGCAGCACATGCAATTCGCGCGGCTGGCCGTCGAGCGCCACCGCTTCCATGTAGGCGTTGCCCGAGATCAGCAGCGCGCCGTACCACGCCTCTAACAGGTCAGGCGCGCATTCGCCTGCATTGGGCCGCGCCAGCAGGTCCAGAAGCGGATGCGCCTCCAACTCATCCGCGCCGTCGAACAAACGCAGCGGCACCGACGCAGCGGCCTCGGCGATCATGCGCACCGAGCGGTATACCACCGGGTTCTTCATGAAGCCCTCGCGGGCCATCGCGCCAGCATTTCGCGGCGACCAGACCGGCTGCGCGTGGCCCTGAAACGCGAGGAACGGCCCGGCCAGGCTGCCCCTGCGCTCAAGCAGCGGCGCGCCGAGCCAGCGCTGCAGCGCCTCGGTTATTCGGCTCATGAAACCTCCAATATCTGCGCGTCCGGAATCACGACATCACCCTATCCGATAAAGCGTCGGCAGCCGCGGGACCCGCTGTCATCCCGTGCGCGATGCGGCGCATCACGCCGCTTCGCAGACACGGGATCGCTCTCACCAAGCGGCACGCCGATCCCGGGTCAGCAGCGCATCACTGCGTGCTGCGCAGCGCCCGGGATGACGGGTGCGAGTAGCTTCGATCCGTTCGAAAATTACTCTCAGAAGCTGCGCAGGCGCGGCGGCTTTACCGTCCCGAGCATCAGATCGCTCAAGGCCCAGACCAGCGCATCGACGCGGTCCGGGCTGCCGGCCTCCAGCCCGTCGGGGCCGAAGGCGCACATCTCGTCTTCGAGCGCGGGGAAGCTGCCCGCGTGGGACACCAGCCCGCGCTCGTAAAGCGCCGCGACCGGCTCGGCGCGGGCGTATTTGCCCCGGCCGGCGCGGACCATACGGATCGCGGCGTGCGGCGCGACCTGCGCCAACACATCGGCGACCAGTTCGCCGCCCTGATTGACCTCCGCGACGATGCAGTCCGCCTCCAGGCTGTCGTAAAGCCGCGCGACCGCGCCTGCCCAAACAGTTGGCCGCACGCCCTGCACGCTCGCATCAGCCAGCACATATGCGCGCGCGTCCGCGCCACGCCCCGCCGCGATGATCCCGCAGGCATCGGCGCGCGCGCCGCTCGTCACCGGCGGATCGACCGCCACCACGATGCGCGAAAGAGGGGGCGGCGATTGAACCCGCGCCCCCTCGATCGCGTCCCGCTGCCACAGGCTGTCCGCGCGATCCTCGATAATCTCGCCATCAAGCTCCTGACGGCCAAGCCGCGTGCCCTGATAGCGTCCGACGATCGCGTCCAGAAAAGCCGGCGCGAGATTTGCAGCATTCGCCGATGTCGCTGCGCGTGTCACCGCCGTTGCGGGGTCTGCGAGCAGCCGCTTGATGAGCGGGATCGGGCGCGGCGTCGTGGTCACGACCTGACGTGGGCGCTTGCCGAGGCGCAGGCCGAATTGCAGCATGTCCCAGGCGCGGTCCGCGCGCGGCCATTTCGCTAGCTCGTCGCACCACGCGGCGTCGAACTGCGGGCCGCGCAGACCGTCCGGGTCGCTGGCCGAAAACAACCGGGCGCGCGCGCCATTGGGCCATTCAATCTCATTCTTGCTTGCATGAAAGCGAGGTTGCTCCTCTGGCGGGTGAATGCTCATCAGGCCCGAGACGCCTTCGACCATCACGGCGCGGGCATCGTCCAGCGTGTCGGCCACCAGCGCGATGCGCCCGGCCGGCCCTGAAGCAAACGGCCCGCGCCCGAGCGCGACACCGCGCACCCATTCCGCCCCGGCGCGGGTCTTGCCGCTGCCGCGCCCGCCCAGCAGGAGCCATGTGGTCCAAGGCCCGCCGCCTTGCGCGCAACCGGCCGGAAGCTGATCGTCGCGCGCCCAGATCTGCCAGTCGTGGAGGAGAAAGCGGGCTTCAGCTGCGCTGATCCCCTCAAGGAAGGCCTCAAGCGCCGTGCTCGGCCCTGAGCCGCTCAAGGCGTCGCGCAAGGTCTTCGCGCAGGGCTCGCGCATCGGCGGCTATCTCGTCATCGGCGTTGCCGCCGCCCGATTTCGCGTCATCCCGCGCCCTTGCAGCGGCGGCTTTTTCTTCCAGAACCCCCAGCCGTTCAAAAAGCCGCACCATTGTGTTGAGCGTTCGCGCATCTCGTTCACTGTCCGCTGCTGTCTGCGCCCCGTCGGGGAGGCGGGTTTCAAATTCACTCATCTTTTGCTCCAGCGCCCTGTAGAGCCGGGCGATCAGAGTTCGCCCCGAACCCCGCCGGCGACCTGCGGGCGCAAGCGTTTTGCGCCGCGCGCGGCGCCTTGGCCAACCCTGCTTCTTCGCCTGCGTGTACAACGCGTTTCGCGTGATCTCGTAACGCGCGCAAATTTGTGCGACCGTCAGCGCGCCGTCAGCATAGTCGGCGGCAACGGCGGCCCATTTCGAGGGTGGGTCCCCGCTCATACATGTCCGTGATGTCGTGGAAACTGCATCGCGCGTGAGAGGCAATTGTGGAGGATGGGGCAATAGAGACGGCGATTGCCTCTGGAGCGCCCCAAGCGCAACTCTCGCGATGTAGCATGAACCTATCAAAACAGCGGCACGCTGTCAACAGCAAAAACACCTAATCTGTGTTTTTTTGCATGTGACGTGCATCAGTGACGTTTTCGCCAGCGGCGACGCGGCCCTCGCGAACCTGCCCCGCCGATGGCGAAGTCCTCGTAACGATGTTCCGGCACCTTGCGCTCGCTGATTGCCAAGCCACGCACGGAGATGCCTGCCCGATGCACCGTCTCCGAGTCGCCCGACACCAGCGGATGCCACCAATGGAGCGGTTGGCCTTCCGCGCGCAGCCGATAGGCACAGGTGTCTGGAAGCCAGTCCAGCGCGCGTACGGCCTCCGGCGTCAGGCGAACACAATCCGGCACCTGCGCATGGCGGTCTGGGTAGTCGGTGCAGCGGCAAGCGCCAATGTCCAGCAGACGGCAAGCAACCCGCGTGTCCAGCCGCTCGCCCGTATCGACATCTTCCAGCTTCACCATGCAACAGCGCCCGCAGCCGTCGCATAGAGCTTCCCACTCCGCCTCGCTCAATTCTTCGAGCGTCTTGCGCTCCCAGAATGGGGCTTCGCCCGAATCTGTTGGAGGCCTCTCGGTCATGCTGCCCCTGATCGCTGGCGCATCGGTTCAATTCCGGTGAGAACCGCGCGCTTTGCCCTTCCGTTCGCCCGAAGCTTCGCAGTATAAACTGGCTGGGATCCGTTCATTACGCAACCGGGCAGCAACATCGTGCGCGACTGGATTTTCAAGCCGAACCGACGCAGCCGCCTTGTCGACTGGTGGGCTCTGGATGCGTGGGTCGATTCCAGCATTTACAGCCTTTGGGTGAGGCTGAAGGACGTTTGGGCCGCATATTCGAACTTCTTCGGGCGCTTCCATGTCTCCGGCTTTCGCAAGCTGGCCGCCGAAATGGGATCTGAGGGCGCAACGCTTTCCGTCCTAGGCCTGACGATCCTGTTGTCTTTCGCCATTCCGGCAATCGAAACCACCAATAAGGCCGGCTGGCGCACCGCCTCACAATACAGCGTGACCTTCCTAGACCGCTACGGCAACGAAATCGGCAACCGCGGGATCCTTTTCTCCGAAGCCGTACCGCTGGAAGACATTCCCGATCATCTCATCAAGGCGGTGCTCGCCACCGAAGATCGCCGCTTCTTCGAGCATTTTGGGCTGGATGTAATCGGCACCTTCCGGGCGCTGCGCGCGAACCTTGAGGCCAACGATGTGGTTCAGGGGGGCAGTTCGCTCAGCCAGCAGCTTGCAAAGAACCTGTTTCTATCGTCCGAGCGCTCCCTAGAGCGCAAGATCAACGAGGCATTCCTCGCGCTCTGGCTTGAGGCTCGCCTGACCAAGCGAGAAATCCTGAAGCTCTATCTCGATCGCGCCTATCTGGGCGGCGGCGCTTTCGGAGTCGAAGCCGCTTCGCAATTTTATTTCGGCAAATCCGTGCGCGAGATCAACATGGCCGAGGCGGCAATGCTGGGCGGACTGTTCAAGGCGCCGACGCGGTTCGCGCCCCACGCCAATCGCGCCGCGTCGCTGTCTCGCGCCAACACGGTGCTGTCGAACATGGTCGACGCCGGCTTCATGACCGAAGGGCAGGTCCACGGCGCGCGGCTCAACCCGGCCAAGGTCGTCGACCGATCGGATCACGCCAGCCCGGATTATTTCCTCGACTGGGCGTTCGAGGAAGTCCAGCGACTGATGCGCGGCAAGGATCAGTATGTGCTGGTGGCGCGCACAACGGTCGATCCGGAATTGCAGAAGGTCGCAGATGACGCCGTCAAGAGCACGCTGGATCAGTATGGCCGTTCGAAGCGTGCGCAACAGGCCGCCCTCGTTTCGATGGAAACCGACGGCGCGGTCCGCGCCCTGGTCGGCGGGCGTGACTATGGCGACAGCCAGTTCAACCGTGCGACCGCGGCCTTGCGCCAGCCCGGTTCTTCCTTCAAACCCTACGTTTACCTGACCGCGCTGCAGAACGGCTACACGCCGCGCTCGCGCGTTGTCGATGGTCCCGTATCATGCGGCCGCTGGTCGCCGAAGAACTACTCCGGAGGCTATCGCGGCGCGATGACGATGGAGACCGCGCTGGCGAAGTCCATCAACACGATCGCCGTCAAGCTTTCGCTGACCATTGGGCGCGAGAAGGTGTTGGAAAATCTGAGCAAAATGGGCATCGAAGGCCCTCGCGCGAGCTGCTCCATGGCGCTCGGCGACACCGGCATCACCCCGCTGAGTCACACCGCAGGCATGGCGCATTTCGCCAACGGCGGCAAGCGTGTACGAGCCTATGCGATCACCGAAATCAGGACCGAAGGTGGCCAGGTCGTCTATGACCGGTCAGTCGACGAGCCAGAACCGGCACAGATATTCGATCGCGAGACGGTCGAGCAACTCAACAGGATGCTAGGCTCTGTGGTGACCGCAGGCACGGGCCGCCGGGCGCAACTCGAATTCACCCATTCCGCCGGCAAGACCGGCACCAGTTCCAGCTATCGCGATGCCTGGTTCATGGGTTTCACCGGCAAATATGTTACCGGCGTGTGGTTCGGCAACGACAGCTATCGCCCGATGGGGCGTGTAACAGGCGGCAACCTGCCCGCAATGGCCTGGCACAAATACATGGTTCAAGCCCACGCAAACTACGACATCCCCACAATTCCGGGCTTTGAGCCGCACCCGGTGCAGGTCGAGGCACGCCGCCAGTTGGCCGAGCGTGAGGCGGAAGATCCGACCCTCGGTGAGCGCAGACCTTCCGCCCGCAGCATGCCCGAGCCCACTCGGGCGCTTCTGGAGAACCTCATCGAGACCTTCAGTGGCGCGATTGAAGGGCGGGCCGACCGTGAAGCGGAAGCAAGCGACGAAGAGTCGTCAGCCAAACGGGAGGCGCGGCTGTAAGGCTCGCTCGCAAACCTGGACAAGATTTTCAGCGCGCCGCAATAAATTAATGGATTGGCTTGATCCGGCACCGTCGCGCACGGTGCAAAGCAAGTATCGAAGCATCCGGCCATGCCGGAGATACCTGGCCTTGGTTGGGCTCGCTCCGAACGGAATGACGACACCGTGCAGCTTATCTTCAACATCATCGTGTTCACCGCCATCGCGCTCACCGTCGGGCTCGGTTCGGCGTGGCAGATGATCGACCGCGGCTCGGCGCTAAGCACAGTCAGTTCCGGCCCATGGTTTGCGTGGTACGCCGCCGGGCTGCCCGACGCTGATCCCTACACCAAGGCGCATGTCGCGCGCTCGGGCCGGCTACCGGTCGTCTCGACGACCTCCATGCGCTTCGTTGCGCAAACCGACGGGTCGGGTGAGCCGCTCGGCCCCACTTGCCACTATCGCGTCACGGTGCCTGAAGTCCCGGCGCTGTGGTGGAGCCTCGCCTTGAATGACATTGCGGGCAAACCGATCCCCAATGCTGCGGAGCGCCACGCGATCAATAGCGACGGCGTGGTGACCGGGCTGGACGGCGTC
The DNA here is from genome assembly GCA_964651275.1 of uncultured Hyphomicrobiaceae bacterium. GTDB lineage: Bacteria > Pseudomonadota > Alphaproteobacteria > Rhizobiales > Rhodomicrobiaceae > Dichotomicrobium. Next base: position 1,583 of record CAZYYQ010000068.1, on the reverse strand, counting down.
ACACAGATCGCCGTCGCCCCGGCGGCGCGCGCTGGCTACTGGCTGCCGAGCGGCGGAGACCTTGAGCTAATGCTGGTTTTCCGCGTGTTCCGCCCGTTCGATACCGCCGATCTCGGTAGCGGCGAGGTGCCAGAGGCGATCCTGCCGAGCATCGAGAAGGTCGACTGCGCATGAAGTTATCGTGGTTCACGATTGCGTCCGGGCTGGTCGCGGGCGGCATCATTCACATAGCCGCTGTACTGGGCGCTCCCTATCTTGCGCAACAGGATGGCTGGGGCCGGCTAGCCACGATTTCTTCGACCAATCAGCTCTACGTGCTGCCGCCCGGTTCGCCCGAACTCGTCCCGCTTCCGACGGCCGCGCCCGACATCGGCTATGCCTTCTGCCGCTTCGACCTGACCAACGGCAATGTCGTGTTCGAGTCCGTGATCCCCAGCCGTGTCTGGAGCGCAGCGATGCACACGCGCTACGGAGACAATTTCTACGTCATCAGCGGCGCTGACATCCAACGCGATCGGATTCGCATGCTGCTGGTCCCGCGTGAACGCCTTGCCGAGGAGGCCAGCACCGACGTCACCGATCGCGGCGAGGAACAGATCATCGTCATAAGCCCGTCGCTGGAAGGCACCATCACAGTGCGCGTGCCGAGCCGCGGCAAGGCGTTCAATCAACGGATCATTGCAGCGCTCGAAGATGCCCGCTGCGGCGAAGCCGAGGAGATCGAACGCGTACCGCTTGAAAAACAAACACCACCCGGCTTCCCACCGCTGCCCTCACCGCGAGTGCCCGCTTTGATGAACTTTACCGGCGGTATCATCAATTGAAACGGCACGCGCAGTCAGGGCACACAGACCAGCATCGCGTCCGATGGCATCATATCGCGCTGTCCCTGGCGCTCGTCGCCGCGCTCGATGTTTATGAACTGGCGGTCACTTTGCCAGAACTCCAACGGTATGAAGGCGCACCGATCTTCGACATGCGCGTGGGCGGCTACACTCATGCCGACGCCGTTCGGCTATTGGCAAAGCTCGGCGAAAACGGGCGCTGGTACTATCTGAGCCGCCATGTCACGGCGGACACCGCCCTGGCGCTCGTCGAAGCCATGGCAATCATGCTGATTATCCTGCGCGCGACTCGCCCCGGCGCGCGCCATGCCGTCACGGTGCCTCCAGCCTGGCGGAGGGTCATCCTCACAGCTCCCCTGCTGACACTGGTCTTCGACCTGGGAGAGAATGCGCTGGTTGCGCACATGCTCGTCACAGCCGCGCCTGAATCTGCCGCATCGGCCACCGCTTCGACACTGACGCAGGCAAAATGGGTCTGCGCTTCGCTGTCGATCGCGCTTGCGGTGGTGTTATCGTTCACCGCGCTCACGAGGGGATGCACTCGCTCACGCGCTCAGCCGCAGCAGCCGTCGCCAAGCTGAACCGGCGGACAGTTCACATCTCCGTAGGAACAGAACACGCAGCAATCGCCTCGCTTCGGCTTGAGCATCACGCCGCAGCTTTCGCACTGGTGAAAGAACAAACAGGCATCGGTCGGCATTTCCACACGCGCGCGATGCCCGCATTCCGGGCAAGTCA
>CAZYYQ010000067.1:0-9169 GCA_964651275.1 uncultured Hyphomicrobiaceae bacterium | reverse complement strand
CTAGCTCTCCTGCATGGAGATTGTCGTAGTGTCGCAACGCATCATCTGGATTACTGGAGCGAGCAGCGGTATCGGCAGGGCGCTCGCCGAACGCTATGCCGCGCGCGGCGAGACTGTCGCCGTGTCTGCGCGCTCTTCCGACGCGTTAAGCGAACTCGCGTCCACGCACACCCATATCCACGCCTATCCGCTTGACATCACCGACCCCGAGGCTGTAACCGCGGCGGTCGCCCGGATCGAGGCAGAGCTGGGGCCGGTCGATATCGCTATCCTGAATGCCGGTGTTTGGTCTCAAATGGGCGTCGATGAGTTCGACACCGCCAAAATCCGCAAAGGCATGGAGGTGAATTTCGGCGGCACGATAAACTGCGTGGGCGCGGTAATTGAACAGATGAAGCAGCGCCGCGCTGGGCATATCGCCATCGTCGCCTCGGTCGCCGGCTATGTCGGTCTGCCGCAATCGCTGGCCTATGGCCCGACGAAGGCCGCGCTGATCAGCTTCGCTGAAACGCTCAAGCCCGACCTCGACCGCTATGGCGTCGCCGTCAGCGTGGTGAACCCGGGCTTCGTTGACACGCCCATGACGGCCGTCAACGACTTCGCCATGCCGTTTATCCTCTCGGCGGAGGACGCTGCCCAGCGCATCGCGAAAGGGCTTGATGGCGGCAAGTTCGAGATCGCCTTTCCCTGGCAACTTGTGAGCAGCCTGAAGGCGCTGCGCCGCCTGCCCTACGGCCTGTTCTTTCGCGCGACCCGCAGGATGATCGAAAAGCGCGAGCAGCAGAAGCGCGAAAAAGCCGGAGAAACGGCCCCTTAGACCGGTTTCGTCAGCCGATAGAGCCCGACGTCGATCGTGCCGCGCTCAAAGCCGACCGCGCAATAGGTCAGGTAATAATCCCACAGGCGCTTGAACCGCTCATCGAAACCGAGCGCACGGATCGCCGGCCAGTTTGCATGGAAATTGTCACGCCAGGCCCATAGCGTTCGCGCGTAGCTTTCTCCGAACGTCTCCACATCCGTCAACAGCAGCCCGGCACGGCGTGCCTCTCGACCGATCACCGCGGGGCTGGGCAGCATCCCGCCGGGGAATATATAGCGCTGGATGAAGTCCACCTGTCGGCGATAGGTCTCAAAGAAGTCTTCCGCGATGGTGATGGATTGCAGGACGGCGTGCCCGCCGCGCTTGAGTCGGTCGTAGAGCACCCGGAAGTAGTCCGGCCAGTGCTCTTCGCCGACCGCCTCGATCATTTCGATGGAAACAATCCCGTCGTATTCGCCTCGTGTATGGCGATAGTCGCGGTGCTCTGCGCGGCATCTCTGCGTCAGCCCCGCAGCTGCCAGCCGCGCCTGCGCATAGTCGAGTTGGGCCTGCGAAATCGTGATAGCGTCGACACGCGCGCCATGCCGGCCGGCGCTCTCGGCAAATCCGCCCCAACCGCAGCCGATCTCAAGCAAATGTCCGCGGGCGCTCTCCCCGAGCATGGCGATGACGCGCTCGTATTTGGCGCGTTGTGCGTCAGCCAGCGTCTGGTCCGGTGCCGTGAAATAGGCGCTGGAATAGGTCATGCTATCGTCAAGCCACAGCCGGTAGAAGTCGTTGCCGAGGTCATAGTGTTCGGCAATGTTGCGCTTCGCACCGCGCACGCTGTTGGCCCTGCGCGCATGAAACCGGCGGTCGCCCCGGCGCACGCGGAACCAGCCGCGGCCGGCTTGCGTAAGGCGTGGCTTGTTGTCCAGAAAGAACCGGAACAGATTCGCTAGGTTCGGGGTATCGAAGTCACCGTCGATATAGCTTTCAGCGAAGCCGACGGTGCCACGGCGTAGCGACTTCCAGAACACTCCGAAATTGTTGAGACGAATGCTGGCCTGAACGCCACCTGCGCCGTGCCCGAAGGTGCGGCGGCTTTCGCCGGGCAGGATTACTTCCACGCTGCCGCTGCGCAGCCCCTTGAGAGCGCGGTCACAGGCGGCGAAGATCATGCGGGAGAGGAGACGCTCGTCCGGAGTGGCGAGCGCGGTTTTCTGACTGTTATCGGGCATTGTCCATCAGGATTGGTTCGGCTCTTTTCCCCGCCGACGCAACGAAATCCACCGAATAGCCCGGCGCCGCCTGACGCCGAACCAGCGGGACCCCTTTTCGCCACAGCCGGAACGCTTCGAAATGTATGCCACCAATGACCTTGAGCGTCATCAGCGGATAACGCACAGCTAGCCTCGCCAGCGCGCGGTCGCCGAACGCCTCTCGCTTACCCGCAAAATGCGCGCGCATCAGCGGTCCGGCCTCATCGCGCAGGGCCACGCCAACCGCTACGCCGTCACCCGGCGGCGCGACGTGAAAGCTGTAGCTGCCCTTTCCAGTGTTGAACGGCGACACATTGAAACTCTTCGCACAGATCTGGTGGATCGCCTCTTGTTCCCCGGCGTGCGGTGCGGCGAGCAGATAGGTCTTGCGCTCGTGAAAGGTGTTGTTGACCTCATAGGCGATCGCTCCCAGCCGATCCGCATGATCGAAACAGAAATACACGCTCAGCGGATTAAACACATAGCCGAACATACGCGGATAGCTTAGCAGGAGAATACGCGCACCGAAGGGGCTCAATCCTGCCTGCGTCAAAAGTCCGCGGATATGCGGGCCGAGCGGGCGGCCATCTCCGGGGCCGTGATCGCGATCGTGAAAGCTGAACATATTGAACCGGTTGTGCGAGAACAGCCGAAAACGCATGCCCAGCTCCGGCAGCCGGTCGAGATCGACCAGCAGCGAGAATACCCGGTATTTCAGTTTATGCCGCTTCGGGCGAAGCCGGGCATGAACCACCTGCCCACTATAGATCGCGGCGGCTTCGCTGACGCTCATGCCACCCCCTCGACGCGACCCGGCAAATGAAGGCGATCCGACGGTTCATCGAGACGCCAGGGCCTGTGGACGCCGCCAAGCTGCTCGGCGACCGCTAGCCCGCTCTGTAGCCCGTCCTCGTGAAACCCGTAGCCAAAATAGCTGCCGCAGAACCAGGTCCTGCGACGGCCCTGCAGCGACCACAGGTCCGGTTGCGCGGCCATGGCCGCAGCATTGAACATAGGATGCTTGTAACCGATCGTGGCTAGCCGCCGTGCCTCTGCGATCTCGCCGACGGGGTTGAGGGTCACGAAGTAGTCCTGTTTCGTTCGCAAGGGTTGCAGGCTGTTCATCCAGTAACTCACGCAAAGCGCCCGATCTGCGCCGTCCTTCGGGGTGATGTAATTCCAGCTTGCCCATAAGCGGCGCCGACGCGGCATCATGCCCTCGTCCGTATGGAGGACCGCCGTATTATCCGCATATCGGAATGCGCCAAGCAAGCGGCGCTCCGGCTCATCGGCATCTACCAGCATCGACAGCGCGTCGTCGGCATGGGCGGCGATGACGACATGGTCGAAATTGTGGCAGGCGCCTCCGGCCTCCTCGACCCGCACAAAATCGCCTGAACGCTGGACACGCACGACTGGCGCCCCAAGGCGCACATCTCCGCGGAAGTCAGCCAGCACCTTCTCGACATATACCCTGCTGCCGCCATCCACAGTGCGCCATGCCGGGCGCGCGAAAGCCTGCAGCAGGCCATGGTTCGCGAAGAAACGGATAAAGGCCGCAGCCGGGAACTCGAGCACATGATCTTCAGGCGTAGACCAGATCGCACACGCCATGGGCAGGATGTGATGATCGACGAAGCCGCGCCCGAACCCGCGCTGGATCAGGTAATCGCCGAGCGGCACATCGCCCAGCGTTTGCGCCTCAATGTCGTGCCGGGCAATCCGGAAAAAGCGGGTGATGTCGCGCAGCATGCGCCAATGCGCCGGCCGCGCCGCATTTCGCGCGTTACCGATCAGCCCAAACGGGGCATGGCTCGCATATTCGATACCCCCGCCCTGCAGGGAGACGGCGAACGACATGCTGGTGCTGGCAGTGGGCACGCCAAGATGTTCGAACCATGCAATCAGGTTCGGGTAGCACTGCGTGTTGTAGACAATGAAACCGGTATCTACATCCCGCACGCCTTCCGGCGCCGGGACCTGAACCGTGTTCGAATGTCCACCCGGACGCATCTCGCGCTCGAAAAGTGTCACCTTATGGCGTTTGGCCAGCAGCCATGCGGCACTCAGACCGGACACACCTGTCCCGATCACACCGATCCGCAACGGGGGGAAACTCATTCATTCTCGCGGGATAGATTTAGATGATGCGATTCGTACGGCCTCTATCTCGCTTCGGATCATTTGTCCATTTGACAAATGATACAACCGCCACCCAGGATCACAAAAGCGTGACCGACCAATTCCAGCTTTCCACAATCCGGTGTGATCCTGCCAAACATAACCGCCGTAAAAAACCACGTCATCGCACGGCGGAGCCTAACTTTCCTGGCTACATTACATTTTCTACATGTCCGACACTCGACATGTTTGAATATGTCCAGACTGTGGCGATGATGGAATAGTTGAACACACTCGAAAGGGGAGACGTAATGTCAATTCTGCGTAGCGCTGCACTTGCCTTCGCCCTGGTTTTTGTTGCTGTTCCCGCGGCTCATGCGGGCGGCGCCAAGAAGGATATCGTCGATACGGCGGTTGAGGCAGGCAGTTTTTCCACTCTTGTGGCGGCCGTTAAGGCAGCTGGCCTCGTGGAAACATTGAAAGGCGATGGCCCGTTCACGGTGTTCGCGCCGACCGACGATGCTTTCGCGAAGCTACCGGACGGTACGGTCGAAAACCTGTTGAAGCCCGAAAACAAGGATCAGCTCGTATCGATCCTCACCTACCATGTCGTGCCTGGGAAGGTGATGTCGTCCGACATCGCCGGCAAGACGCTGGAAGCGGAAACCGTTGAGGGCAGCAAGCTGTCGATCGACGCTACTGATGGCGTGAAGGTCGACAATGCATCAGTCGTGACGGCTGACGTGGAAGCGTCGAACGGCGTCATCCACGTGATCGACACTGTCGTGTTGCCGGGCAGTTCCAGCTAACAGGGACGGTCTGAGCGAGACATTGCTTGTTGAGGGCGGTGCGAGGTTTCGCGCCGCCCTTTTCTCATGGGAACAGTGGTTGCTGTTCCAGCCCCATCGTCTCGGGCAGCCCAAACATCAGGTTGAAGTTTTGCAACGCTTGCCCGGCGGAGCCTTTGACCAGGTTGTCAAGCGCCCCGATCACGATCGCCCGGCCCGGCACACGGTCGGCGAACACGTTGACGATGAAGTGATTTGATCCGCGCACATGCTGGGTGGCCGGTATGCGCCCTTCTGGCAGCAGGTGTGCAAACGCCGCGTCAGCATAACGCCGGTCGAGAGTTTCGCGCAAATCCGCAGCCTTGGCTCCGCCATCCAGACGGACATGGCAGGTGACCAGTTCGCCACGGCTCATCGGCGCGAGATGCGGCGTGAAGCCGACTACAATGGGCCGGCCAGCCGCGCGCCCAATCTCCTGATCGATTTCCGGCCCGTGTCGATGCGCTCCGATGGCATAAGCCGAAAGCCCCTCCCCCGCCTCGGCCAACAGCGTGTTCTGCTTGATCGCCCGGCCCGCCCCCGACACACCCGACTTGGCGTCAATCACGATGTCGTCCGCGTCGATCAGCTTCTGCTCGACCAGTGGCAGCAGGGCCAGCAGCGCGGCGGTCGGATAGCAACCCGGACAGGCGACCAGCCGCGCCCCGGCGATGTCTGCGGCATAGAACTCGGTGAGGCCATAGACCGACTGACCCAACAGATCGGGCGCGTCGTGGCTGCGCCCGTACCACTGCTCGTAGACCGAGGTGTCGCGCAGGCGGAAGTCCGCTGACATGTCGATAACGCGTAGGTCGCCGGGCAGCGTCTTGATGATGTCCTGCGCCGCGCCATGCGGCAACCCGCTGAACACCGCGTCGCAGCCGCGCCAATCCGTCTCCTCCGCACGCGTGAGCGGCGGCGCGTCGACCCGCGCGAGGTGCGGAAAAACCTCCGCAAGCGTCTGCCCGGCATGCGTGGAGGCCGCCAATGCAGCAATCTCGATGCGTGGATGGGCCGCTGCCAGACGGATCAGATCAGCGCCCGTGTAGCCCGAAGCGCCTATGACGCCGATGCGCAGTTTCTCCATCGCCTCATCCGATCGTAGCGCCCCGCCCCTCAGCGTGGAGCGAGCGACATTCATTACGGCGTGTACCGCAACCGCAATTGCGCCACCGTCAGCGCCAGATTGACGCCCGACTGCCCCTGAAGGCTCAGCGGCTGCAGCGAGATCGTATCGTCCGATCCCCCGACGAGGATCTTCGCACCTGCCCCAAGGCCGAGCGAGGCATCCGCGGCGACCCCTGAATATGTCCCTGCAAGCGCACCCTCGTCCAGCCCCCGGCTCGGCGCGAACACGGCCCATCCCATAAAGGTTTCGCCGGTCACGCCGATATCCAGGCCGAAACGCTTGATGTCGCCCTCGTAATAAGACGGCTCGTCACCCGCAGCAGACTCGAACTTGCAGCTCAGGCTGCGCGTCGAGCCGAACACGAAGCTTGCCCCGCCGTCAATCCGGCAACTCAGCGAACCGACCTCCACGCGCGCGCCATCGCGCGCCTGCGCAGAGATCTGAATCGCGACCAGCATCGGTGCCATGGCCAGCAAAGCTACCATAATGGTTCTTGTCTTCATTTCTATTTGCTCCTTTTAAAAAGAGATACCGATGCAATCGCCGGGGGCGCCGCCCATGCTGGTAGCGGCTATCCGGCGAGCATGGCGAAAATCTGCACGGGGTGCGGCGCCTACGACACAAGCGCGCTGTTTCCGGCTGGTTCACGACGCGTTGAAACATTTTTCATATTTTCAAGTTGCGTTGTCCCTCCAGAAGCCTAATACCTAGGCGCACAGCCGTCCCCGACCGGAAAAGCGCGTGGCGAAGCGTCATGTTCCCTTTCCGGGGCGGCCCGTCAAGAACGCTCGATAGCGCCGCAGCATCATGTTCCAGCTTTACCTGCCGATCGCCGAGATGTCGGTCAACATGCTGACCATCATCGGGATGGGTGCGGCCGTAGGATTCCTCTCGGGCATGTTCGGCGTGGGCGGCGGCTTCCTGATGACTCCGCTGCTGATCTTCTCGGGAATTCCCGCAGCGGTAGCCGTCGCGACCGAGGCAAACCAGATCGTGGCATCCTCGGTATCGGGCGCACTGGCGCAGTGGCGGCGCAACAATGTCGATCTCAAGATGGGCACCGTGCTGCTCACCGGCGGCGGCATCGGCACGCTGGGCGGCGTACAACTCGTCAAGATCCTGCGCGAGACCGGCCAGATCGAACTGATCATCGGGCTTTTGTACGTGATCTTCCTCGGCGCTGTCGGCTTCCTGATGTTGATCGAAAGCCTCAATGCCCTGCGCAAGGCCCGCAGCGGCAAGCCTGCCCCGCGACGCCGCCCTGGTCAGCATGGCTGGATACACGGCCTACCGTTCAAGATGCGGTTCCAGCGCTCCAAGCTGTATATCAGCGCGATTCCGCCTTTCATTCTGGGGATGCTGGTCGGCCTTCTGGCGTCGATCATGGGCGTCGGCGGCGGCTTCATCATGGTTCCAGCGATGATCTATCTGCTGAGAATGCCGACTAACGTCGTGATCGGCACCTCGCTGTTCCAGATCATCTTCGTGACGGCCTTCGCAACGGTTCTCCACGCAACGACCAACCAGACGGTGGATGTGGTGTTGGCCATGCTGCTGATGTTCGGCGGTGTGGTCGGCGCGCAGTTCGGCGTCGTGGCCGGGCAGAAGCTGCGCGGCGACCAGCTTCGCGCGCTGCTGGCCCTGCTCGTACTCGGCGTCGCCGTGCGGCTGTTCTTCTCGCTCGTGCTGGAGCCCTCCGAGCTTTATTCGATCGGACCGGTCATCGGCGGGGAGGCCCATTGATGCTGCGCGTTCTGCTGATCGGTCTTGCCAGTCTCATTGCCGCCGTCCCGGCCGCGGACGCGCAGCGGCAGGACCTTAGCGAGCGGGTCGAGGCGGATGTGTCATCGCGGCGGATAGCGATCGAATCCGACTTCGCCGGGATTCAGGTCGTTGTTTTTGGCGCGGTCGACAATAGCAAGCAACTCTTCGCCGAACAGAATCTGTACGACATCGCGATCGTCATTCGCGGCCCGAATGAGCCGACCGTGGTGCGCAAGAAGGATCGCACCATGGGCCTGTGGATCAACCAGGCAGCGAAGGTGTTCGAAGACGTGCCTGAATATTACGCGGCGCTTTCGACGCGTCCGCTCACAGAGATCACGTCGGAAGACACGCTCAAGCGGCATCAGATCGGATACGAGCACATTAGCCTAGCGCGAAGCAGCGGGGTGTCGTCGCATGTGGCAAAGGCGCAGGAACAACCATTCCGCGAGGCGCTCGTCCGTCTGAAGGAGGATCAGCGGCTTTATCAGGAACGCAGCTTCGCAGTCGCCTTTATCAGCCGCAGCCTGTTCCGTGCCACCGTCTCGCTGCCGGCCAATGTGCCGGTGGGCGTGTTCGACGTTGAGATATTCCTGTTTCGCGACGGAGAACTGCTCGACACGCACAAGACCGAACTGCGGATCGAGAAAAGCGGCTTCGAGAGGTTCATCTATAACCTTGCCTACGAAAATTCCCTGATCTACGGCATCGTCGGCGTCCTCGTCGCGATCCTCGCCGGACTGGCAGCTTCGGCGGCCTTCCGCAAGACCTGATGGGGCGGCCTCAGCCGCGGTGGCGGATCAGGAAGCGAAACACGCCCTCGCCTTCTTCCGATTCCAGCAATTCATGGCCGGAGACGCGGCAGAAGGTCTCGAAATCCTCCACCGCGCCGGGATCCGTTGCGATCACTTCCAGCGTTCCGCCCACCGGCACCTGCTTGATGGCCTTCCTGGCTTTGAGGATCGGCAGCGGACAGTTCAGCCCCGAGGTATCAAGCCGCACATCCGCTGTCATCTTTCGCCCCGCATAACCTGTCGATTTATCACGGACGTTTGCGCAACATACTCTACCGCGCTTCTGCGACGACGCCACCTGCCGAGTGATCTCATGACCGAACGTCCCGCATGCGCGAGTCCGCGCATTGCCATTCATCGTGCATATGTGGCAAGGTATTTCCTGAAATCAGTTTCATCTTTCCCGGTCCACGCGGCCGCAGCCCGCGGCCTCCATCCTTAAAATGAGCGCGTCCCATGGGTGAACCTGTTGT
>CAZYYQ010000066.1:0-9196 GCA_964651275.1 uncultured Hyphomicrobiaceae bacterium | reverse complement strand
AATTCCCAGTTGGAAATCATCCCGATGGCAATGAACCAGGGCAGCGTGATGACCAGCAGCAGCGGGATGCCCCAGGCCAGATGCGTGCGCCGCAGCCATGCGCGATCACGGTCGAAGATCAGCAGCGCCGCCGCCGTCAGCCCGGTGATCAGCGGCGCGACCGGCCCCTTGATCATGATGCCCGCCGCCAGCGCCACCCAGAACAGCGCGGCAAGCCCGACTGTTTCGGCCTGCGGCTGCCGGAACAGGTAAAGCCGGAACAGCGCGCCTTGGGTCAGCACCACGCACGCGATCAGCACCGCATCGGTCTTGGCGATGCGCGCCTCGATCGCCATGCCCACGCACGCCGCGAACAACGCCGCGCCGATCAGCGCCGCGCGCCGTCCGAATACGGGCCGGCCGGCCCACCATGTCGCAAGCACCGCGAGGATCGCGCCGATGAGCGAGGGGATGCGGTAGGTCCAGATCTGCCGGTCCTGCGTGTCGCCGAACACCGCCGTGCTCGCCGCCTGCATCCAATAGATGCCTATCGGCTTCTTGTAGCGCGGCCGGTCCTGCAGGCGGATGTCGATGAAATCGCCGGTCTCCAGCATCTGCGTGCTCGCCTGCGCATAACGGCCCTCGTCGCGGTCGGTGACGGGCAGGGTCGCGAAGCCGGGCAGGTAGAGCGCGAGACATAGCAGCACGAGCGCGCCGACGGCACGCGCGGGCCGTGCGCTGAGCCAGTCCAGCCCGCGTGCTGCTGCGTCATCGAAGCGGCGCAGCCGTCCGGTTGGCTTGGCGACAGCCCGGTCGAACGTCGTGGTGCTCTGCAAGACCTGGCTCCCGGAGTTCTGGCACAGATTCGCGCCCAAGACATCACGCGGTGAGCGATACACCACCGCGGCGCGGATCGCCAGCGCCTTCAAGTACGCCGTCGCCGCGGCGCGCGGCAGCATGAACACCACCGAAGAACAGGTTGCGCTCAGGCCACGGCTGCGCTTCGGGAAAAGCCGCGAGCAGCGCCGCGCGTTCATCAGGCGCAAGCAAATCCTCGAAGCTCACGGTTCCGCATTTCTCGACATGCAGGCGCGGGGCGGCAACTGCCTCGGCCAGCGTCATGCGTTGGTCGATCAGGTTCAGCGCCACTTGCAGGATCGCCGAGCGGATACGGTTCGAGCCCCCGGAACCCAGCGCGGTCAAGCCTCCATCGGGCGCCACGATGACGGTGGGCGCCATCATGCTCGACAGCCGCCGGTCGGGCGTCCACTGATGGAAGCCTTCGGTGTGCAGGTCTTCCTCGCCCAGCATGTTGTTGAGCATGAAGCCGCCGCCCTCGACGATATGGCCGTTGCCCTCGCCGTTGCTGATGGTCACGCTGGCAGCGTTTCCGTCGGCGTCGATCACGCTGATATGCGTGGTGCCGCGCGTCGCGGGCGCATGACCGGCAAGCGCTGCGATCTGCCGGGTGATGATGTCGGCCTCGGCCTCGGTGCCTGCATTCGCTATGAGTTCTGCGCGCGCGGCGTTCACACGCTCCATGATCCGCGCGAGCATGTCCGGCTCCGGCGCCTCCGTTTCCGCTGCGCAAAATGTCAGCGCCAGCGCGATCAGCGGCCCGCTCGCCGCAGGCGCCGGATTGAGCGCCAGCCGATGCCCGCGATGCTCCCATCCAAGCGGCGCGCGACAAACGACCCGATAGGCGCGCAGATCCTCAGCCGTCAGGTGACCGCCAAAACTCTCGGCCTGCGAGATGATCGCCCGGCCAATGGGACCATCGACGAAATGGTCCGGCCCCTGATCCGCAAGCGCGGCGAAGGTCGCGGCAAGATCCGGGTTGGCAAGCACTTCACCGGCCTTGGGGAGCCTGCCCGCCGGCGTGAACAAAGCGCGCGCGGACTCGGTCGCCGTCAGGATCGGCGCGACGACCGTGTAGATATAGGCGTGCATCGGCTCGGTCGGGACGCCCTCGCGCGCGGCGCGAATGGCTGGCTCCGCGACGCGGTTCATAGGCAAATGCCCCAGATCGCCGTGGACCGCGAACAGGCCGGGCACGAAACCCGGCGTCGCAGTCGAACCCGCGCCAATATGAAACTCCTGCTGTGCCGGACCGAAATCGGCATGGATGGCGGCGAACTCGATATCTGCCACCGGGCGCTTCGCGCGCGGCGTGTGCGCAAAAAAATCATAAAGCGTGGTGCGCCCCTCGGCGTCTCGCGTCATAGCGAAGCCGCCGCCGCCCGGCGATGCCAACACCGGCTCGCACACGCAGGCCGTCATCATCGCCGCACAGGCTGCATCGAAGGCGTTACCCCCCTGCGCCATGGTCTCGGCCGCCGCCCGCGCCGTAACGTGATGTCCGGCTGCCACTACGCCCGTCGCCATCTAACGCCCTTCATCTCGTGTCCGTCACCTGTAACCGCTCGCGCCTTCCGATTAGCCGTTTTGCGGCCCCGCGCCAAGACCGGCTCGGCGGAGCCAAACGCGAATCCGTGATCGCACGTGCTGCAGACCGGGTGGCAGCCGGGCGCGGAATTGTCTAGGCTTCCTGTTGAGCGGAGGCTCCATCCATCGCCCAAAGACAAGACCTCCCGGAGAAAACGCCGCCATGTCGACAGAATCGTCCGACGATTTCAAATCAGGTGCGCTGCACTACCATCGTCATCCCCGCCCTGGAAAGCTTGAGATCACGCCGACCAAGCCGATGGGCAATCAGCGCGACCTGGCGCTCGCCTATTCGCCTGGCGTAGCTGCGGCCTGCGAGGCGATCGCCGAAGATCCGGCGCAGGTGGATGAGCTGACCGCGCGCAGCAATCTTGTGGCGGTCCTGTCGAACGGCACCGCCGTGCTCGGGCTTGGCGATATCGGCCCGCTCGCATCCAAGCCGGTCATGGAAGGCAAGGCGGTGCTATTCAAGAAGTTCGCCGGGATCGACGTGTTCGATCTGGAGGTGAATGCCCCTGACCCGGACCATTTCTGCCAAGTGGCCGCTGCGCTCGAGCCAACCTTCGGCGGCATCAACCTGGAGGACATCAAGGCGCCGGAGTGCTTCGAGATCGAGGAGAGACTCACCGCGCACATGAATATCCCCGTGCTGCACGACGACCAGCACGGAACCGCGATCATCGTCGCCGCGGCGATCCAGAACGGGCTGTCCATTGCCGGCAAGCGCATCGAGGATGTGAAGATCGTCACCGCGGGCGCCGGCGCTGCGGCGCTCGCCTGCCTGAACATGCTGCTGATGCTCGGCGCGCGGCAAGATAACATCTGGGTCACGGATATCGACGGTGTGGTGCATACCGGACGCACCGAAAGCATGGATCGCTGGAAGGCCAAGTTTGCCCGCGACACGGCACACCGCACGCTCGCCGAAGTGCTGCCTGGTGCGGACATCTTCCTTGGCCTGTCGGCGGGCGGCGTGCTGAAGCCGGAAATGCTCCAGCACATGGCGCGGCGTCCACTCGTGCTTGCGCTGGCCAACCCGATCCCGGAGATCATGCCGGACGTGGCCAAGCAGGCCCGCCCCGACGTGATGATATGCACCGGGCGCTCGGACTTCCCCAATCAGGTCAATAATGTGTTGTGCTTTCCCTACCTGTTCCGCGGAGCGCTCGATGCCGGTGCGACAGCCATCAACGACGAGATGAAGCTCGCCGCTGTCAGGGCCATCGCCGCGCTCGCCCGCGAGGCGTCCTCGGACGTCGCTGCGCGCGCCTATGGTGGCCGCACCAGCCTGTTCGGTCCGGAGTTCCTGATCCCCACCCCGTTCGACCCGCGCCTGATCCTGCGCATCGCGCCTGCCGTGGCCCGCGCGGCAATGGAGACGGGCGTGGCACGCCGCCCGATCGAGGACTTCGAGGCCTATTTCGACCGCTTGAACCGCTTCGTGTTCCGCTCCGGCCTGATCATGAAGCCGATGTTCAACAAGGCGCGGGAAGACAGAAAACGGGTGATTTACGCCGAAGGGGAAGACGAGCGGGTGCTGCGCGCCACGCAGGTGGCGATCGAGGAGGAAATCGCCGTGCCGATCCTTGTAGGCCGGCCGGACGTGGTGCAGACCCGGCTGGAGCGGTTCGGACTGTCGGTGGAGCCGGGCCGCGATTTCGAGTTGATCAATCCGCAGGACGACCCCCGCTACCGCGATTATGTCGACACCTATCTGCGGCGCACATGGCGCCGTGGCGTGACACCCGATCGCGCCCGCACGGTGGTGCGCACCAGCCAGACGGTGATTGCCGCGCTCGCTGTGCAGCGTGGTGAGGCCGACGCCATGATCTGCGGTCTCGAAGGCCGGTTCGACGCGCATCTGGCGCATATCCGCGATGTCATCGGACTCGCTCCGGGCGTACGCGACTTCTCCGCGCTGAGCCTCATCATCTTGGCGAACGGCGCGTATTTTCTCGCCGACACGCATGTCTCGACAGACCCTTGCGCCGAGGAGATCGCCGAGACCGCCATCCTTTCCGCGGAACAAGTGCGCCGCTTCGGCATGGCGCCGAAAATCGCGCTGCTGTCGCACTCCGCCTTTGGCAGCCGCGATACGCCGAGCGCGCGCAAGATGCGCCAGGCGCTCGCGCTGATTCACGAGAAGGCGCCCAATCTCGAGGCCGAGGGCGAGATGCACGGAGATGCCGCGCTGGACGAAGCCTATCGCGCAAGGGTGTTCCCGCATTCACGCCTGAGCGGCGAAGCAAACGTTCTGATGATGCCCAATCTGGATGCGGGGAACATCGTCTATCACCTGCTCAAGACGGTCGCGAACGCGCTGCCCGTCGGCCCGATCCTGATCGGCGCGGCGAAACCGGCCCATATCCTCACGACCTCGACGACCGCACGCGGGGTGGTGAACATGACGGCCATCGCGGCGGTCGAGGCGCAGGGCGGAGCGAGTGAGTGACGGAGAACATTCTAGCACCCCGCTCAATTAGTTTTCTTTAATCGAAGCAGTATTTTACTCTTTTTTTACGCTGCGCGGCCAAGTTGATCCTGATCATGGATGCAAATGGCAGTGCGGCATCCGGTGGCGTTCCGCCTGCCTGATGCGTCTTGCCGCCAGCCCTGCATGGCCCTCATGGGCCGCCGGGTTGCTGGCGCGGCTCAGATTGACAGGGTCACCGGCAATGTCCTCTTTTCCACCGCACTCCGGCGAGGCACCGCGCCAACTGGGCGCGGATGCGCGCGTGGGCGATGCGTGGGAGGCGTCGGCACGCCCCGAGGCCGATGCCTATCCCTACACGCTGCGCGAACTGCGTAACCATCTGGAGCGTCTCGGCTACCGCGCCCGCACTGGCGGCGTGGGCGGCGAAGATGTGCGGGAGATGCAGGCGCGCGTGGCGGAACTGCGCACATCTCTGGCGCAGGATAGCGCTCGACAGGAGCGCAGGCACGAAGCCCGTTACCAGGGGCCGGGCGCTGACCACGAAGCGCAGACCCAGCACTATGAGCGGCGAATTCAGGCGGCGTTGGCCGATATGGCATCGCAACTGCGCGGCGGGCCACAGGAGGCCTCGGAGACGTCTTCAGCGACAGCACGGCTGGACGTCACGACCCGCGCCTGGCTCGATCAGCGCTTCGACACGATGCGCGGTCAACTCGAAGAGGCCCTGCGCAACGCCGCGCCGCCCCCGCCGCGCGAGGACATCTGCTTAGCGCTCGAAGAAGCCCGCAAGCGCCTCAGCGCCATGGAGCGCAAGATTGAGGACAACGTCAGGCACCAGCAGAAAACCACTGCCAAGATCCTCGGCGTCATCGAGCCCCACGAGGATCAACAAAGCGCGATCGCAACGCAGCCGGACCCCTCGCTTGCCCGGCTGGACGACCGCCTGCAATCGCTGCAGAACAATTTCGACCGCGCGATGAACGAACTGGAGGCGATGAAAGCGGGCGCTCAGCGCCTTGCAATTCGGGCCAGCGCGACCGTGGCTCGCCAGACCGCCCGCGCCACCGCGCAGCACGTGGCCAAGGCCGTGCGCGAAGCCGCGCCGGAGCGGCGTTTCGCGCGCCTCGACGAAAGCATCAGCGGCTGCATGAACGAAACACGCGCGCTTAGCCACAAGACCGGCGTGATGCAGCGAGCGCTGGAGGATGGGCTGGACGATCTGCGCGGGCGCATCAACGAACTGACCCTGATCACGCGCAAGGCGCTCGCCACGGCCACGCCGATTCCCTCAGGAGCCGCCCCCCAAGATGTCACTGATGCTGCGCGTGTGGGCGGGTGGCAGGTGCCAAATATGCCGACGAGCGCTCCACGGACTTCGGCACCGCAAGCCAGAGCGCGCAACGCGTCCCCATGGTGGGAAGCGCCCATGCGCGAGGTGCAAACCTCACGGACGGGCCCCTCCAGCAGCTTCGTTTCAAAGCTTGGTTTCGCGCTGGTGATCGTTCTGATGATCGCCGCGAGCTTCGCAATGCTCTATGCGCAGATCTCGGACCAGGATAGCCAATTGGTGACCCCGCCCGAAGGCATTGCGCCCACATCGACGCTACCGGACGATGAGCGCAGCACCCGCAGACCGATCACGGTGGAAGACGGCGGGACGGGAACCGTCATTCTCCCTGGTGTAATACTCACCGAAGGGACCGGAGCGTGATCCGTCCTGCTCGGCACGAATCATGGCTCCGAGCCTACGCTCTGACGCGCAATTGTCCCGAAAACCGGTGCCCATCCCGGATCAAGTCCGGGACAGGCTTTTCGGATCGCGCTCCAGAGCCGGCGTGATCCCCTCGCGCATCAGCAGGCGACGCAGCGGCCCGACGGTGTTGACGAGATGCAGGCCCGCCCCGCGCGCGAGCTGGAACGGCGCGAAGCCGGAATAGAGCGTGCGGTTGAGCAGGTCGGCCGCGAACGTGCGGGTCATGACATCGCCACGCCGGGCCGCATTGTAGTCGCGCATCGCGTCATCGCCGCCAGGGTCTCCACCCGCCGCGCGCATTTGCGACACGATACGCCGGAGCGCCGCGACATCACGGTAGCCAAGATTGAGCCCTTGCGCGCCGATTGGCGGTACCACATGCGCCGCCTCGCCAACCAGCGCAATGCGATTGGCTGCAAACTCCCGCGCTTCCAGCCCTGACAGCGGAAACGCGCCACGCGGCCCGATCTGGCTCACCCGCCCGAGCGCGAAGTGAAGCCCGCGCTCAAGCTCGCGTGCGAACGCGGCTTCATCGAGCGCCATCAGCCGCTGCGCTTCCTCAGGGGTTTCGACCCAGACAAGACTCGACTTGCCATCGGGGAGCGGCACAGCCGTGAGCGGCCCGCTGGCGCGGTGCAGTTCGATGCAGGTGTCGTCATGCGCGCGGGTATGCGCAAAGTTGCAGGCGATCGCGGTCTGCGGGTAGTTCCAGCTTCGCGCCTTGATGCCCGCCGCCCTGCGGCACAGCGAATTGCGCCCGTCTGCCCCGGCCACCAGCCGGGCAGCAAGCGTGCCGCCTTCGCTCAAGGTGAGGGTAACGCCGTCGTCGCCGGGCGCGACTTCGGTGACGCCGTTGCTCGGAAGGAAGGTGACGCCCTCGCGCTCGGCGAGCGCGGCGTGTAGCGCCTTCACCAAGGCCTGGTTGGGGATGTTGTAACCGAACGGGCGCTCTCCCAACTCGGCGGAATCGAAGGCAGCGTCCGGAGCACGGAACAACCTGCCGGTATCGTCGATGATCCGCAATACACTGAGCGGCGCGGCGTGCGGGCGGCAGGCATCCCAGACGCCAATCTGCTCCAGCAGGTCGATGGAGGGTTGCAGTAGTGCGGTAGTGCGCGTGTCGGTCGGGCGAAACGGCGGCCCGGTGCAGATCACCTCGTAGCCTGTCTGGCCAATCGCCAGACCGGCTGCCAGCCCGGCTGGCCCAGCGCCGACGACGATGATATCGGCTTCTGCCTGTTGGACTACCGATGCAACCATGCCCACCTCCTTCATCGATCATCTGGCACGAAGGCGCTCTCCGGGCCAGAGGGCATTTCGCCGCTTGCAAGGCTGCCGATCAGCCCATCATGAACATGACCGCGCCCATAAACCCGAGAAGCAGAAGCGTCAGCAGGATGAGCCCTGTCCATGCGAGGCTGTTAGCCGGGTCATGCGCCATGCGCTCCATGGTGTCCGGCTCCGGAGGAGCGTCGATTTCGAATTGCGCCGGTTCGGCACACGGCGCCTGCTCGACAGCAAATTCCTCAGGCTCTGTCTCCTGCTCCGGGGCGTCTGCCTGAACCGTCCCTCCGCCGCGCTCGCTCGCCCGAACACGAGCAGCGCGCATCGCCCGTTTTCGGCTGTGCTGGCGAATCTGGCGATGCTTGTCCCACATTGGTCTGGCTTACGGATGTCAGATCGCCCGTACTATCAGTCCCACCGGGAAAACGGGCTTTGCTCGCGGACGGCCTTGCGCCGCGTCCCGAACCCGAAAATCCCGCCGAGCATGCTGGCGAGCACGCCAACAACGATCCGCGCGACGACCAGATAGCCGATGAACACGAGCTTGTCGCCGCCGAGCAGGATATCGACCCAGACAAGATATTCATCCGACAGCCCGGAGGCAGCGAAGTAATCCGGGACATGCCGCGCCATGCTGAGCAATTCGCGCATGAGCGTTGGCTGCTGGATCGCCGTCGCCGCAAACGCGAACGCGCCAAGCAGGATCGTCAGAATGAACTTCACCGATGCGGAAAAGGTTCCCATGCGTCCTCGCCAGTCCATAGGGCAGACCATCATCTGCCCGATCTCCTCGCACCCTTGGTGAAAGGGCATTTTGCGCCGCAGCAAGATCGGCTACACTTCCGAAGCGTGCTTTGCCGCCTGCAGCGCCACTATACACAAGAAGCTGGTGCACAGCGATAATCGCAGGGCGCGCGCAACAAACGGGAGGGACATATGCCTGTAACACTGGAAGGACTGATTATTCTGGTCCTCGTCGGGCTGGTGGCCGGTTTTCTCGCCGGCCTCGTGGTCAAGGGCGGCGGATTCGGCTTCGTCGGCAACGTGATCATCGGCATCATCGGTGCTTTTGTCGGGAGTTTCTTGTTCGGTTATCTTGGTATTTCGATCGCCCCCGGCATTATCGGGACGATCATTACCGCTGCGATCGGCGCGATAATTGTGCTGTTCGTCATCGGATTGATTCGACGATAGCAATCCATGGGCGCGCCGGGGAGCGAACTGCCGGCGCGCTCATACGCAAGTATTATCGAGGCTGCGCGCATGACCCACCCCACCGATGCCGGTAAGCCCCGCGAGCG
>CAZYYQ010000065.1:0-9446 GCA_964651275.1 uncultured Hyphomicrobiaceae bacterium | reverse complement strand
GAACCCCCGACACGCGGATTATGATTCCGCTGCTCTAACCAGCTGAGCTACTCCGCCCCGGATGCACACGGGAATTCGCGATGCAAGGAGGAGATAAACGCATTGTCAGCGCCCGACAAGCTATAAAAACCCTGCCGCAAGCCGTCAAGCCGCGACACATGCCGCTTCGCCACTGCCCACTCACGCAGACGCCTCAGCCCACGCGCCCGCCTCTGAACGTTTGACAAACCGGAGCATAGAGAAAAGCCCCATCGGCCACATGGGCGTCTGTTCCTGGAGCGCCAACTCCGGACAGACCATCACCCGCTCTGTCTCGAACACGGGATGCCAGCCAAGTGTCTCGGCGAGCGGCGCCATCTTTCGCTCGATCCAGCCGCGCATGCCGGCTTCCTGGCTGAAGTGATTGACAAGGATCACCTCCCCGCCCGGCGCGCAGACACGGGCGAGTTCGCGCATCACCGCCGCCGGGTCAGGCACGACCGTCATCACATACATCGCCACGACCGTGTCAAACGCGCCATCGGCAAACCCGAGCGCGGCGGCGTCCATCTGCGCGAGACCAAGAACATGGCCGAACCGCTCGGCGCGCGGGCGCGCCTTGTCCAGCATCTCCGGCGAGATATCGAGGCCGACCACCTCAAGATGCGGTCTATAGGCGGGCAGCGACAGCCCCGTGCCCACGCCTACCTCTAGGACGCGGCCTGCGCGAGTGTTGATGTAGGCCACAGCCCGGCGGCGGCCCACCGCGGCGACCCGGCCAAAGGTGTGGTCATAGACCGGAGCCCAGCGGCGATAGGCCTTGCGGACGGCTTCATTGTCAAGTGTCGGTGTGGACATGATTGCGGGTCCCGGGGTTCCTGCCTGTCGCAAAGCGGCATTTCAGGCGACGCCGTGCTTTCGCTTCAGGGGTTTCGTCTTTATAAGCGGTCGAGAGGAGCAGCACGCGCGTCTTTACCAGAAGGCGCCAGAATGGTGACGGCGCATCCATGACCGAGCTTTCCATCGTCATTCCGGCTCATGACGAGGCGGGCAATATCGAGCCGCTGATTGCGGAAATCTCGTTGACGCTCGCGAGCACGGCCCCCACGCCCAATTACGAAATCCTGGTTGTTGACGACGGCAGCACCGATGCGACGCGCGAGCAAGTTGCTGCGGCGATGACGCGCGAGCCGCGCCTGCGCCTTATCACGCATGGTCGACGTGCAGGCAAATCCGCCGCGCTCAAGACCGGCTTCGACGCCGCCCGCGGAGTGTGGATTGCCATGCTTGACGGCGACGGACAGAACGATCCGGCCGACCTTGCCCGGCTGTGGCCGGAGATCGTTCGCGGCCCCGCACACGTGATCTATGCAGGGGTACGCTGCCGACGTAATGATGGCTGGGTCAAATGGGCCACCAGCAAACTGGCCAACCCGATCCGCAAATTCCTTCTGCGCGATGGCTGCCGCGATTCCGGCTGTGGCTTCAAGGTGATGCCGCGCGCTCTCGCGGTCTCCCTGCCCTACTTCGACAACATGCACCGCTTTTTGCCGGCTCTGGCGCGCCGCGAAGGGCTGGAAGTGCGTGAGGTTTCTGTGAATGACCGTGCGCGCCGGCACGGCGCATCCAAATATGGCTTCTTCGACCGCGCGGCCGTGGCGTTTCTCGATGTCGTCGGCATGTACTGGCTGATGCGCCGATACAGCCCGCGCGGGCAGATCACCGAAACAGCACGGCGCGCCGCAGTTCACCCCGAGAGCCTGAACGACCCTCAGCCTCATATCTAACGACGCAGCGCCCGAGCAACCTGCCATTCAGGCCATGCGGGCCGGTGCCGCCTCCGCAATCCAGCCGCCTCCCAGCACTCGTGCGCCAGCCTGTGCTTCGTCGTAGAACACGCAAGCCTGTCCCGGAGAAACACCGTCCTCGCCATCGATCAGGCGCACCCAGGTCTCGCCAGCGCCCGCATGCAGTTCGGCCGGCTGCGGCGCCCGCGTAGAGCGAACCTTCGCGAAAATATTGCGCGGTGCGCCGTTTGCCAGCTGGCCATCCCCAAGCCAGTTCACCTCACGCAGCCTGATCCAGTGCGTGAGCAAGGCCGCACGGGGACCGACGATCACTTCGCCGCGTGCCGCGTCCAGCCGCACGACATACAGCGGCTCCGGCCCCGCCACACCGATACCGCGGCGCTGCCCGACCGTGTAATTGATGATGCCGTTATGCCGTCCGAGGCTTCGCCCGTCGATATGAACGATGTCGCCCGGCTCCGAAGCCTCGGGGCGCAGGCGCTCGACGACCTGCGTGTAGCGCCCGGTCGGCACAAAGCAGATGTCCTGGCTGTCGGCCTTCTTTGCGACTGGCAAATCCCACTCCTCCGCCAGCGCGCGAACCTCATCCTTGTGCATGTCGCCGAGCGGGAACCGCAGGAATTCGAGTTGCTCCGGCGTGGTGGCAAACAGGAAATAGCTCTGATCGCGCTCCAGGTCGCGCCCGCGATGCAGTTCCCACCCATTCGGGCCGGGCCGATTGACGATGTAGTGGCCAGTCGCCATCGCGTCGGCTCCCAGTTCCTTCGCGCGCTGCAGCAAATCCCTGAACTTCACCGACTGATTGCACTGCACACAGGGGATGGGCGTTTCGCCCGCGACATAGCTATCGGCAAAATCCTGGATCACCGCGTCACGGAACCGGCTTTCGTAATCAAGCACGTAATGCGGGATGCCGATCGCCGCCGCCACGCGCCGCGCGTCGTGAATGTCCTGTCCCGCGCAGCAACTTCCCTTGCGCGCGGTCGCCTCGCCGTGGTCGTAAAGCTGGAGCGTGATGCCAATCACGTCATATCCCTCCCGCGCCAGCAGGGCTGCCACGACGGACGAATCCACGCCGCCCGACATTGCTACGACCACGCGCGTCTGCGACGGCGCAAGGGGCAAATGCAGGCTGTTGAGACCTCGCGCGATCTCGGGCGCGGTTACATGGGCGTTCGACATGGGCTTCTGATCGGATTCCTCGACCGTTCGGGTGCGGGACTTGGCTCGAATATATTGCCGTGATGCGGCTCCGGCAAGTTGGAAGCCGCCATGTCAGCCCACGCAAATTTTCACAAATTCCCGTAATAGTTGTATTTCAATATTTATCTCCAAAAAATTGTGGATACTTGCAATGGTACTTCGCATATCGAAATAAAGGAAAATTAAGCCGCGTGCGCTAGCTTTGACTCGTGCATATCAATTGTCCCGAGTGTGAGTAGACGATGAGTGAGCATTTCTCATCAAATACGCGATATGTTATCGGCCCGGATGGAAGTCCGCTGACCGTTGCCGATCTTCCGCCTGCCAACACCCGTCGCTGGGTCATACGCCGCAAGGCGGAGGTCGTGGCCGCCGTGCGCGGCGGCTTGCTCAGCCTCAGCGAAGCTTGCGACCGCTATCGCCTCACTATCGATGAATTCCTGAGTTGGCAGCGCTCCATCGAGAAGCACGGCCTGCCCGGTCTGCGCGCCACGCGCGTGCAGGACTATCGCGGCTGAATGGCAGCAGCCTGCTCCCCCTTTCCTCCCGTCAGCAAATCTGGTACAAAGGGAGAACAAAATCCAGTTGTCGACGTCGCTTCGTTTACATCGACGTCTTTTTTTGCTGAGAGCCGCGTTTCATGATCCTGCCGCCCGCTCCGATCTCCCGGCAGATCTGGGAGCAGAAATACCGCTTCGCGCCAAATGCGCACCACTGCGAAGCGAGCATCGACGAAAGCTGGCAGCGCGTCGCAAGGGCGGCTGCAAGCGTCGAGCGCGAAGCTGATCGCGCGCATTGGCAGGCCCGTTTCCTCGACGCCATGTCCGGCTACGGTTTCCTGCCCGCTGGCCGGATTCTCGCCGGGACCGGGACCGGGCGCAGGGTCACACTGTTCAACTGTTTCGTCATGGGCGAGATCGCCGACGATATGGCCTCCATCTTCGACAACGTGAAGGATGCCGCGCTGACCATGCAGCAAGGCGGCGGCATCGGCCACGATTTCTCGACCCTGCGCCCGATGGGCGCGCCAGTGAATGGCGTGGGCGCGGACGCCTCCGGCCCGGTGAGCTTCATGAATGTCTGGGATGCAATGTGCCGCACGATCAAGTCGGCCGGCTCGCGGCGCGGCGCAATGATGGGCACGATGGCCTGCGATCACCCGGACATCGAGCGCTTCATCGAAGCCAAGGCCGATCCCGACCGCTTGCGAATGTTCAACCTCTCGGTGCTCGTGAGCGACGCGTTCATGCAGGCCGTCGCAGGAGATGCCGACTGGCCGCTGAGCTTCGGCGGCATGCACTACAAGACGATCCCGGCCCGCGCGCTGTGGGACAAGATCATGCGCTCCGCCTACGACTATGCCGAGCCAGGCGTGATCTTCATCGACCGTGTAAACCAGCTCAACAACCTCGCCTACTGCGAAACCATTCGCGCGACCAACCCCTGCGGCGAACAGCCTCTGCCGCCTTATGGCGCGTGCCTGCTCGGTTCCATCAACCTTGCCGCGCTTGTTCGCGAACCATTCACGGAAAACGCGGCGCTGGATGAGGCGCGTCTTGCCGAACTCGCCGGGACAGCAGTGCGCCTGCTCGACAATGTCATCGACATCTCCGGTTATCCGCTGGAAGCTCAGGCTAGCGAGGCAAAGGCCAAGCGCCGCCTCGGATTGGGCGTGACCGGGCTGGCGGATGCGCTGATCCTGTGCGGGAAGCACTACGGTACGGAGGAGGCGCGGACGCTGGCGGCGCGCTGGCTGGCCCTGATCGAGCATCACGCCTATCTGGCCAGCACGGAGATTGCGCGCGAGAAGGGCAGTTTTCCGCTGTTCGACGCAGACAGGTACCTGGCCACGGAAGGCGCGAACCGCCTGCCGGAGGATGTGCGCGCAAGCATCCGACAGAACGGGCTGCGCAACGGCTTGCTCACCTCGATCGCGCCGACCGGCACGATCTCGATTGTCGCAAACAATGTGTCAAGCGGCATCGAACCTGCCTTCGACTTCACCTATCGCCGCAAAATTCTCCGCGACGACGGGGGAACGGACGAGGAAGTCGTGGAGGATTACGCCTACCGGCTGTTCCGCGAGACCTTCGGCCCAGGCACGCCCCTGCCAGATACCTTCGTGAGCGCCCCGCAACTGTCTCCGCACCAGCATCTCGCGATGCAGGCCGCGCTTCAGCCCCATGTCGATGCGGCGATATCCAAGACCATCAATTGCGCAGCGGACATCGCCTTTGACGACTTCAAGGACATCTATGCGCGTGGATACGAGACCGGGCTGAAGGGCTGCACGGTATATCGTCCGAACCCCGTGACCGGGGCAGTGCTGAGCAGCTTCGAGACGGCACCCGCAGAGCAGCCAGACAAGCCTCGCCAGCAGTCGCTGGAGTTGGCCGCGCCGGCGCGCGCTGAAACCGCTCAGGCATCAGGCGAAGTCGTATACATTACCGCACCGCTTGAGCGTCATGGCGCTCTGCCCGGCTATACCTACAAACTCAAATGGCCCGGCTCCAGCCATGCGATTTACGTGACGATTAATGACATCGTTCAGGATGGCCGCCGCCGTCCGTTCGAGATCTTCATAAACTCGAAGAACCTTGAGCACTACGCGTGGACAGTCGCGCTGACAAGAATGATCAGCGCCGTTTTCCGACGCGGCGGCGATGTCTCTTTCGTCGTTGAGGAGTTGAAGGACGTGTTCGACCCGCGCGGCGGTCACTGGCTGGGTGGGCGGTACGTGCCGAGCCTGCTGGCGGCGATCGGCGAGGTGATCGAGCGGCACATGATCGACATCGGCTTCATCCAGCGCGCGGAAGATGGAGAGATGGGCGTCTTGCCCAATGCTGCGGTGGCAGAGAGCGGCAAACCATCCGCGATCAATGAAAAGCTGTGCTGCCCGCAATGCGCCCGTCCGGCGCTCAGCTTGCGCGAGGGCTGCCTCGTCTGCCGGGAGTGCGGTTATTCGACTTGCAGCTAAGGCATTTTCAGCAAAAAGTCTGATCCGGGGTGGATGCCGATCTTGCGTCTGAAGGTACGATAAAACAAGGACTTAGAGCCTGTTTAGAGACTCCTATACCGTTGGACAGACTCGAGCGCGTGATCCAAGAAGTGGGAACCTGTTTCTGGATAAGTCACGCAGCCGAGGAACGCCCGCCGCACAAACCTGATTTGGCTCAGGCGCGTGCCGCCATCGTCATCACTCGCGCGGCTGGCGAAACACGCTGCGCCAGAAATCGTAGGCCGCAAGGATCAGCGCGGTCGAAACGATTATGATGAGATCTGGCTCGGCAACCCAGATCAGGATCACCGCATTGAACGCGATCAGGCCGAGCAGCCCGAAGAGGGCAAGGAACTTGTCGGCAACGGTCATTGTCAGGGCCTTTCCAAATCAAACCCGGTTTGCTTTCCCCGGCCTCAGCCGAGTTCCGCGAGATGCTGCACGAGCCAGTTCGCCGTGCGCAGCAGCCTGCCATCGTCGAAGCGGGAACCGACAAGCTGCACGCCCAGCGGCATTCCATCAATATCCAGCAGCGGCAGGCTCACGCAGGGCACGCCGCAATAGGTCCACAGTGCGTTGAAAACCGGGCTGCCGGTGCTCTCAATCCCCTTTGGCGCGGGGCCGGGCGCTGAAGGCGTCAGGATCGCATCGTAGCGATTGAATATCTGGTCGAGCCCCGCGTTGAGCACATGCCGCATCTCGACTGCCAAATTATAATCGACTGCCTTGATTACCCTTCCCTCGGCAATCATCTCGCGCATGATATCGCTTGCGCTATCGGGCGCTTTATCCACCAGCGGACCGAAGTTCTTGGCGATGTCCGCAATCTGGAGAATGCGCTGCCACTCCCAGGCCTTGGCGAACACCTCCGGCAGGTCAGCCTCGTCACAATTTTCCCCGAGCGCCTCGGCAAGCTCGGCAAACGCCTCCTTCGTCATGGCCTCGGCGTGCTCTTCCCAGACGGGCGTCTTGACGAAGGCGAACACTGGCGTGATCGCAGGGGTTTGGCGAGCCGTGTCCACCAACGCGCCGCGCGAACGCGGGCGCATGTCCCAGTCTTTCTGGTCATACCCACTGATCGTATCCATGATCAGGGCCAGATCGTCGAGCGTGCGCGCGAACACACCCGGCGTGTCGAGTGGCGGCGACTGCAACAGCACACCGGTACGCGACACCGTCCCGTGCGTCGGCTTGAAGCCGTAGACGCCGCAAAAGCTCGACGGACGAATGATCGAACCGGCCGTCTGGGTGCCCACCGAAAGCGGGACCATGCCCGCCGCCACTGCCGCGGCCGAGCCGGACGAAGAGCCGCCCGGCGTGTGCTCTGGGGCATGCGGATTGCGCGTCTTGCCGGGGGCATATACCGCCAGCTCGGCCGTCACAGTCTTGCCAATGATGACCGCCCCCGCGCTGCGCAGTTGCGCCGCAATCGCCGCATCCTTGCGCGGCTGACGGCCCGCATGAAGCGGGGTACCATTGCAGGTCGGCATGTCGGCGGTGTCGATGATGTCCTTCAGGGCCACCGGCACGCCGTGCAATGGCCCAATGCCTCGGCCCTTGCTGCGCCACTCATCCAGCCGCTGCGCCTGCTGGAGGGCATGATCCGGGTCGAGATATGCCCACGCCCCGACCTGCGGGTCGCGCTCGCGGCTGCGCGCAAGACACGCGCTTACCAGCTCCTGCGAAGTAATGGTGCCGTCCGCGATCAGGCGCGCTGCTTCCGATGCGCTCAGCGCGGTCAATTCTTCAACGGAGGTACCAGGACGCAAGCCCGGCGTGGCGCTATCTGCCATACAGTACCTCCGGCAGCCACATCGCGATCCCGGGGTACTGGTAAAGCAGGAACATCGACAGGAAGATCATTGCGAGGTACGGCATGACACCCGCGAAAATCTGTGTGAGCCGCACATGCGGGGGCGCCACCCCCTTGAGGTAATACGCGGACATCGCCATTGGCGGAGTCAGGAACGAGGTCTGCAGGTTCAGCGCCACCAGAATGCCGAAGAACAGCGGATCGACGCCGAAGGCCGGCAGCAGCGGCAGGAAGATCGGCACGAAGATGATGATGATCTCCGACCATTCCAGCGGCCAGCCCAGCAGGAAGATGATGATCTGTGCGAGCACCAAGAACATCCAGGGCTCCATGTTGAGGCTCAGCACAAACTCGCTGATGAGCTGTTCGCCGCCAAGGTAGGAGAACACGGAAGCAAAGGTCCATGAGCCCACAAACAGCCAGCACACCATCGCCGAGGTGCGTACGGTCAGGTAGATCGACTCGCGCAGCTTGTCCTGATCAACAATCCGCCACATCATCATGCCCGTGAGGCCGGCGAAGAAGCCGATATCGAAGGCGCGGTAGTTGGTCTGATGGCGCGAGAACATCTGGCCAAGCTCTAGAACCTCGAACACCACCAAGTAGGCGACTGCACCCGCCAGGCCGATCAGTGCGCCCTGCCCGCCGAACACGAACATGCGCGCGATCTCGGGCCGGCGCGGCTGCAGTCCGCCGAGCAGCGCCGTGCGCGACAGCAGGCCGATGACAATCGCCAGACCCAACATGCTGCCGGTACGGACCAGGAAGCCGGGCTCATCCGGCATCGGAATGCCGGCATATTTCATAAGCGCAGCGCGCACGATGATATAGGCGAAGGCGATCAGCAGCGTCATCGCACCGCCATAGCCCAGCATATAGCAAAGCGTATCGAGGCCGCTCCAGCGCTGTCCGGCCCACGGCGCGGTCTGCGTCCCCTCGTTGATCGCCGCCGCGCGGTATGCGACCGCCAACACCATGCCGCCGAGCGCACCGATCGCCGCAGCCTCTGATGGCGTGGCCAGACCGAACAGGATCGCACCAAGCACCGAGAGGATCAGGAAGAACAATGGAAAAAACGAGGTGGCGAGCATCAGGAACATCTGCCCGCGGGTGACGTCCGGGATGTCCTCCGCACTCGGCTTCGGCGCAAGCTTCGGATTGAGCAACACGCGGCCAAGCACATAAATCAGATAAAGCCCAGCCAGCATGAAGCCGGGGATCAACGCCGCAGCGTAGAGCTTGACCACCGACACATTGGAGGTCGCCGAATAAACGATCAGCATGATGCTCGGTGGGATCAGGATGCCGAGGCAGCCGCCGGCGCAGATGACGCCGGACGCGAAGCTGGTGTCGTAGCGCGCCTTGAGCATAGCCGGGAGCGCAAGCAGTCCCATGAGCGTGACGACCGCGCCGATGATCCCGGTCGCGGTCGCAAACAGCGCGCAGGTGATCAGCGCGGCAACCGCCATCGAGCCGGGGATCGCGCGCGCGGAAATGTTCAGGGTGTAGAACAGCCGGTCGACGATGTTGGCCCGTTCAACGATATAGCCCATGAACAGGAACAGCGGCACCGCTGTCAGGACGTCATTCGCCATGACCGAATAGGTCTGGTTGACGAGCAGATCGAAGATGCGATTGTCGAAGA
>CAZYYQ010000064.1:0-9630 GCA_964651275.1 uncultured Hyphomicrobiaceae bacterium | reverse complement strand
CGGCTGCTGGGCGTGCGCGCGGTGATCGCCGAATCCTTCGAACGCATCCACCGCTCCAACCTCATCGGCATGGGCATCCTTCCGGCGGTATTTGCGGACGGAAGCTGGCAGGACGCCGGCATCAAGGGCGACGAGATCGTGTCGATCCGCGGGCTCGATTCACTCTCGCCGGGTGCGAAGCTCACTGCCGAGGTCAAGTTCGCCGATGGCACCGAAAAGGAAGTCCCGCTCGTCTGCCGGATCGATACCGAAGACGAGATGGCTTATTACCGTAATGGCGGCATCCTGCATTACGTCCTGCGCCGCCTCGCTGCCTGAGCCGGCGACAACGGCAACGCCTTGCGAGGCTCACTCAGTCGTGACTGGCATTTGAGCGCCGCCCGGCGAATATTGTGCGATCGTTCGTAGAGTCACGGTCTGCCCGTGCGAGACGAAAGGATCGAACTTCATGACATTCGACATGTATCGCAGGCTGCCCTCGCGGGTATTTGCGGTTGCGGTCTTGTTCGTATTGGCGCTGGCAAGCGGTCTCGACCATCAAGCCCGCGCCCAAGGGCAGACGCCGCCGGTTGTAGTCGAACTGTTCACCAGCCAGGGCTGCTCGTCCTGCCCGCCGGCTGACAAGCTGCTTGGCAAGCTGGCCGGGCGCTCCGACGTGATCGCACTGTCCATGCCGGTGGACTACTGGGACTATCTAGACTGGAAAGACACGCTGGGCCGCGCCGAACATACCGAGCGTCAGCGCCAGTATGTCGAGCGTCTGGGCCTTGCAACGGTCTACACGCCGCAGATGATCGTGAGCGGACTCTTGGACGTGATCGGGAGCCGCGAGGAGGCCGTCGAAGAAGCCATCAACGAGGCCCGGGGCAAGCTGGCGGATTCGCAGGTCGTCGTTACGGCACATCAGCGCGACAAGACCATCCACATCGATGTCGCCGAGGCTGGTCCAGGCAGCCCGGCCGCAGGCACCATCTATGCCGTGCCGATCCTGTCCGCGCAGACGGTGAAGATCGAGCGCGGCGAAAACCGCGGCAAGACCATCACCTACCATAACGTCTCCCGCGAGATCATGCCGGTGGGCACATGGACCGGCAAGGCGCAAACGCTTGATCTGCCTCATGACGAGGTCATGATCGGGAATACCGACCACTGCGCGATCATCTTGCAAGACGATCGCACCGGCGCAATATTCGGTGCGGCTATCCTGTAGCGGATCGGCGCGTGCTCGCCCTCGCGCTTCGGGAGCATCAAATCTCTCCGGCGAAAGGTTCCCCTGCATGGCTTACTGGCTCTTCAAGTCCGAACCCGGGACATGGTCGTGGGACGATCAGGTGGCTGCCGGGGACACCGAAGGCGAGTGGGACGGCGTGCGCAACCATCAGGCCAAGAACCAGATGCTGGCGATGAAGAAGGGCGACCTTGGCTTCTTCTATCATTCGGTCAACGAAAAGCGCATCGTCGGTATCGTCGAGGTGGTGACCGAGGCGCATCCCGACAGCACCGACCCGGAAGGCAAATGGATGTGCGTAGATGTCGCCGCGCGCGAGCCGATGCCCGAGCCGGTCACGCTGGCCCAGGTCAAGGCCGAGCCAGGACTCGCCGAGATGGCGCTCATCAAGCAGTCGCGCCTGTCTGTGCAGCCGGTCGCCCCCAAGGCGTGGGACATCATATGCCGCATGGGCGGGTTCAAGAAGATCCCAAAGGCAAAATCCGCCGCGTGATGCATCCGACGGACGCTGCACCCCTTTGCGATGGACTGAAATGCCTCGAAGTGCATGGGTTCGACGCCGTCTACCGTCATTCCGGGGCCGGCGCGCCTGTTATCGTTGCGCACTGCTCCAGCGCATCTCACAAGGCCCTGAAGCCGATCATCAAACAACTCGAACGAGACTACGAGGTGATCGCGCCGGACCTTATCGGTTACGGCCAATCGGACCGCTGGCCAGAGGACCGGGCATGCGATCCACATGTCGAAGTCGGGCTGCTGATGGCCCTGCAGGAGCACGTCGGCCGTCCCGTGCATCTGGTCGGTCATTCCTACGGCGCAATGCTGTCTCTTGAGGCCGCGCGTCTGCTTGGACCGCGTGTCGCCAGCCTAACGCTTATCGAGCCGGTGTCGTTTCACTTGCTCAGACCTGGCGGCCAGAAAATTCCCCTTGTCCAGATCGTCCGCGTTGCTCGCGGGGTTCTGGAAGCCATGGATGCCGGCCAGCCGAAGCAGGCGGCGGCGATCTACATGGGCTTCTGGATGGGGAGGTGGCGTTGGTGGCTGGCCCCGGCCCGGCTCAAGCGCGGCGTGCTGGAGACCATCGACAAGGTCGCAAAGGAGTTCGCGCTGATCGAGAGCATGGAGGCCGATCTGGATGATTACCGGGCGATCCAGGCACCGACCCGGCTGATCATGGGCGGCCGCACGCGCGCTCCCGCTCGCGCTGTCATCGACGTGCTGATACAGACGCTACCAGACGCCCATCTGCGCACGATCCCACGCGCAGGCCATATGAGCCCGCTCACGCACCCCAATGCGATCGGGCCCCTGATTCGCGAACATTTGGCGGCACATTCAAAGTGATGCAGGTAAGTCAGCGGATACGCGCTTGCACCCGGTCGCGCGCCCCGTTGGCATCGACCACCACCACATTGACGAAGCCAGAGCCTCCCGGTACCCACAGGAACTGCCGCCGCCCGCTTGCTTCCACGGGTCGCCCGTCCACCAGCCAGATCAGCGGTAGCGCCCCGCCCTCGGCCTTGAATGGCAACGGCGCTGCCGCACCGCCCGGCAGCCGCTGCATGGCCAGTTCCGCGCCGTCGGGCGGAAACGCGATCCGCACCGGCGAGGAGGCCGCAGTCTTGCCAGCCGCGGCCTGGCGCAGCCGCGCATCGAAATAGCGCAACCGCATGGGAAGTTCCGAGGTTCTCATCGCCATGATTCCGGCAGGTGGTGGCTTCGAAGCGGGCTGCGATGTATCCAGTTTGGCGAAGATGTCGAACAACAAAGGTGCAGCGGCCCCGCGCCCGGTGAGCCCTGGCGTCGCCGTCCCGTCCGGCCGGCCCACCCAGACCGCCACCGTATATCGCCCGCGAAAGCCCGCTGACCACGCGTCCCGGTGGCCGTAGGATGTGCCGGTCTTGTAGGCGATCGCGCCGCTGCGCGCGTGGCGCGGTGCGGGGGCTCCGCGCAGGACATCGGCGACATACCACGCAGCCACTGGCGAGAGTACCGCCCCGCGTATGTCGCTGTCCTCCGCGCCTGATCCGGCTCCGGCGATAAACCTCAGCCGTACCGGGGTGCTGCCGCGCGCGATACCCGTGTAAAGCGCCGCAAGCTCCTCCAGCCGCATACCGATGCCGCCCAGCGCGATGGCGAGATTGCGCGGCACGCGCATCTTGAAGCCGGCATGGCGCAGCCTTGCAGCGAGCCGTGCCGGCCCTACCGCGGCCAGCAGTTTCACCGCCGGCACATTGAGCGAAAGTTGCAGCGCTTCGGCGACCGTAACAGTCCCCTTGTAGTCGGTATCGAAATTGCGCGGGGCATAACGCGCGAAGCGTATGGGCCGGTCCTCGATCAGGGTCTGCGGATGCGCGAGCCCGGCCTCGAATGCAAGACCATAGATCAACGGCTTGAGCGCTGAGCCAGGCGAGCGGACCGCGCGGGTCATGTCCACCGCGCCGCCGCGAGCAGTGTCGAGATAACCGGGCGAGCCAACATGGGCGAGCACCGCGCCGGTCTCATGGTCTATAACGATGGCTGAAGCAGAAAGTTTGTCGCCAATCCGCTCAGCGGCGGCACGCACCGCGCGCTCCACGCCCGCCTGTAGCGTCTTGTCGACGGTGAGGCGCAGATCGTCGCGCTCAGCGTGGCGCGCGATCAGCCGTTCGCTCAGATGCGCGGCCAGCATCGGAAAATCGATGCGCGCCCGCGGCACCGGCTGCGACTTCGCCCAGCGCGCCTGCTCCGGCGTAATCACGCCGTCTCGCGCGGCGCGGTCCAACACGCGGTCACGCCCAGATCTCGCGTTCTCGGGAAAGCGGTCAGGCCGCCGCGTTTCTGGCGATTGCGGCAGCGCCACCAGCAGCGCCGCCTCATGCAGCGCGAGCCGTTGCGGCTCCTTGCCGAAATACGCGAGCGAGGCCGCACGCACGCCCTCGACATTGCCACCATAAGGCGCAAGCGTCAGATATGCCGCCAGGATTTCGCGTTTCGACATGCGCCGCTCCAGCTGACGGGCGCGCACCACCTGCACACCCTTGTCGGCGAATGAACCCGTTTCAAGCCTGTCGAGGAGCCGGCCAAGCTGCATGGTGATGGTGGAGGCGCCCGAGACCAGTTCGCCCTCGCGCGCGGCTTGCCAGACCGCGCGGGCGATGGCCAACGGGTCCACCCCGCCATGCTCGTAAAAGCGCTTGTCTTCGAATGTGAGCAGCATCGCGATGAAGCGCGGGTCGACTGCGTCGATCTCGACGGGCAAACGCCATCGCCCTTGCGAGGTTGTGAAAGCGCGCAGCAGGCGCCCTTCACGATCGATCACGAGGCGCGAATTGTCTCCGAGCCGATCGAGGGGGACCGGGCCAAGCATCCTTTCACCAAGGCCGAGCGCCGCAAGGAGAATAACCGGCATGAGCGCGAGGACGGCGGCAATTGCGACGCCGCGCCTCAGCCAACGCCGCTCGGGCGCCCGCGGCCCGGATGCCGACGCCCCTTCGGCGTTACCTTGCTGCGCCATCATGACTTGAGCGCTCCGACGCTACTCGCCGATCTTGACACGCCCCGGCGCAGAGCGCGCGAACCGCTCGGGCCGGTACATGTCCTCGACCTTCGCGCCGCCCCGCACATAAGAGCCCGGCACCACGGCGCGCACGACATAAGCCATGCTTAGGGTCGCCGGAGTGCTCCGGCTTGCGTCGGTGAGTGAGAACGCGGCCATGAATGCATCGTCGCGGAAGGCGGTATGGGCCGGGTTCCCGGCGGTCTTGAGCCAAGGCAGCGCACCCGGCCCGCTTTCCGGGACAAGCCGCGGATTCTCGATCTGGAAGCCAGCGGGCAGCCGGTCCTCGACAACCAACTGGGCGGGCAGCGGCGCCTCTTCGCGCACCGTAAGCAAGATGACATAGCGTTCGTTCTGGCGCACCTCATCCAGAGAAATCGGCTCGCCCGCCAGCGTGTAGGCCTGGCGCGCAATGCTCAGACCGGACTGGGCGGCCGGTTCAGGCGTCGCCGACGCGCCGGTCACGAGCAGCGACACCGGGGTTTCGGTTTCGGACAGGTTGCGCACCACGAACGGCGCATCACCCAGATCGCGCCCGCTCAGCACCCGCTGAACAGGGCCGGCTCGGCGTTCGCCATTCACCTCCAGAGCGATTTCGGATCCGCCGCTCTCCCTGAGCGCATGGGCAGCAAGCAGCAACCACGCATTTTCCTGCGTGGTGGTGCCCTGCTTCTGCGCCCGCCAGGCCTCGACAGTCTTGAGCAGGGTGGACAGTTCAGCATCCATCGCGCGGGTCTCGGCCACCAGCGTCAAGAGGCCGGCGCTATCGCGCAGGCGGCTGCCGAAATCGCTGCGTAGCGGCGTCTGATTGCCGGCTGAAGGTGCAAGGCGGGCGCGCGCGGCATCGAACGCCTTGCGCGCGCGCGGCATGTCGCCGTAAAGAGCAAGAGCCGCCCCGATCTGGGCCTGCGCCAGCGGCGTGGCGAAGTCGTCCAGCTTGGCATCGGCGTAATAACGCAGGTCGCCGATTACGGCACGCCCGGCGCGCGCCAGCACATAGAGCGCGTAGGCCAGATCATCGCCGCCATTGGAGAAATCCGAGGCGTAGCTCACCGCGTTGCGAAGCCGGTCGAGCGCGGGATCGACCACCTGTTCGCGCACCTCGAAGCCGTTTTCGCGCGCGCGCAGCAGGAAGTCGGTCACATATGCCGTCAGCCAGGTGTTGTAGCTGCCGGCCGACCACAGGCCGAAGTCGCCGCCGCTGCCCTGAAGTGCCGACAGCCGCGAGATGGATGCAGCGATGCGCGCCTGCGCGCCGTCTTCGCCCGCCACCCCGGCACTGTCGGCAAGTTTGTTGAGATAGAGCAGCGGGAGCGCGCGGCTGACCGTCTGTTCCGCGCAGCCATAGGGAAAGCGGTCCAGCGCAAGCAGCAGGCCGGGAACGTCCATCGCGGCGGTGCGCCCCACATTGACCGCAACCCTCACCGTCTCCGGGATCAGGTCGGCGGCGAGATCGGAGGTCACGCTCAGCGTGCCGGACTTCGCGGCCAGCGTCTGAAGCGAGCGGCGGCTCACGTTCGGCGCAGCGGGTTTGATGTCCAGCGCATAGTTACGCGCAACGCTCAGCCCCTCAGGACCTTCCAGCGTCACCCGCACGCTGGCATTGCCGAGCGCAGCCGCCTTCAGCGGTACCGACACGGACACGCGCGCCCCACTGTCGAGGGATAGCGTCCGCGTGCTGTCGCCGCCAAGCGAGACGCCGCTATCCGCCTCGGCGCTCAGCGTATACTCGCCCGCCGGACCGTCGACGTTATGGATGCTCAGATGCAGCCGGGACTCATCTCCCACGGTCAGGAACAGAGGAGCGGTCCCGAGCAGCGTGACGGGATCGCGCACTACCACGTCCTTCACGGCGTGCCCGACCTGTGTTGCGCTCCACGCGCCCGCCATCAGGCGCAGCGTGCCATCAAAAGCTGGGATGTCGAAGGGCACCTCAGCCCGGCCCTCCGGCCCGACCTGGACAATGCCGGAATAAAGTGCAACAGGCTCGATGTTCCGCGGACGGCCCTCCATCGACATGCCACCTGGCGCATCACCGCCGGTTCGGATGCGCCCGCGCGTGCCCTGCATCCCGTCGATAAGCCGGCCGTAGAGATCGCGAATCTCCATGCCCAGCCGGCGTTGACCGAGATAGTGTTCATCGGGTTTCGGCGCCTCGTAGCCGGTCAGATTGAGAATGCCCACATCGACCGCGGCGAGCGTCACATAGGCCGTTTCGCCCTCTTTGAGCCCGGCGAGGCGGACCGGGACGGACAGCGTCTGGCGGGGACGCGTGGTGTCTGGCGCGTCGAGTGCCACATCAAGCGTGCGTGCACGCTGGTCGAGCGGGATCCAGCTCACCCCCACCGCACGGCCTGGCATGCGCCCGGCATCCGCGTTCATGGGCCGGAACACCGAGGCCGTCACATAGGCGCCCGGCCCCCAGTCAGCGCCGACCTCGAAGGAGACCGTCGCCCCGTCTGCCGGCACGTCCAGCGTGCGCGTTTCGAGCAGTTCATCGGAGACCACGCTGACAATTGCCTTGCCGGCCATGCCAGCCTCGAGCCGCACCTGCATGGTGTCGCCAGGACGATAGCTCTCCCGGTCGAGCGCAAGGTCGAGAATGTCGGGCGTGTCGGCAGCCTCAGCGACGTACCACCCCGCGCTGAAAGTGTAGCTGGCAACCGGCAGCGCGCTTGCCCCCGCATCCGCGCGAGTTACTTCTAGGCGATAACGTCCGCGCTCCACTGGCGCGGCGATGCGCGCGAGCGCTCCGTCTGCGCCAGCCTCGGCGGCGCCGCTGGACACGCGCTCGGTATAGGTCACGGGTTCATAGTCCCAGCGCCCATAGCGGCTGTACCACTGATAGCGTTGGCGCACGCGCAGCAGTTCCCATTCAAGTGGACCGGAATCGACGCGCGCGCCAGCGCCATCCGTTGCGATGATCTCGAAGCCAGCTTCGCTGCTTTCGGCGACGCGGCCACCATCGAACAGCGGTTTGATTCCAAGCAGGGTCTTGTCCGCCGCGACCGGCAGGCTTGCCGTCTCGCTGATCGCGCGCCCGCCCGGCTCGCTCAGGCGCAAGGAAATCTCGGCCTTGAGCGGGCGCGTCGTCTCGGGCAATGCGGGCAGCGGCGCTTCGATTTCCGCGCGTCCGTCATCGTCCGTTACTGGCAGATCATCGAGCGCGGCGCGCACCGGCGTCGCGTCGTCATCATCAAGCCCGAAGATAAAACCCGGATGCCGGGAAAGAGTACGGTCCGGCACCACGCGGATATCCCCATCGATCCGCAGCCCGGCGGCAGGCGCGCCATAAAGATACCGCCCCTCCAGGGAGAGCCGCACTGGCTTTTCGGACGTGGCGGGTTCGCTCGATGGCATGAGCGTGAGTTCCATGCGCTCAGGCACGTAATCCTCAACGAGGAACGCGGCTTCGCCGAGCGCCTCGCCCTCCGGGTCGACATGGGCGCTCACGCGCCATGTTCCGGCCATGGCATCGTCGCGCAGCGAAAGCGTATGCGCCCGGCCGCCCGCGCCCTGATCGTCCAGCGTGACGCGCGCGTGCTCCTTGCCGTCGGGCCGCCGGATAATGAGGCTCAGCGGCGCGGAGACCGCGCTGGCGTTGTCATCGCGCAGAAGCGCGGTCAGATAGACCGGCTCGCCGGGGCGGTAGACGCCGCGCTCGGCGAACACCATCGCATCGAGCGGTCCCGGCGCAGGCCGCCCCCCCACACCGCGATCTGTCAGGTCAAACGCCTGGCGCGTGAGATCGAGGAAGCCGTAATCGCCTTCAGGCGTGCGTGCGACGACGAGTGCCGGTGCGAGGCCGCCCTCGCCGCGCGTCAGGCCAGCCTCGAAGCGGACATAGCCGCTGGCATCGGTGCGTGTGGTGGCGAGCACGTCGTTGTTGCGCGCCAGCAGGCGCAACTCCAAACCTTCGATCGCCTCGGCGCTCGTCAAGCCGCGGGCGAAGGCATGGATGCCGTCCGCGCCGGAATAGGCCGCCAACCCGATGTCCGAGATAACAAACCACTGGGTTGCGCGGTCGCTCCATTCCGTCGCCTCTTCAGAGGCCGGCTGCGCCGTCATTACGTAGAGACCGGGCTTGACATCGGCGTGGAGCTCGTCGACCGGGAAGGCGGTGGTGATCTCTTCGTTGAGCTTCATGTTGACCGGCATCCGCCCTTCCCAGAGCAGTTCGCCATGCTTGGTCTTGATCTCTTCGGCGCGGTAGCCCGCAATCGGCTCGCCGAAGCGGCCTTCAAGCACCTCATGCGCCAGCCGCCGGTCGCCGATCCGGTAAAGCGCCATCTTGAGTTCTTGCGTGTTGACCGTGACGACCGGCAGCCCCTTCTGGCCGGTGCGCGGCAGCACGTAGTTACGCCCCGTAAAGCGCGCGGACGGCGAGCGGTCGCGGACGTAGATGCTGAGGTCGACGGGCTTCAGCAGGGACTCGCCGATCGCCGAAGGCAGCCCCTGGCGCAGCCGGACCGCGTAGCGCCGGCCATGGCGCAGCTCCTCGACGCAAATCTGCTGGTCGTCGGCACGGATGCCAGCGGGATCGGCGCCATCGACGCTGATGTAATTGGCGAAGTCGACGCCCTTGGCGAGGCGTTCGGAGAACTGGATGCAGACCCGCGGCGCGGCGGCGTCGGACTCCACCGTGTAATCGAGCATGCGAAAGCCACGCTCTGCGCGCAGCTTCTCGTAGGCCATGCGCACCCGCTGGCCTTCCTGGGCATCGAGGCTCGCGGCGTAGGCATCGATCGCGGGCCGCCACAGCGAGCGCACCTCCAGCCCCTTGGCGAGTTCGGCGAGCGCGGCGGCTTTCAGCGCCTTGCCTTCAGCGCGCTGATACGCAATCCAGGCGGAGGACGTGGCGTTG
>CAZYYQ010000063.1:0-9784 GCA_964651275.1 uncultured Hyphomicrobiaceae bacterium | reverse complement strand
CCGCGAACAGCGCCGCGAGGCGGTCTGGCAGCGCGGCGTCTTCAGGCGGACGAATTGTCCCGGCGGCGATGAAGCCGAGACGCGGCCCGTCCGTCTCGATCAGGCCCCACCCGGTGCGCCGCAGGCCCGGGTCGATACCGATGATGCGCACCGCCGCCATGTCCAACCCCCATTATTGCGCCACGAACGCCTGAAGTTCTCACCCCGCGTCATTGCCGGGCTTGACCCGGCAATCCACAGAACAGTTGTAACGTCACGGGTCTGGATGCCCGGATCAAGTCCGGGCAAGACAAGAGGGCGACTA
The DNA here is from genome assembly GCA_964651275.1 of uncultured Hyphomicrobiaceae bacterium. GTDB lineage: Bacteria > Pseudomonadota > Alphaproteobacteria > Rhizobiales > Rhodomicrobiaceae > Dichotomicrobium. The sequence continues at coordinate 9,480 of CAZYYQ010000063.1, read as the reverse complement.
AGCGAAAATCATCTCGCCCTAGGCGGATAGCCGCTCCATCACCTCGTCGGAAACCTCGAAATTCGCGTAGACGTTCTGCACGTCGTCGTTGTCTTCCAAGGCCTCCAGCAGCCGCATGATCTTGCCGCCGGTCTCTTCGTCCACCTCGATGGTGTTTTGCGGCTTCCAGATGATTTGCGCGGACCGCGCCTCGCCAAATTGCGCTTCGAGCGCCTTGGACACCTCGCCCAAGTCTTCCGCGTCACAATAAACCGTGTGCCCATCCTCGGACGATTCGCAGTCCTGCGCACCGGCCTCGATCGCGGCATCCACCATTTCCTCGGCCGTGCCGACCTCGCCGGGGTACTCGATGGCGCCGATCCGGTCGAACACGCAGGACACCGCGCCGGTTTCGCCCAGATTGCCGCCATGCTTGGAGAAGGTCGCGCGCACGTCTCCGGCTGTGCGGTTGCGGTTGTCGGTCAGAGTCTCGACGATCACGCCGATGCCGCCCGCGCCGAAGCCCTCGTAGCGCACCTCTTCATACGCCTCGCCGCCCGCGTCCTGGCTCTTCTTGATGGCGCGCTCAATATTATCCTTGGGCATGTTCTGCGCGCGCGCCGCCTGGATCGCGAGGCGCAGGCGCGGGTTCATGTCCGGATCGGGCGTGCCCATCTTGGCCGCCACGGTGATCTCTTTCGACAGCTTGGAGAACATCTTGGCGCGCTTTTTATCCTGCGCGCCCTTGCGGTACATGATGTTCTTGAATTTAGAATGCCCTGCCATTTTCTTCCTTCCCGATTATTCCGCTCATAGCAAAGCGGACATGGGCGCAGCCCCGAGGGCCGCCCCCGCAATTCGAATCATTTCTCGGTTTTATAGCTTATTCGTCCGGCGACTTGCCAGTACGCGCACCAGCCAGCCAGAATTCGGGCTCGCTGGCCTGAAGCCGCCCAGCGAGGCGCACGGGCGCGATCTGCCGTGCAAGCCCTGTTGCATCGTCGATATCTATGGCGACGCCGCAGACTGTCGCAGGGCCCAGCGCCGGATTGAAGCCGCTCGAGGCGATCTGCCGGACAAACCGTCCAACCGGCTCTTCCGGGTCCATTCCGATCACCGAGTTGTAGTCCCCACTCATACCCGCATCGCTGAGAAAACCCGTGCCGCCCGGCAAAACCTGCGCATCGGCGGTCGGGACATGCGTGTGAGTGCCGATCACCGCGCTGACGCGGCCATCGAGGAAATGCGCAGCAGCCTGTTTCTCCGAGGTCGCCTCGGCGTGGAAATCGACGAAGATCACATCAGCGGCGGTCTTGAGCGGACATGCCGCGACCTCGCGCTCCAGCGCTTGGAACGGGCAATCGAGATCCTGCATGAACAGCCGGCCCATGACATTGACCACAAGCACCTGCGCGCCGGACTGCGCCTCGAACAGCCCCGTGCCGCGCCCCGGCGTGCCTGGCGGGAAATTGACCGGGCGCAGAAGCCGGTCTTGCCGGGAAATATAAACGAGCGTCTCGCGCTGATCCCATACATGGTTGCCGGTGGTCACGACGTCCGCCCCGGCGTCGCGCAGATCGTTGAATATCGCTTCGGTGATGCCGCGCCCACCCGCAGCGTTCTCGCCGTTGACAATGACGAAATCGACTTCGTAGCGCGTCCGAAGCTCCGGGAGCATTTCCTGCACGGCACGCCGCCCGGACCGCCCGACGACATCACCGATGAACAACAGCCGCATCAGGCCGCCTCCACGCGCCGCGCCCCCTCAGGCGTCAGCATCCAGTCCAGCCGCTCATCATGGGGTTCGTCCGGCACGCGCTCCACTTCCTGCTCGGCAAACGCCACGCCGACCGCAGTTACAGAGTCTTGCGCGCGCAGGTTGCTGAGCGTGCGGTCATAATAGCCGCCCCCGTACCCTACGCGGAAGCCGCGCGTATCGAACGCCGCCAGCGGCACCAATAGCACCGATGGCCTGACCTCCGGCGCCTCGGGTGACGGGCGCAGGATGCCCATCGCGCCGCGGACCATCTCCGTTTCCGGCGTCCAGCGGCGGAAGATCAGCGGCCTGTCCTTGCGCACGACCGGCAGGCCAATCTCGTGGCCCTCGCGGATCAGCCGGCCAAGCAGCGGCAGCACATCGAGTTCCTCGCCAATAGCGTGATAGCCGCTGATGACGGCCGGCCCGCGCAGACCGAGGAATGAAAGACCGATCCGCTCCAGCGCGGCAGCGGCGCGTTCGCGCGCTTCGGGCGCGATGGCGGCGCGGCGCGCAAGCGCCTCGCGGCGCAACGTAAGTTTGTCAGCGATGCCAGCCGTCATGCCGCCGTCCGCGGTTCGGGTGAGAAGCGGAGCCGCCGTAGCCGTGGGAGTGAATGATCCCTTGGGTCCCTACATAAGCAGGTGGGCGCCGAGTGTCCGGAACCACAGCTCCGGGCAGGGTCAGCTCCCTTGGAGATCGTATCGGCCCCGGGAAAAAGAACCCCTCACGCGCCAGGCAGCCCCGCTTGCGAGAATGTGATGCGTCGCGGGCGTTTGTCCAGAGGGGAATGCAATCCGGAAGTCCGAACAGGCGCTTCGCTACCCGGCGCTCTTCGCCAGCTTGCCGCCCTCGGCTTGCTCTGCTTCGGCCTGGTCGGCTTTGGCCTCTTCCGGCTCACCCTCTTCTTCCGTCGTGGGCGTGTTGATTTTTTCCGCCTGGGGAGATGCCTCGACTTTCAATTCGCCGGACGGCGGTGCGGCCTCCTTCACAACTTCGGGGCGCTTCGGATTTCCGAGCTTGTCGAGCCGCGCGCTGGCGTCGCGCACGATCTGCGCCATCTCGCTCCCGCTCGGCCCCCTGCTGTTGTCGTTCGCGTTCAGCGCGCTGCCGAGACGGGCAATCTGCTTCAGCGTCCCCTGAAGTTCCTCGCGGGCCTCGAACAGTTCGTCGGTGACGAGCAGCGCCGCCATAAGGAAAAGGTGGTCCGTCGGCATCCGCGGGAACTTTTCGGCCAACCCGTCGGCCCGCGCCGAGAAATGCGCGGACAGCGCCTGAATGCGCGGTTCCTCGCCCTCCGCACAGGCCATGCGATATGTCTTGTCGCCGATCTTCAGTGTCACCTGAGGCATGTTTGCCCGCCTTTCGTGCGGCGGCGCGGGTCAGGACGCCATCATCGTCCGAATACGTCCGATGACGATGTCGACCCGCTCGCCCGCCTGCCGGTTGATCTGCGCGAGCCGTTCGGCCCGCGCCTCCTGCTGCCGCAACTTCTCCTGCAACTCGGCGTTGACCTTCTTCAACTCCGCGATCTCGCGCTCAAGATCCTTCCTGGTCTTCGCCTTGCCGGACTTCGCAGATGTACCGCTTTCAGAAAGCTTCGCCGCCGAACGGCTGCCCCCTGTCGACTTCGAGCGCCCGCGCGCACCTGATTCCTTGTTCGGCTTGCTCACCACTCACCGCGACGTTGAACCGCATTATGGCTGGAACGGAAAACTGACTGTGCCCACGCAAACCATAGGCGCGGCTGAAGAAAGCCGTCAAGCTCAGGCCGTCGCAGCGGCACCAGCGGCCAGCAGCGCAGTCAGACCGCCGCCTCGCTCTGCTAATTGATTTTTCAAGTTATTGAATTGCATGGTTTTTCGTTTCACAAGATCTGCAGATGCCTGTGTGGCCACGCATACGTCGTCGCGGGTTCATCGAACGGATGCCGGGTGTCGGCCGCCGAAATGCGCTTGTCGCGCGCGAATCAACAGGCGAAAACCGGGCAATCTTGCAACCGTCGGGCGCACCCCGCCCATGCCTTGCAAATCCGCTCGGGCTGCTTTTCCTTGCGTTTTGCTCATGCCGACATAGAAGGAAAGGAATTTCTCTCGGGCCGACTCTTGTCACTTCCACACCGGCGCTCGCACGCCACGGGTTTAAGGGGGCGGCAGGAAAAGATTGCAAGAACATGAACACGTGAACTTTAGGAGGCGCAGATGGCAGTCAGGGTCGCTATCAACGGGTTTGGACGTATCGGACGGAACATCCTGCGCGCGATCGCCGAGGCCCGGCGCTCCGACATCGAGGTGGTCGCGATCAATGATATTACCTCGGTCGAAACCAATGCCCATCTGCTGAAATACGATTCCGTCCATGGCCGCTACCCCGGAGACGTGCGGATCGAAGGCGACACTATCGATATCGGCACGGGGCCGATCCGGGTCTGCGCCGAGCGTGATCCGGCGAAATTGCCCTGGGGCGACCTTGGCGTCGATGTCGCTCTGGAATGCACCGGCCTGTTCACCGACCGCGCCAAGGCGGCGGCCCATCTGGAAGCTGGCGCAAAAAAGGTGCTGATTTCCGCCCCCTCCAAGGATGCGGATGTCACCGTGGTCTATGGCGTCAATCATGAGACGCTGAACGGCGGGCACAAGGTCGTCTCGAACGCGTCATGCACGACCAATTGCCTTGCGCCGGTCGCCAAGGTCATCAACGAACTGTGCGGCCTATCACAAGGCTTCATGACCACGGTCCACGCCTACACCAACGACCAGTGCATCCTCGACGCGCCCCACAAGGACCTGCATCGCGCGCGCGCCGCCGGGGTCTCGATGATCCCCACGACGACAGGCGCGGCCCGCGCGGTCGGGCTGGTGCTGCCGGAGCTTCAGGGCAAGCTCGACGGCACGGCGATCCGCGTGCCGACGCCAAACGTGTCCATGATCGATCTGAAGTTCATCCCGACGCGCGAGACGACTGTGGATGAGGTCAACGCCGCCATGAAACACGCCTCGGAACAGGAACTTGCGGGGGTGCTGGCCGTTACAGACGAGCCGCTGGTGTCGATCGACTTCAATCACAACCCCTATTCCTCGACCTTCGACATGACACAGACCCAGATCGTCGAAGGGCGCCTGGTGCGTGTGCTGTCCTGGTACGACAATGAATGGGGCTTCTCCAACCGCATGGCTGATGTGGCCATCGCCATGGCCAAGGCCGGATAGCAACGCGACGAAGAGTTGCCCGGCTTTCTCCAGACCCGGATGAGGACCGCGCATGGCTCATGCCACGCGAGAGATGCCGTGCCAGATCTATCTCGTCGTACCCGAGGATGCGGATGCCGCTATTGTCGGGCGGCTGCTCGCCAGCGGGCGCATCGCTTCGCTTCTATTGCTCGCGCGGGATGGCAGCGCTCCGGCGCGCGAAATCGCGCGGGCGATGGTGCCGCTTGCGCATGGTCACGGCATCCCGCTGGTCATCGCCCATGACGCCGACATAGCCCGATACGCAGGCGCGGACGGCGTCCACATTCCTGCCAACGAGCCTTTGTATGCGTCAGCGAGAAGTATACTTGGATCCGAAGCCATCATCGGGGCGGATTGCGGCGCGTCGCGCCATGACGCACTGACGCTCGCGGAGCTTGGCGCCGATTATGTTGCCTTCGGCATGCCGCCCGGCGGCGCACCGCCCGCCGATGACATCACGGCCCTTGTAAGCTGGTGGGCCGAGGTCTGCGAGCCGCCGGTGGTGGCGTGGCATAACGGGGGCTGGGACGAAGCCATCGCACTGTTAGCCGCGGGGGCGGATTTCATCGCGGTCTCGGCGCTGGTTCTGGAGGCTGACGACCCGGAGGCCGCGCTGGACAGGCTCGACGGGCTGATTGCAGGACAAGGTGCGGAAAGACGAAGAGAATGCTGAGGGACTTCAGACAACGAGGACTGGGCCACGCGACAGCGCTCGTTTTAGCCCTCGTTCTCGGCGTGGGTACGCTGATCGCGCTTCCCGCTGTCTCGACGGCCGCAGAGACATCCAGGGCGGCCACCGAAGACCCCGCCTACGGGGCGTTTTTCCAAGGCCGCTATCTCGAAGCGCTGAAGCTGGCCAAGGAGGCGGCAAAGCGCGGCGAGCCGCAAGCCCCGACGCTGATCGGCCGCGTATACAGCGAGGGACTCGGCGTCCCTCAAGACAAGGTCAAGGCAGCGGAATGGTACGCGACCGGCGTGGAGCGGGGCGATGCGGACGCGCAGTTTGCCCTCGGCATGATGCGTCTGAGCGGCGACGGGATCAGCAAGAACGAAGAACAGGCGGCTGCGTTACTGAGGCTCGCTGCAGAGCAGGGGCATGCAGAAGGCGCCTATAATCTCGGCCTGCTGCATGTGCAGGGACGCGGCGTCTCGTGGGACATGGAGCGCGCGGCGCAACTCTTCGAGCAGGCCGCAGAAAAAGGCAATGTGCAGGCGCAATACGATCTTGGCACCCTCTACGCCTCCGGCGAGGGCGTACCGATCGACCAGGAAAAGGCGGCCCTCTGGACCGGCAAGGCCGCAGATGGCGGACTGCCAGAGGCGCAACTCGACTACGCAATCATGCTGATCAAGGGTGTCGGCGTCGCGAAGGATCACGACAAGGGCCTGCTGATGCTGAAGGCCGCTGCGGAGAACGGCAACGCCGTGGCGCAGAACCGCGTGGCCCGCGTGCTGGCCTACGGCGTCGGCGTGCAGCCGGACCCCGTGGAAGCCGCGAAATGGCACCTGCTGTCGCGCGCGGCGGGCGTGAGCGATCTGCGGCTTGATCTTTTTCTCGCGGGACTGTCCAAGGAACAGCGTGAGCAGGCCGAGGCCGCGGCACGCCGCCAGCAACTCATCGAGTTGAGCGAAGTGCGGGAGTGATTGGCCCGCGACGTCTGCGCCGGATCGAGAGATTGAGCGGCTTGGCAGTTTTCGTCTACATCTGAGAGCGATTGACTTCACCCGCGCGGCGCCCCCTTCCCGCGCCTAAAAATGGGAGGCTCTCGTGCCGCTCAAGACCGCATTTCAGATGGACCCGCTCGAGGGCATCGACATCCGCGGAGATTCCACTTTCGCGCTCATGCTGGAGGCACAGGCGCGCGGGCATTCCCTGTTCTATTACACACCCGATCGCGTGATGCTTGATGATGGCACGCTGAAGGCGACCGGATGTCCGGTGCTGGTCCGGGACGTGCCCGGCGAGCACTTCACGGCTTCCGAGGAGCGGACCGTCGATCTCGCCAGCTTCGACGTGATCCATCTGCGTCAGGACCCGCCCTTCGACATGGCCTACATCACCACCACCTTCATGCTGGAGCGGCTGGTACCCGATGTGCTGGTGGTCAACGACCCGGCCAATGTGCGCAACGCGCCGGAAAAGATCTTCACGCTCGGTTTTCCCGAACTGATGCCGCCCACTGCGATCGTGCGCGATCTCGACGGGGTACGCCGCTTCCGCGCCAAGCACGAGGACATCATCCTGAAGCCGCTGTATGGCAATGGCGGCGCGGCCGTGTTCCGGCTGGCAGCGGGCGATACCAACCTTGGCGCGCTGGTCGAATTGTTTCAGGGCGTATTCCGCGAACCCTTCATGGTCCAGAAATACCTGCCGCAGGTGCGCGCAGGCGACAAGCGCATCCTCCTTGTCGATGGTGAGCCGGCGGGCGTGATCAACCGGGTGCCCGCGGACGATGAAACCCGCTCGAACATGCATATCGGCGGGCGTGCCGAGGCGATCGATATGAGCGACAGGGACCGGGAAATCTGCGCAAAAATCGGCCCGGAACTGAGCAAGCGGGGCCTCATCCTTGCGGGGATCGACGTCATCGGCGACTGGCTGACCGAGATCAATGTCACGTCGCCAACAGGGCTGCGCGAGGTGAAACGCTTCGGCGGCGCGGACATTGCCGCGCTCGTCTGGGATTGCATCGAGCGGAGACGAATCGCGCGGACCTGACCTTCTGGACCGTTTGTTCATATATTGTTCTTGCGTGGGGTTAACGCATTTTGTAATCTTGCTGCCGAGTTTGTTTCGGGAGGCGACATGTTCGCGCGTATCTCCACTGTCTCACTGCACGGGATAGATGCCCGCCCGGTCGATGTGCAGGTGAGCCTTGCCGCTGGGCTGCCATCATTCACGATCGTTGGATTGGCCGACAAGGCCGTGGTCGAAAGCCGCGAAAGAGTTCGGTCCGCCTTGAGCGCGATCGGGCTTGCCCTGCCGCCGAAGCGCATCACGGTGAACCTTTCGCCAGCGGACTTGCCCAAAGAAGGCAGCCACTACGATCTCGCGATCGCGCTCGGGCTGATGGTGGCGAGCGGGGCGATCCCCGGAGACCTGCTCGAAGACTTCTGCGTCGCCGGTGAACTGGCCCTGGATGGCAGCCTGTCCCCGATCGCAGGGGCACTTCCGGCGGCCATAGGTGCCAGTGCGCAGGGCAAGGGGCTGATCTGCCCGGAGCACTGCGGCCCCGAGGCCGTGTGGGCAGGAGACGATGTCGAGATACTCGCGCCACGTGACCTGCTCTCGCTCGTCAACCACCTCAAGGGGCTTCAGATGTTGAGCCGCCCGGAGCCAGCGAAATCGGAATCCGGTCCTGTTTCAGAGGTCGATCTCAGCGACGTTCGGGGGCAGGAAACGGCCAAACGTGCTCTAGAGATCGCTGCGGCAGGCGGTCATAACATGCTCATGATCGGACCGCCGGGCGCTGGCAAATCCATGCTGGCGCAGAGGCTGCCGACGATACTGCCGCCGCTTTCCACTCGCGAGATGCTAGAGGTGGCGATGATCCAGAGCATGGCGGGCGTACTCGGCCAATCGGGCATGAGCCGGACCAGGCCGTTCCGCGCGCCGCATCATTCCGCCACCATGGCGGCGCTGGTCGGTGGCGGATCGCGGCCGCAGCCGGGAGAGGCGGCTCTGTCACATCTGGGCGTTCTGTTTCTCGACGAGTTGCCGGAGTTCTCGCCCCGCGTTCTGGATTCGCTTCGCCAACCGCTGGAGACGGGCGAAATTTCGATTGCCCGCGCCAATCACCGTATTTCGTATCCTTCGCGGTTCCAGTTCATCGCAGCCATGAACCCATGCCGATGTGGCCGCGCCTTCGAAGCCGGTTTCAGTTGCCGGCGAGGGCGAAACTGCGCTGGGGATTATCTGGGCAAGATCTCTGGCCCACTTCTGGACCGTATCGACCTGCAGGTGGAAATGCCCCCCGTTGCCGCGCATGACCTAGCCGGTGCATACAAGCCGGAAACAAGCGAAACAGTGCGCCATCGTGTCGCTGGAGCAAGGGCGCGCCAGGAAGCGCGGTACGCCGCGCTAAGCATCGAGAACGCAAGAACGAACGCTGATTGTCCGGCCAGTAAGCTCGACGAAGTGGCCCGTCTCAGCGCGTCCGCCCAGACACTGTTGAGCGAAGCCATGCAGCGTATGGGCATGACAGCCCGCGGCTACCACAGGACGCTGAGGCTTGCGCGCACTATCGCGGATCTTGATCACGCCGATCAGGTCACTCATATTCACGCCACCGAAGCTCTGGCCTACCGCGGCGACCAAGCTCATGCCAGCATAGCGGCTTGATTGCTCGGGCGAATTGGGCGACTGGAACTGAAGCACTTTTGAGTGCATCGGGATTCGTCCGAGATCCCATCCCACCGTGGCTTGAGCGCGTTCAATGTAATCGGAGTCAGTGAACGCGCTCTAGCTTGTTGATTTATCGCATTTTCGAACCGCAAAACCGGCCACTCTTTTGC
>CAZYYQ010000062.1:0-9923 GCA_964651275.1 uncultured Hyphomicrobiaceae bacterium | reverse complement strand
GGCGGCATGGGCGGCGGCGTCGCCTACAACCGCGAGGAATACCTCCACATCATCGAGCGCGGGCTCGACGCTTCTCCGGCGAACCAGGTGCTGGTGGAGGAATCCGTGCTCGGCTGGAAGGAATACGAGATGGAGGTGGTCCGCGACCGGGCGGACAACTGCATCATCGTCTGCTCCATCGAGAATATCGACCCGATGGGCGTGCATACCGGCGATTCCATCACGGTCGCGCCCGCGCTCACGCTGACCGACAGGGAATATCAGGTGATGCGCAACGCCTCGATCGCGGTGCTGCGCGAGATCGGGGTGGAAACCGGCGGCTCCAACGTTCAATTCGCAGTCAACCCGGACGACGGCAAGCTCGTCGTGATCGAGATGAACCCGCGCGTGTCGCGCTCCTCCGCGCTGGCGTCGAAGGCCACGGGCTTCCCGATCGCCAAGGTCGCGGCGCGGCTCGCGGTTGGCTACACGCTGGACGAACTCGACAACGACATCACCCAGGGTGCCACGCCGGCCTCCTTCGAGCCGACCATCGACTACATCGTCACCAAGATCCCGCGCTTTGCGTTCGAGAAGTTCCCCGGCAGCGAGGAGACGTTGACGACCTCCATGAAGGCGGTGGGCGAGGTGCTGGGCCTGGGGCGCAGCTTCCCCGAAAGCCTTCAGAAGGCGCTGCGCTCCATGGAGATCGGCCTGACGGGGCTGGACGACATCGAGCTGGAGGGCCTTGGCCGCGGCGACGACAAGAACGTGATCCGCGCCGCGCTCGGTACGCCCTCGCCCCACCGCATCCTGAAGGTGGCCCAGGCGCTGCGTCTTGGCGTCGATCACAAGCAGGTGCATGCTTCGTGCAAGATCGACCCGTGGTTCATCGAGCAGCTACAGGACATCGTGAACTGGGAAAACTGGGTGCGCGAGACCGGTTTGCCGGACGACGCCGAGACCTTCCGCACGCTCAAGGGCATGGGCTTTTCCGATGCACGCCTTGCGGCACTCACCGAAACAGCGGTGGCCGATGTGACGGCAGTGCGACGTGCGCTCGGCGTTGAGCCGGTGTTCAAGCGCATTGACACCTGCGCGGCCGAGTTCGCCTCTCCCACGGCCTACATGTATTCGACCTACGAAACCGGGCTGTTCGATGCGCCCGTGTGCGAGGCCGAGCCGTCGGACCGTAAGAAAGTCATCATCCTCGGCGGCGGCCCGAACCGGATCGGGCAGGGCATCGAGTTCGACTATTGCTGCTGCCACGCGGCCTATGCGCTGTCGCGCGACGGCTACGAGACCATCATGGTCAACTGCAACCCCGAAACGGTCTCCACCGACTACGACACCTCGGACCGGCTCTATTTCGAGCCGCTCACCGACGAGGATGTGATGGAGATCATCCGTGTCGAGCAGCGCAAGGGCACGCTCAAGGGCGTGATCGTTCAGTTCGGCGGGCAAACGCCGCTCAAGCTTGCCGCGGCGATCAAGGCGGCGGGAGCGCCAATTCTCGGTACGCCTCCCGAGGCTATCGACCTCGCGGAGGATCGCGATCATTTCAAGATGCTTGTCGACCGGCTCGGGCTGCGCCAGCCGAAGAACGGTATAGCCTCCAGCATCGAGCAGGCCAAGATCGTCGCGCAGGAAATAGGCTATCCGCTGGTCATCCGTCCCTCTTACGTGCTGGGCGGGCGTGCGATGGCAATCATCTATGATGAGACCGACCTGAAAGAATATATCGAAGGAACCCTCGCCGGTTTCGTGCCTCCGGACATCCGCCACAAATACCAGGAGAGCACGACGCGCGTGAACGCGCTGCTTGCCACCAATGCGCTGTTGTTCGACACCTATCTGCGCGACGCGATCGAGGTGGATGTCGATGCCATTGCCGACGGCGAGGATGTGTTCATCTGCGGGATTATGGAGCATATCGAGGAAGCCGGGGTGCACTCTGGCGATTCGGCCTGCTCTCTGCCGCCTCATTCGCTTTCACCCGCCACATTGGACGAGTTGAAGGAGCAGACTCGCCGTCTTGCGCGTGGTCTTGATGTCGTCGGACTGATGAACGTGCAGTTCGCCATCAAGGACGGCGACATTTACCTCCTGGAAGTCAATCCGCGTGCAAGCCGTACTGTTCCCTTCGTCGCCAAGGTGGTCGGCCTGCCGATCGCCGGGCTGGCGGCGCAGGTCATGGCCGGCAAGAAGCTCTCGGAGATGCGGCTGAAAGCGCCGGCATTCCGGCATGTCGGCGTCAAGGAGGCAGTTTTTCCGTTCTCGCGATTTCCCGGCGTGGACCCGGTGCTCGGCCCGGAAATGCGCTCCACCGGAGAGGTCATGGGCATCGACAGGGACTATGCCGTCGCCTTCGCCAAGGGGCAGATCGCGGCAGGCAATATGCTTCCCGAGACCGGCACCGTATTCATCTCGGTCAAGGATACCGACAAGGACCGCATCCTCGGTCCGGCCCGCGATCTGGTTTCGATGGGCTTCAGCATTCTCGCCACCAGCGGCACCAAGCGCCATCTCGAAGCGCACGGTATCTCGTGCGAGAAGATCAACAAGGTGCTGGAGGGCCGTCCACATATCGTCGACGCAATGAAGAACGGCGAGGTGCACCTGGTTTTCAACACTACCGAAGGCGTGCGGGCTCTGTCCGACAGCGCCTCGATCCGCCGGACCTCGCTGCTCTACCACATACCGTATTACACGACCGTCACCGGTGCGCTTGCGGTCACGCAGGCGATCAAGGCGATGCGCGCGGGTATCCTTGAAGTCGCCCCCTTGCAGCAATATATCGCGTCGCAATGCTAAGGCCGTTTCGGGACTTGCTACACCGCATCACACGGTTGGGCAGCCGCGTGGGTTTAGAACCGCGTTTTTGCCGGGCCGCGTGTTGCGTCGATCATTGCAATTAAACCCGAAACACTGCTTCAATAACAAGATCAGACGGTATCGTCCGGTCGAGGTCCGGACAGAGGAGACGGCTTGAGATGTCGCAAGATAAAGTTCCCATGACCGCTGAAGGTTATGCCTGGATGGAGCGCGAAGTTAAGCGGCTGAAATCCGAGGAGCGTCCGCGGATTATTCAGGCGATTGCGGAGGCACGCGCGCATGGCGACCTTTCGGAGAATGCTGAATACCATGCGGCGAAGGAACAGCAGAGCCTCAACGAAGCGCGCGTAGCGGACCTCGAAGACAAGCTCTCACGCGCTCAAGTTATCGACGTGTCGAAGCTCTCTGGCGACAGCGTGAAGTTCGGCGCGACCGTCACCATCGTCGACGAAGATACCGACGAGGAATTGACCTACAGAATTGTGGGCGACGACGAGGCGGACGTGAAGTCGGGGCGGATTGCCATCAATTCCCCCATCGCCCGCGCGCTGATCGGCAAGTCGGTCGGTGACAGCGTTGAGGTCACAACGCCGCGCGGTGGCAAGGCCTACGAAATCCTGCAGGTTACCTATCGCTGATCCGTTTTCGCTCTTAACTCTCGCGGCTGATCGCCGCCATTGCGGGCGCCACTGCGGCTGGGCCCATGAGGAGTGCGTCGCATGAATTATGTTCGCACGGCTATGCTTCTTGCGCTGCTGACAGCGCTGTTCGTCGTCGTCGGCTTCGCCATTGGCGGGCAGACCGGCATGCTGATCGCTTTCGTGATCGCCGCCGGCATGAATTTCATCAGCTACTGGAACGCTGACAAGATCGTGCTGCGCATGAACAACGCGCAGGAGATCGACCAGGGGACAGCGCCGGAGTTATTCGACATCGTTCGTCAGCTTGCGGCGAACGCCAACCTGCCGATGCCGAAGGTCTATCTGATCCACGAGGATCAGCCCAACGCCTTCGCGACCGGGCGCAACCCGGAAAATGCCGCCGTGGCCGCAACGACCGGGCTGTTGCAAAGCCTCAGCCGAGAGGAGGTCGCGGGCGTAATGGCGCATGAGCTTGCGCATGTCCAGAACCGCGACACGCTGATCATGACCATCGCCGCGACGATCGGCGGCGCGATCTCCATGCTCGCGCAGTTCGGCATGCTGTTCGGCGGCTCGCGCGACAATAACGGCAGCCCGTTCGGCGTGCTCGGCCTCATCGCGATGGTCATCCTTGCGCCAATCGCCGCCGCTCTCGTACAGATGGCAATCAGCCGTTCGCGCGAATATCAGGCCGACCGGCTCGGCGCGGAAATCTGCCAGCGCCCGCTGTGGCTGGCTTCCGCGCTGGAAAAAATCGCCGGCGCGGCGAAGCGCATTCAGAACCAGCGCGCGGAGCGGAATCCGGCGATCGCTCACATGTTCATCATCAACCCGCTGGCAGGGCTTCGCATGGATAACCTGTTTTCGACCCATCCGCCCACAGAAGAGCGCATCTCACGTCTTGAGGCATTGGCGAAGGAAATGGGCCAAGCCGGGCCTGCGAGCGACGATTCCGGCGGCCCATGGAGCGAGCAGCAGCGCGCACAGGGCCCGTGGGGCTGAGATGAAGACGCCTGTTCGCCGGCAGGCCGCAGCGGCGGGCAAGGCCAAGCCTCTCGGCACGCCTGGCGCGGCGGGCACCCCACCGGCTAAACGCCCCGCCGGCTTCGCCGCGCGTGAAGCCGCCTCCCGCATCCTCCATCAGATTCTTGCCAAGTCACGCCCACTCGACGAGGCGCTGGCGCTTCTCGATGATCCCGAGTTCGCTTCGCTTGCACCGAATGATCGCGCCTTCGCCCGCGCGATCGTCAGCACGGCGCTGCGCCGCAGGGGCCAGACCGCCGATGCGCTTGCCAGCTTCGTGACGTCGCCGCTGCCGCACAAACGCGGACGGCTCGACCAGATCCTGCTGGCCGCAGGCGCACAATTGCTGTTCATGGACACGCCTGCGCACGCTGCGATCAACGTCGCCGTGGCCCAGACGCGCCAGGACGGAGGCGCGCGACGCTTTGCATCGCTCGTCAACGCGGTATTACGGCGGTTGGCCGGAACGAGGGCGGAGGTCTTGGCAGATCAGGATGCCGCGCGCCTGAACACGCCGGATTGGCTGTGGTGGCGATGGTGCGCGCATTATGGTGCTGATAGCGCCCGCGCGATCGCGCAGCAGCATTTGCTGGAACCGCCCCTCGACCTGACCGTCAAGTCCGACGCCCAAGGCTGGGCGGCACGGCTTGGCGGCCTCGCGCTTCCCACCGGCAGCGTTCGGCTCGCGGCACGCGGGCGGATCGAGGCGCTCGAGGGCTATGCCGACGGCGCATGGTTGGTGCAGGACGCCGCCGCTGCGCTTCCCGCGCGCCTGCTCGGCGAAGTCGCGGGGCTGCGGATCGCAGACTTGTGCGCGGCGCCAGGCGGCAAGACCGCGCAACTCGCCCATGCTGGCGCACAGGTGATCGCCGTGGATCAATCCCCCAAGCGGCTGGCGCGACTGCGCGAAAACCTGAGCCGGCTGGGATTGACCGCCGAAACGGTCGCAGCCGACGCGACCCGCTGGCGGCCATTGGAGCCCGTTGATGCCGTGCTGCTTGATGCGCCCTGCACTGCGACCGGCACCATCCGGAGGCACCCCGACATCGCCCATCTGAAGTCAGCGGCTGACCTGGAAAAGCTGACCGCGCTACAGACCCGTCTCATCGACAACGCCGCCGAAATGCTGCGGCCGTGCGGACGGCTCGTCTATTGCACCTGCTCGCTCGAACCCGAGGAAGGCATGGCGCAGATCGAGCGCCTTCTGTCGCAACGGCCCGACTTCACGCTGGAGCCGATCTCTGCCGAAGCCCTCGGGGGCCTGAGCGAATGGGTCTCCGCCCCCGGCGTGCTGCGCACTCTGCCGCATCAGTTGCGCGCCGCCGATCCAGCCCTGAGCGGCATCGACGGCTTCTTCGCTGCACGGTTGCGCAAAATCGGTTAACAATCGGACGGTTGCGTTGCGCTCCCGTCGATATTTGGCCGCGATGTCGGTAACAATTGTGTGTTCGGGGGCCGTGATTTTCGAAAGTTTCTCTGATCCATGGCGACCAACAACATGACCGAACGCATGCGCCTTGCTGCGATGGCTGCCTCTCATGCCGGGCGCGCCGCGATGAAAACCGTTGTCGGCTCCGCGCCGATGCGCTGGGTCGCCGGGCCGCCTGCGGCCCATTCATTGCTGCTAATTCCTCAAGACCTGCACACCGCCGATCCCTCTCTGTCCGCGGAAATGTACGACGGTTATTTCGGGCTGGCCGGAGCGGTCGCACCGATTGGCTCTCAGTCGCCTTTTACGGTTCGCCCGCCCTCTCAGCCCTGGCTACGGGAGCTGCATGCGTTCAGCTGGCTGCGTCATCTCCATGCCGCTCAGGATGACGTGGCGCGTGAGCGAGCGCGCGCGTTGATCCGTGACTGGCTCAATCTGGGCATGGACACGCCTGATATGACGTGGGAAACCGACATCGCCGCGCGCCGGCTGATCGCCTGGCTGTCCCATGCCGGCTTCGTGCTGGAGCGCGCAGACGCGGATTTCTACGATTCGTTCATGGCCGGGCTGACGCGCCAGCTTCACAACCTGTCGCTGAGCGGGCGCGATGAGGGGCAGAATGTTGCGCGCCTGCGCGCCGTGATCGCGATGACGCTGGCCAGCCTTTGCGTCGCCGAGTTCGAATCGCATCTCACCTCCTACACACCCGCGCTCGCCAGCGAGCTTGACCGGCAGATCCTGCCCGAAGGCGGCCATGTTTCGCGCAACCCCGGCGCGATCGTCGACATCCTGCTCGACCTTATGCCGCTGCGCCAATGCTTCGTCAGCCGCGGGATCGACGTGCCCGACGCGCTCACCGAGGCGATCGACCGCATGATGCCTATGGTGCGCTTCATGCGGCTGGGAAACGGAGCGCTCGCGCGGTTCAACGGTATGACAGCCACCCAGGTCGATCAGGTGGCCAGTATCCTCGCGTATGACGATTCAGCCGAGCCTACGAAAAACCTCATCACCCGGGCAGGCTTCGCGCGGCTGGCAAAAGGCGGCGCAATCCTGATCGCCGATGTCGGCGAACCGCCACCGCTGTCCGCCAGCGAAGGCGCCTGCGCAGGCTGCCTGTCCTTCGAATTCAGCTCAGGCGACAACGAGATCGTCGTCAATTGCGGCGCGCCGGGCGACGAACACAGCGAATGGCACATCGTCTCTCGCGCCACCGCCGCGCATTCCACGCTCACCGTGAACGATGCATCCTCGTCCCGGCTGATCAAACGCCAGCTTCTCCAGCCGCCGCGCGAAATCTATCTTCTTTCCAACCCGAAGGCTGTGCGCAGCGAAATCATGATCGGCGACGAACAGGTAAGCCTGCGCTGCGCCCACGATGGCTATCGCGATCGCTTCGGCCTGTTGCATCAGCGCGTGCTGCGACTGTCCAACGAGGGCGACCGGCTCGACGGGACGGATCAGCTTCTCGACCCGCGCAGCGGCTCCGCCAGCCATGCGACGGCGGATTCGACGTTCGCAGTGCGCTTCCACCTGCACCCGCGCGTCAAGGTGAGCCTGCTGCCAGACGAACGCGGCGCCGCACTGACGCTCCCGAGCGGGGAGCGCTGGCAGTTTTCAGCCAAGGGCGCTACGCTGGAAATCGAGGAAAGCATTTTCCTTGCCGATCCCATTTTCCGGCGGCGCTGCCTCCAGATCGTGTTGACGGGGCCTTGCTATCCGCTGCCAACCGTGGAATGGAGCTTCACCAAGACCACGACCGCGCCGGCGCGGCCCCGTTCGTTCCACGACTGATCCCGGGCGCTCCGGCGGGTCCAAACCAACGCCGGGAATGAACCATGTCCGATACTGAATATCCGATTCGCCGCGCCCTGATCTCCGTGTCCGACAAGGCCGGCGTGGCAGACTTTGCGCGCGCGCTTGCGGATGCCGGCGCGGAGATCATCTCCACCGGCGGCAGCGCGAAGCTGCTGCGCGAAGCCGGGATCGCAGTGCGCGATGTCAGCGATGTCACTGGCTTCCCCGAGATTATGGACGGTCGCGTCAAGACACTGAATCCGCTCATCCATGGCGCGCTGCTCGGCGTGCGCAACAATCCTGAGCACAGGCAGGCAATGGAGGCGCACGGGATCGCCCCGATCGATCTGCTTGCGGTCAACCTCTACCCGTTCGAGGAAACTGTTGCGCGCGGCGCGGACTTTGCGACTTGCATCGAGAACATCGATATCGGCGGCCCGGCGATGATCCGCGCCGCGGCGAAGAACCATGACTTCGTCACGGTCGTGGTGGACCCGGATGACTACGACGCCGTGCTCGACGAAATCCGAGCGCATGGCCACGTCCGCGCCGGGACGCACCGGGCGCTGGCCGCCAAGGCCTATGCGCGCACCGCCGCCTATGACGCCGCCGTCAGCGCGTGGTTCGCTGCGCAAACCGGCGAAGTCTTCCCGAAATGGCGGAGTTTCTCGGGTTTGCTCAAGCAGACGCTGCGCTACGGCGAGAACGCACATCAGCAGGCGGCATTTTATGTCGGCGGCACATCCCCGGCGCGGCCCGGCGTCGCGACCGCGCGGCAGGTTCAGGGCAAGGAACTGAGCTACAACAACATCAACGATACCGACGCCGCCTACGAACTTGTCGCAGAATTCGACCCGGCCGAAAGCCCCGCGGTGGCGATCATCAAGCACGCCAACCCGTGTGGCGTGGCGCTCGGAGCAACCCTCGCGGACGCCTATGACAAGGCGCTGATCAGCGACCCGGTCAGTGCTTTCGGCGGGATCATCGCGGTCAACCGCACGCTGGATGCCGAGGCCGCGGCGAAGATGATGGAGATCTTTACCGAGGTCATCATCGCCCCGGACGCCGACCCGGCTGCGCTCGACATCATCGCCCGCAAGAAGAATGTCCGCCTGTTGCTCGCGGGCGGTCTGCCCGATCCCGCAGCCGAGGGCCTGACCGTGCGTAGTGTCGCTGGGGGCCTGCTCGTGCAGTCGCGCGACAATGGGCGCGTCGCGGCCGACAGCTTGCGCGTCGTCACGAAGCGCGCGCCCGATGAACGGGAGATTGCCGATCTGCTGTTCGCTTTCCGCGTCTGCAAGCACGTCAAGTCGAACGCGATCGTCTATGCCCGCGACGGCGCGACGGTCGGCATCGGCGCGGGACAGATGAGCCGGGTGGACTCCGCGCGCATTGCCGCCCACAAGGCGGAACAGTCGGTGCGTGCCAAGCGGGAGTCGGGCCTTGACGACGAGAAGCCCAGGGCAGCGGAAATGCCGCGCGGCATGGTCGCCGCCTCCGACGCGTTCTTCCCATTCCCGGACGGTCTGATGGCCACGGCAAGCGCGGGGGCGACAGCGGTCATCCAGCCGGGCGGCGCGATGCGTGACGACGACGTTATCGCCGCGGCGGACGAGGCGGGGCTTGCGATGGTATTTACCGGGATGCGCCACTTCCGGCACTAACGCGCGATCCGAAAAGAGCGCACCGGTTTTCGGACAAATCGCGCGTCAGGAAAAAGCGCGATTACGAAAAAGCCTGTCCCGGAAGAATCGCCCGTTAAGAACGCGAAGTCGGGAAGAGATGCAGCCGGTTCACCGATCCATATTCCAGCAAGGCAAAGCCGTTTATCCCCGGTAGTTGGTTGACTGAACCGGATCGCGGAATACGCTCGCCGCGGGGTTGGCGCACCCGTTTGGTGGAATGCCTTAGCGCTCACAACACCAATGTACGGCGATCACATCACGGGCGTTCGTTGAAGCGGTGTTTCCGGCGGGAGTCGCCATAACGGCCCAAATAAAAGAAGTCAAAAATAATTCATGCTTCAGAATGTGCAGTTGATCATCTTTGCCCTCACCAACACACTACTTCTTCTTTTCATACTTGCAAGTCTTCTGAAGGGCGATCTGCGCGCAGAATTGAGCACTGTCGCAAAGATCGGCAGGGCTTTGTGTGTGGTGCCGCTCGGCGCAGCGGCCTTTGCACAATTCATGCTTCTCTTTGCAGACCTCACGAGAAGC
>CAZYYQ010000061.1:0-10121 GCA_964651275.1 uncultured Hyphomicrobiaceae bacterium | reverse complement strand
TTTCCGGGATGACGAAACCCAGCGTCGGGGTCGTCGGCGCGTCGTTGACCGGCGCGACCTCGACGGGCACTTCGATGGAGGTGCTGGCGGTGTCGCCATTGGCGGCCTCGGTGGCGGTGGCGGTGGCGGTGAGAGTGAAGTCGCCGTTATAGTCCCGCGGCGGGGTGAGGCTGAGGCCCTGCAGATCGCCCGGCTCCAGCGTCCATGTGCCATCGCCGTTGTCGGTGCCTGCCGAAAGTTCCGCGCCCTCGGGCAGGCCTGCGACCGTCACGGTGAGGCTCTCCGAGCCGTCGGTGTCAGCGAGCGCAGCGTGCAGGTCGAGCGGGATCGCGGTATCCTCATCGCCCGCGATGCCGACGTTCGGGCCGGGATTGTCCGAGGTGTCGAATTCGAGCTTGCCCTTCCACTTCATGGCTTCCTGGCCGTCGATGTTCGCCTTCCCCGGCCGGTCATAAAACACGCCTTCGCCCTCGGCTTCATACGCCTGGCCATTAACCTCGATGCGATCGACGTGCAGGTTGCGGTCAGTGTCGGGCGTGCCGCCATATTTGTCGTTGGTGAAGCGCACGGCAACGTTTTGCGGCCCGTCCTCGCCGAAATCGCCGGTGACGCGGATGGTCTCCCATTCGCCCGCGCCGTGATTGGCGCTGACCTTCCAGTTGCCCAGCGTCTGCCCGTCCACCTCCAGACGCATGTTGGGATCGCCCTTCCAGCTATCGGCGGCGACGCGCAGCACGATCTCGCTCAGGCCAGCATCCGCGAGCGCGAGCTTGGGCGCATCGGCGACCGCATCGAGCGACACAGGCAGCGCCGCGGTGGTCGAGGCGGTCTCGCCGCCTTCGCCGGTCATCGTCGCGGTGACTTGCAGGGTGAAGTCCTCGTCGCTGTTCGCAGGCGGGCTCAGCTTGATCCCTTCGAGATCGGACGGCGCGAGGCTCCATGTGCCGTCGCCATTGTCCTGCCCGGCGGAAAGCGACGCACCCTCGGGCACACCGGCGATCTGCACGCTGAGATCGCCTTCCTGCCCGCCGGTGGCGATATCGATCAGCGGCGCGAGATCGAGCGGCTTGTCCTCCGCGCCTTCAGCCAGCGAACCGGTCACCTCGGGCGCTTCGAGCACATCGGTGACGTCGATGTTGAACGTCTTGGTGGTGCTCAGGCCGCCTTCGTCGGTCGCCTTGATGCTCACCTCGTAGGCCTGCTGGCCCTCGTAATCAAGATCCGCGCCCTCGCGCACGACCAGCTTGCCATCGACGATCTCGAAGGGGCCGGGCTCACCGCCGCCCACCAGAGTCGCGCCATAGCTCTGGCCGAAGTCCTGATTGCCGGCCGCCTTCACGTCGAGCTGGTCGCCACCCAGCATCAGCTTGGCCGTCCCGATGTCGTCGGTGGCAAAGAACAGTTCCGTGTTGCCGGGCACCTCAACCGTGCGCTCGCCGCCGCCGAGCACATCGAGCGTGACCTGCTGCGCCTCGTCGCTGGCATTGCGCACCCGCCAGACGGCGGCCTCGGCGTTGCCGTGATCACCATAGATGCGGCCTTCGGAGACCAGCCGCAGGCCGGTGCCCTGCTTGCCGCTGTCCTCGCCCTCAAACGGGCGGGCGAAGGTCTGGCCGTCATCGAGCAGCACTTCGCTCAGCGGCGTGCCGCCACCTGCATCGACGATTTCGTAGCTGTGGCTGTCGTCGAAGTCCGGATCGAGCGCGGACAGCGTGCCGACCACGGTACCCGCGGCGGCGTTCTCCGCCACGCTCTGGCCGTCCAGCTTCACGGCGGTCGGCGCCTCGTTGACATCGGTGACGTCGATGTTGAACGTCTTGGTGGTGCTCAGGCCGCCTTCGTCGGTCGCCTTGATGCTCACCTCGTAGGCCTGCTGGCCCTCGTAATCAAGATCCGCGCCCTCGCGCACGACCAGCTTGCCATCGACGATCTCGAAGGGGCTGTCGCCCTCGATCTCGTAAGTGTGGCTGTCGTCGAAGTCCGGATCGAGCGCGGACAGCGTGCCGACCACGGTACCCGCGGCGGCGTTCTCCGCCACGCTCTGGCCGTCCAGCTTCACGGCGGTCGGCGCCTCGTTCACGTCGCCGATCTTGACTGGGATCACCTGCTGATAGGCGTTGCCTGCGCTATCGGTTGCCTCGACCGTCACCTCGTAGGTCTGCTGCCCTTCGAAATCCAGCTCCGCTCCCTCGCGCAGGCGCAACTCGTTCCCGACCACCTCGAACGGGCCATCGCCGACAACGCGCAGCTCGTGCGTGTCGCCCCGGTTCGGGTCGATGACCTCCAGGGTGGCCGCGACGGTCCCCGCCTCGGCGTTTTCGTCGACGCGCGCGCCGTCATCCAGAATTTTCACCGGGGACAGATTGGGCTGACCTTCGCCTTGGCCCCCATCGCCGCGGCCCGGAGGCGGGCCGTTACCGGGCACATCCGAGGGCGGACCAGCATTCTCCGGTGGACCACCACGCGCATCAGCGCCGAAACCCGGCAATCCGCCGCGCACGCCTTGCCCTGCCGATCCGCCGCCAAAGGCATTCTGCGATGGACCGAGCGAACTGCCGGGCGTCCCGTCGGAGGCCGGGCCGCGCTCAGCCTGCTCGGTCCCGCCTCCTGCGGCTGCGGCCTGCGCGCTGTCGAAGGCGCCGCGTGGCGGCACATCCGTGCTCGCGAACTGCGCGCCTTGTGGCCGTATGTCGGAGGGGCTCAACTCCTCGGCCTGCTCGCCCGCCGGATGAACCATGTCATAGCGCGAGCGCGGATCGCGGCCGTGATCCAGATTTGCGGTTTCGGCATTGCGCGCGCCGGCGGCTTTGGCTTTGGCGGCGGTTTCGGTGGGATCGGACATTTCAATCTCCTCGATCTGGTACGGCCAGCGTTGAAGGCGGCCCGGGAGCCGTGTGTGTCGCGGCCTGACAGGCAGTCGTATGCAACCAGTGCTGGCATAAAAGTGTGATCACAACAATGTTTCTGCAAATATAACGCTCGCCTATCAATGAAAGTAATTACCAATTGGTTTATGATCATATTTAATTTTTACTAAACTTTTTCAAATAATGCATTCATCTAATACGCTATTTATTATTGACTTTTCAATATCATTCGATTGGTCATCAAGGTGCTGGACTACATCGTTCCTGTACGAAGTGAAATGAAGATTTGCTTATCTGATTTATCGCGCAATTCGTGCGGAACTGGTTGCCACCTTTTGGATTGCGCTCTAACACGGGATTGAAATCACGATGGCTGTTGCCACGCCGGGCGCGGACCAAAATCCGGGGTCAAGCTCATCTGAACAACCGCGTCAGCGGTCCCACACTCTGGCTCGGCTGCTGTTCGACGCCGTGCGCCTGCCGCCGTCGATCATTCTGTCGTCGCTTGCGATCAACCTGCTTGGCCTCGCTCTGCCGCTGGTCATATTGCAGGTGTTCGACCGTGTCCTGCGCAACCAGTCGCTGAACACCCTTACGCTGCTTGTGGCAGGGCTGTTGTGCGTTATCTTCGCGGAGATGGTCTTGCGTCTCGCGCGCAATTCGCTGCTGGAGAACGCCGCAGTGCGCGAAGGTTTTCGGCTGCACATGGGCGCGCTGCAACGTTTCCTGAATGCGCCGCGCACAGCCACCGCTCAGCAACCGCCTCAAAAGATCTTCGATAGCCTATCCGCCATTGATGATGTCAATGGCTTCTTCAGCGGCAGCGGCCGGCTGGCGCTGCTCGATTTTCCCTTCATCGCGCTGTTTCTCGGAGTTATCTGGCTGATCGGCGGTTGGCTCGCCGCGATCCCGGCGACGCTGATCGTCCTGTTCGTCGTCTGGGCGATCTGGTCGAACCGCGGCTTCAAGCGCGCGCTCGAAGCGCACATGCAGCGCGAACACGAACGCTTCCGCTTCTATGCCGAGTGCCTGTCCGGCATCGCGACCATCAAAGCGCTGGCCATAGAGCCGCAGATGGAGCGCCGTGTTGAGCGGCTCCTGCGCGCCGGCGCAGCGGCGAATTACGGCCTGGTGCTGCAAGCCAACCGGATGATCGCGGCGGGCCAACTGTTCGCAAGCGCCACGATGATCTCGATCGTCACGGTCGGCGGTTATCTCGCCATTCAGGAGCAACTCAGTCTCGGCGCGGTTGCCGCCTGTACGCTGATCGCGAACCGCGTCACCCAGCCTGTGCTGCGAATCGTCGGCATCTGGGGACAGATGGAAGCGGCGCGGCTCGGGCGCGACAGGGCCTATACCGTCACCGGGCTGCCGCGCCTGCCGAAGCTGGAAGCTGCGAGTGGCCCCGCCTGGCTTGAGTTGCGCGAAGTCGCCATGACGGAGCCGGGCTCGCCATTGTCGCCCACCGGCATCAACCTCACGCTCCCGGCGGGCAGCGTCACCGGCTTCGCCTGTCGCCAATTCACCGAGCAAGCGCAGTTCCTGGATATCATGCGCGGCGAATATGCGCCGGACCAGGGCGTAGTGCTGATCGACGATATCGACATGGCCAGCGACAAAGGCGCAGCGCTGGCGGAGCAGAGCTATTTTCTCGGCGGCGAACCGGCGATTGTGCGCGGCACCATTCTGGAGAACATAGCAATGTTCCGCAGCGGGGTCGCGCAGATCAAGGCGGTATCGACCGCACGCCAACTCGGCGTCGATCCCATCATCCAATCGCTGCCCGACGGCTACGAGACTCATCTTGGTGACCAGAATGCCGCCGGACTGCCGCGCGAGTTGCTCCGTGGCATCGACGTGGTGCGGGCGGTGGCCGTGCGCCCGCGTCTGCTGATCGTCAGATGCCTGCGGGGTCTGGACAACGATATCGGCGTGCTCGCTACCAAGCGCGGGATCGAGGCGCTGCGCGGTATCTCGACAATCGTGATGCTTGCCGACCATCCCGAGGAATTAACCCAGGCAGACCGTCTCTATGCTCTGCACCGCTGGCGCGCGCGCGAACTGAGCGCGGCCGGCACGTTCGGCAACAGGCATGCCGACCAACTCGTCACGCGCGAGGCCTGATCATGTTTAACACCGCACTCGACAACCCTAAGGACGGCACCAGCGCGCATGACCACGCCCCGGCGGATGCCTGCTTGCGGCCGATCCTCGGCGCGCTCGACTGGACCGGAGAGTTGCGCCACCTGCATGAGGCGCTGCCGGACGGCCACGTCATCCCGGATTTCGATGGCCTTTGCGAAGTCCTGGAGCGGTTGAAGTATGAAGCGGTCCTGCTCGACCAACAGGCCAATGCGTTGGATGAAGCCACGTTGCCCGGCCTGTTGAAACGCCCGGATGGCGATATCTGGGTGCTGATGCGCAAGCCGTCCCCGGAAACATTCGAAATCTTCGCGGGCCGCGCCGGGCAGGTGGAGACCGTGAGCGTTGCGGATGTACGCGGCGAGTACTATCACATCCGGCCGGCCAAGGCCGAAACACCTGCGCGCGGTCAGGGACGCTTCGGCTGGATCAGCGATCTGCTTGCGCGCGAGCGCAGCACTGTGCGGCTGCTTTTCGGCCTGTCTTTCATTATCAACTGCTTCGCGCTCACCCTGCCGCTTTACCTGATGCTGGTGTTCGACATGGCCATCGGTGCACGCTCCGTCCCGACGCTCGTGACCCTGGCCGGCGTGGTGCTGCTGATTGTCGCCGCCGAGGTCGGCCTGCGCGAGTTGCGCGCACGTGCGATCGGACGGTTTGCCGTGCGCACGCAGATCGATGTGATGCGCACCGTGATGGAGCGCCTGCTCCGGATGCCGGTGAGCTACATCGAGAGTGCGCCGGTGGCCGGACAGTTGAACCGGTTGCGCAGCTTCGAGTCCGTGCGCGATGTTTTTAGCGGCTTGCTGGCGACAACAATTCTGGACCTGCCCTTCATACTCGTGTTCGTGCTGGCGGTGTTCGCCATCGGCGGCGCACTCGGCTGGATTCTCGTCGGCTTCATCGCGGCGATCGCCGCACTGGTGGCGGTTTCGGTTCCCCGCGCACGGGCACGCAGCCATCAAGCCGGCATGGCGCGCGCGCAAACCCGGCTGTTCCGCATCGACGCGTCGCGCCACGGCGACGTGGTCCGCGATACCGGAGCGCAGGATATCTGGCTTTCGCGCTACCGTGACCTGATCGGCGAGCAACTCCGCGCGGCCGCGGCGGCTCAGCGCATCAACGTCTCCGATCAGACCGTCGCGCAGGCTCTGTCAATGGTGGCGGGCAGCCTCGTGGTGGCGCTCGGCGCGCTGCAGGTCATGGCCGGCACGCTGTCGGTGGGCGCGCTTGTAGCGCTGATGGCGATTGTCTGGCGCATCCTTTCGCCGATCCAGACGGCATTCTTGAACCTGAACCGGCTGTTCCAGGCCCTCGACACAACCTCGCAGGTCAACCAGCTCATGCAGCTTCCCCAGGAAAGCAAAAGCGGGGAAGTTCGCAAATTCTATCGCCCTGTGCGGGGGGACATTGCGGTCGAGAATGTCGGCTTCCGGTACGCGCCGCAGGGTATGCCAGTGCTGCGCGGCGTCAGTCTGTTCGTCAATGCAGGCGAATGCGTCGCGCTTACCGGCGAGCCGGGAAGTGGAC
Organism: uncultured Hyphomicrobiaceae bacterium; assembly: GCA_964651275.1. Classification (GTDB taxonomy): domain Bacteria; phylum Pseudomonadota; class Alphaproteobacteria; order Rhizobiales; family Rhodomicrobiaceae; genus Dichotomicrobium. The sequence continues at coordinate 3,582 of CAZYYQ010000061.1, read as the reverse complement.
GCGGAACGCTGTTGAAGCTGATCGGGTCGCAATACCCGCCGAGCCTCGGGCGCATCCGCATCGACGGCTGCGATATGCGCCAGTTCGACATTCGCGAACTGCGCCGGGCGATCGCGCTGGTAAATGACGAGCAGGTCATCTTTACGGGTACACTGGCCGAGAACCTGCTTCTAGCCAATCCGTTGGCGAGCGAGGCCATTCTCCAGAGCGCCATTGCATCGGCTGATCTGGACGATTTTGTCTGCAGCCTGTCAGATGGTCTGGAGACAGACCTGACCAACTTGCTGAGCGATGGTCTCAGCCCGGTCATCCGTCAGAAAATTCGCCTGGCGCGGGCCTATATCCAGTCGCCTCCCATTTACCTGCTGAACCAGCCCGCGACCGACCTTGATCCGTCCGGGCAAGAGGCGCTGGTTACAAAGCTCCGGAGCCTGAAAGGCCATGCGACGATCCTGATCAGTTCGTCACATGAGCGCATTCTGGCGCTGGCCGATCGCACGGTGAACATCAGCGGGGGGCAGGCTACGGCTTCGGCGCTCCCATCAAGCAGGGGCGCGAGCTTGGCCCTTAATGGCGCGAATGGCGCGCCGAAATCGCTCCAACATCACCAGCAATAAAACGCCCTTCAGCCGCATCGAGGCCAGGAACCCATGATCAACACCAATTCGCCTAAAGACCGCGAAGCCATGAGCATGCCGGCAGAGTTGCGGGACCAAGCCCAATCCCGCCTGGCCCGCCGTGCGGTTTATTTCATTGTCGCGCTTCTGGCGGCGGTGATACTCTGGGCATCTTTCGCGCCTATCGAGGAAGCTGCGGTCGCCCAGGGCCAGCTCGTTCCGGCAGATTCGCTGAGCGAGGTCAGCCATCTGGAAGGCGGCATCGTGGAAGAGGTGCTTGCGAGCGAAGGCGACATGGTTCAGCAGAGGCAGATGCTGCTCGCACTGCGCCCGCAGATGGCTGGCAGCGACCTGTCGCAGTTGCGCGCGCGCGCAGCCGGTCTGAAACTCAAGCAGCAGCGGCTGTTCGCGCTTATCGAGGATCGCGCGCCAGAGTTTGGGGTGCTTGGAGCGAAATATCCTAGCATCGCGGATCAACAGCGCGAAGCCTACAAAGAATCCATCGCCGAGGCGCGCGAGGAACGCGAACGCGTCAAGCTGACGGTCGAGCGGCTCAGCGAGCAGATCGAGAACGCCAGGAAGGAAGCCGAGAGCCTGCGCAATCAGATTGCGATCCAGTCCGAGCAGACCGAAATACGCGAAAAAAGCTTCGAACGTGGCTACACTTCACGGCACATGCTCCTGCAATCACAGGCCGCGCGTGAAGAAACGCACCAGCGACTTCTCGCCCTCGAGGGTCGGATCGCCGAGGCGACCAACCAGCGCGAGGAAGCCAAGGTCAAGCTGCGGGTGTTGCAAGCACAGCAACGCAGCAAGTGGGCCGAGCAGCGCGCTGAAGCCAACGCCGAGTTGGCGGAGGTGGAAGAAACGCTCAAGAAATACGAGGACCGCGTGGCGCGGCTGGCCGTCGACGCGCCGGTCGCCGGGATCGTGCAATCGCTGAAATACAAGGTGCCAGGGCAGGTCATCAAACCGGGGGCTCTCGTGGCGGAAATTGTTCCCCGGCATGGCGGGCTGCTCGCCGAGGTAGAGCTTCAGCCACGCGATATCGGTCACGTGCGCGTCGGCAACGAAGCGCGCCTGACCCTGAGCAACTACGACCCCGGCATCGTTGGTCCGATCAAAGGCGAAGTTCTGGAAATCTCACCGACGACTGTTGAGGACAAGGAGGGCCGGTTTTTCTACCGCGTTCGCATACGCCTCACGCGTGACACGCTCAACGCGCGCGGGCGTGAATTTCCACTCCTGCCCGGCATGACACTGCAAGCCCAGATCAAGACCGGCTCGAAGACGCTGGCGCGGTACATGCTCAAGCCGGTGTTCCGGTCCATGGAGACCGCTTTTGCGGAGCGTTAGAGTGCATTCCGAAAAGTGGGAACCGGTTTTCGGGCAAAAATGCGCGTCAAAACAGTCGATTAGAGCGACTTTTCGGTTCAGCCAGAACGAAAATCGCACTAAGTCACAGACCCCTTTATGGGTGCATGACTTAGTGCATCCGCTCCCCGTTCGGCACGGGGTGCTCCGGCGCGATCAGAACGACGTCTCCGTTCTCATCGCTCAGGCCCAGCGTTAGCACTTCGGACTTCATAGGGCCGATCTGGCGCGGCGGGAAATTGACGACCGCGAGCACCTGCCGGCCGATCAGGGCGTCCGGAGTGTAGAGTTTGGTGATCTGCGCGGAGCTTTTCTTGACGCCGATTTCGGAGCCGAAGTCGATGGTGAGCTTGTAGGCCGGCTTGCGTGCTTCAGGGAACTCCTGCGCATCGGTGATCGTGCCGACACGAATGTCGACCGCGAGGAAGTCGTCAAAGCTGATCGTCGCGCCTGGTTTCGTCTTCGCCATCGCGACCCCCGCCCTTGTGTCAAACCGGCTGACCGCCATTCGGCGTGGCACCCGCAGGGCCGGGAGGCGGTGTTTGCGGCGGCGGCGGCGGCATATCGTCGGCAGTGCCCCCGCCAGCGGACGGCTCAGATCCCCGTTGGCGGCGGGCGGTGAACATCGCGAACATCCGGTTGCCGATATCGCAGACCGAAGTCAGCCGCTCGCCAATTTGCTCGGCGCGGCGCAAACGGCGGTCCAGCGCGGCCATGGTCTGCGCCATCGCCGGGTCGTCGTCGTCCAGCCAGACCTGGAACACTTGGGTATGCGTCGCCATCAGGCTGAGAATCCGGGGCACATTGGTAGCGCCTTCCGCCGGGATGCCTGCGGCTTGCAGCATCCAGTATTGCGTGTTGAGCGCCGGGCGTATCAGCGCGGCAAGCTCGGCCGGGCGCGAACGCAAATCCTCGGCGATCCGCCTGATTGCGGGGCGATAGGGCAGCATCACCTCGAAGCGGGTCATCATCACGTCGAAAATGCGGTCGCGCGGGCCGTCGCCCTCGGTGGTCGTTGCGGTCTGTGCGAGGGTGGCGAGGTCGATCTCGCGCCGGAGCGCATCGAGAATCTGGATTTTCGCGCCGAACTCCTTGCGCAGATCGGCCATGGTCATCCCGGCACGCCCGGCGATGTCCGGCAGGCCAATCGCGTTCCATCCGCGCTCTTCGGCGAGCGCGAGCGACGCCTTGATGATCTGGTTGCGGGTCGTCATGTCGTCGAGCATCGCGCGATCTCCTCAGAAAGTGAGCGACAGCACTATCCCGCCGCCATCATGATGTTTTGCTGTGCAGCATAGCCGTTCGCTCAAGCGTTTCAATCCTTGATCGTTTCTGCGGGCGCGATGTCGCGGCGGATCAGTCGCGGGCTAGTGCATCGACGCATTCATTCGCTTCACCGAGCCGCGAGTCCGGGAGCGAATGAAAGCGTCAAAGATGCACTAGCAAAACAATGTTTCTAGTGCAGTTTCCGACACAGACACTTGAATGAGAGAGTGCTGCAAGCGTGGATCAAGTGTCTGTGTCACTGCACTAGCCGGCGCTGCAAACCAAGCCGCGCCACGAGCCGCTCCAGCGGCGCGTCATGGATGCC
>CAZYYQ010000060.1:0-10185 GCA_964651275.1 uncultured Hyphomicrobiaceae bacterium | reverse complement strand
CCTCAAAGGCGGCTTGCAGCGGCTGAACGGTGAAGGGAAGGGAATACAGCACCGATGCAACGACCAGCCCGGCGAAGGAGAAGGTCAGCGCCGAGCCGGTGATATCCACCCATAGCCCTCCGAGCGGCGCGTTCGGGCTGAGGAAGACCAGCAGGTAAAACCCCAGCACGGTGGGTGGCAGCACCAGCGGCAGCGCGGTGAGGGCTTCCACCGGGGCTTTCAGCTGCGAGCGCGTGAAGGCCAGCCACCAGGCGAGCGGCGTGCCGATGATGAGCAGGATGACGGTTGTCAGCGCAGCGAGGCGGATTGTGAGCCAGAGCGGTCCGAGATCGGGAAGGTCCATGCTCTCAGTCCACCATGTAGCCGAAGCGGGTGATTACCTCGCGGGCTGCGTCAGAGCGCAGGAAGTCGGCGAAGGCGCGTGCGGCCGGGTTGTCCGCGGCGCGCTTCAGGATGACGGCGTCCTGGCGGATCGGCTCATGGGCTTCGGCGGGCACATCCCAGCCGCTGCCCGGGGTTTGGTTGCGCGCGCTCACCGCGTAGGATTTCGCCACGAGGCCAAGTTGGGCGTTACCTGTTGCGACCATCGAGAAGGTCTGGCCGATGTTCTGGCCCATCACGAGTTTCGGCCGCAGCGCGTCCCACAATCCAAAATGCTCAAGCGCCTGTTTCGCCGCGAGGCCATAGGGCGCGAGGTTCGGGTTGGCGATCGCCAGACGGGCGAAATCTCCGGCTTCCAAGAAAGCAATTCCATCGCCGCTGATGCGCTCTGTATCCCGGCTCCACAGAACGAGCTGGCCAACGGCGTAGGTGAAGCGGCTGCCGCGCACCGCATCTCCCTCGGCTTCGAGGCGTTCGGGCCGGGCCTGATCCGCGGCCATCAGGATGTCGAACGGTGCGCCCTGCTTGATCTGGGCGTAGAGTTTTCCGGTCGAGCCGGTGGTGAAGGTGACCGTGTGTTCGGTTGCCGTCTCGAAGGCCGCCTCCAGTTTTTCTGTCACTTCTGCGAAGTTCGCGGCGACGGCGATGAGCGTTTCGCCCGCGCGTGATGGCAAGCAGGCTGCAAGAACGGCGATCAGCGCCACGCAAGGTCCGCAGAGCGCGGCGCGCGGAAAGCTGCCGGTGATTGGCATGGGAAATCAACTCCGGGGCGGCGATCACACATCAACGCATTGCGAAAATATCGGCCGGCGCCCCGAAGCGCAACGTTATTTCCGAGCAGACATATCGCGCAGCAGACCGCGCAGCACCTGCATGTCGTCCTCGACGGCCCCTGTGGCCTTGGTCTCCATGGACCGGTAATGCGCCAGCACTTGCTCGCCCGTTTCGGTCAGTCGCGCGCCGCCCTGGCTGCGCCCGCCACGGCGGGTCTCGACTAGCGGCTCGTGGAAGCATCCGTTCATCGTGTCAACCAGCAGCCAAGCGCGCTTGTAGCTCATGTTCATGCGCCGTCCCGCCGCCGCAATTGAGCCGGTCTCCCGGATGCCTTCGAGAATTTCCGCCTTGCCCGGACCAATGGCGATGTCCGGCTCCAGAAAAATGCGCAGCCGCACGCCGGCCTTGTTCAACTTGCTTCCCATGCCGCTCAACCTCGCCCGAGCCGCCCACATGCGCAAGCGCATTCGACCCCTGTGTCGAGTGAGTGAGACGTCCGCCCGCATATTGACCACTTGCTGTGATCTGCACATATCAAGAACGGATGCTTGGAACGAATTGTCGGATACCGCATTTCTCCGGTATCGGATACGTGAAAGGAGGAAAGTCATGGTATGGAATCCGCTTGCACCCGGCCGCCGTGGCACTGATGTGCGACCGGCGCGCGATGATGACCCTTTCGCGCTGATGCGCCGCGAGATGGATCGCGCGTTCGACGACTTCATGCGGGGTTGGGCGACGCCGGCGCGCTCCGCCTTGCCCGAGGGCGTGTTGTCGCCACGTGTGAATGTCGTGGAGAACGACAAGGGCCTTGAGGTCACGGCCGAGTTGCCCGGCGTGGATCAGAAGGACGTCGACGTCGACCTCAGCGAGGGCATGCTGACGCTGAAGGCAGAGCACCGCGAAGAGACGGAGGAAAAGGGCGAGAACGAGCGCTACCACGTGGTCGAACGCGCCTATGGCACGTTCATGCGCAGGTTTGCGGTGCCATTCGAGCCGGACGCCGACAATGTCGAGGCAAGCTTCGACAAGGGCGTGCTACGCGTCTGGATTCCGCGTTCGCCCGAATCCCGGACGCAGACCCGCAAGATCGAGATCAAGGGCGGCTGAGGCGGCTCGAAAAGGCGATGATAGAAAAGCGCGGGCTCCTGGAGTGCCGCGCTTTTCCATGTTCACGCGTCCTGCCAGATTGACGAGTGTCATGGTGACGGCGCATCTTTTTGTGCATTATGATTTTCGAATGTAATAGCTAGCGCGTTGTTGCGCCGGTGAAGGGAGCGCTCCATGCCGATCATGACCATCCTGGTTTACCTGCCATCCGAACATCTTGCCGATCCCGTGCTTGAGGCGGCGATCGCCCTTGCCAAGCCACGCGGCGCGCATGTTGTCGGTCTTCACCTGCAGGCGTCCTATTATCCCGCATACGGGGAGGTCGCGATCGCGATGCCGCCGGATGTCATCGAGCAGATGCGCCAGCCGTTGCGCGAGCGGGCCGAAAAGCTGAAGGAAACCTTTAATGCGCGGATGGCCGAGGCAGGTGTCAGCGCGGAATGGCGGTCCGGCACATCGGAATACAGTGCGCTGCCGGGCCGGATCGTAGACGAGGCGGTGAGTGCAGACCTCGTGCTGTGTCCGAAGGTCGAGGCGGAGGAGGTTGATGTCACCACGCTCGACCTTCCTGAGCGGCTGATCCTGGAGGGTGGGCGTCCGGTGCTGGTGGTCCCTGGCGCTGCGGAGTGCCTGCCGCCGAAACGCGTTCTCATCGCATGGAATAACTCGCCGCAGTCCGCCCGCGCGGTGTTCGATGCTCTCGATCTGATGTCTGAAGCCGATGCCGTAACGGTGCTCACCATCGCTGGCGATGAGGACGCGCGCAAGGAGGCTGAGCAATCTGCTGGCAAGTTGACCGCGACCCTCAAACGCCATGGCATCGAAGCGAAGATCGACGCCGTGTCGGCGCCTCACACCTCGGCGAGCGATCATCTGATCGAGCGCCTGAATGCGGACGGCGCCGACCTGCTGGTCATGGGGTGCTATGGGCATTCGCGCTTCCGCGAACTCGTATTCGGCGGCGTGACGCGCACGATACTGGCCGGGGTCAATGTCCCGACCTTGATGTCGCACTGAACCACAAAGCGATCGGGGAGGAACCATGGGACTGAAGAAGGTCCGGTTGGCGTTGGCACGAGATCACGAGTTTCCGCGCGGGAGCCGGGACCACGGCTACGAAATCGTCGCGCCGCTCGATGTGGACGGCAAGCTCGATCCGGAACTCTGGAAGAAAGAGCGAGAACACTGCCGCGTGCGCCGCTTCTGGGGCGATGAAGAGGACGAACTGGGCCATCTGGTGCGCAAGGCCGGCGGCCACTGGGCGTTTCACTACGACATCGAGGGTGACGAGGACGACGACGAGGCCGGCTACCGATTCAATGACGAGCACTTCGTGCCAGGCGAGTACGTCTCGATCCACGAGCAGGACGACACGATGCGCACCTTCCAGGTCATCACGGTCGAGGATGTAAACTTCGGAAAATAGCGCTCAGCGCGCCATCAGCTCTTCAAGCCGGGCAATGGCCTGCGGCGCATCCCATTCCGCTGGACCGATCATGCGCGCGACCTCGCGTCCTTGCGCGTCGATGATGAGCGTGGCGGGCAAGCCCAGTACGTCGAGCTTGACGTTGAGCCGGCCGGATTGCTCCAGCAGTAGCGGCAGGTTGTCCGCGCCGATCTGTTCGAGAAAAGCTCGGGGCTTGTCCGGCCCGCTGCGGTCGACGCTGATCGGCACGACCGCGAAGTCCTCGCCGCCGCGCTTGGCCTCAAGTCGCGACAGCGCGGGCATTTCTTCCTTGCACGGCGCACACCACGTCGCCCAGATATTGACGAGCAGCAGTTTGCCGCGCCAGTGGCTGAGCGTGCGCGCCTCGCCGTCTACGTCTATGAAGCCGAATTCCGGCACCTCGCGCGGGGTGTCGTGCACGACGAGCTTTTCCATGCCGGCCGATGCTTCGGCAGCGTAGGCGCTGGATGAGGCTGCCGCTGCGGGCGCCTGCGCTGCGGTCGTCACCCGCGTATCCGGGTTCGAGCGTTCCGCATCGGTGAACCACAAGCCAGCCATCGCAAAACCGGCGATTGCCGCGAGGCTCAGCCCCGCGATATAGCTAAGCGGGCCGGGGCCGCTAAGGTGTTTCGCGGATTGGTGAGGATCTGGATGTTGCGGCATGAGCACCACTCGGGGTTAAGAGCATCACTTGGGTTTGATGAAACGGGTTCCTGATGGCCAATAAAATGTGGGGCGGACGGTTTGCAACCGCCGCCGATGCGATCATGGCGCAGATCAACGCCTCGATCGACTTCGACAAGCGCCTGTACGATCAGGACATCCGCGGTTCGCAGGCGCATGCTGCCATGCTCGCGGCCCAAAAAATCATTGCACCAGAAGACGCTGAGAAGATCGCGGCGGGGCTGGAACAGGTCCGCGCGGAGATCGCGGAAGGACGGTTCACGTTTTCGCGAGAGCTGGAAGACATTCACATGAATGTGGAGTCGCGCCTTGCCGAGCTGATCGGCCCGGCGGCGGGGCGTCTGCATACGGCGCGCTCGCGCAACGATCAGGTCGCGACCGATCTGCGCCTGTACGTGCGCGACTCGATTGATGCGCTGGCGGCAGAGATAATGCGGCTGCAAAAATCTTTGGCGGAAAAGGCGCGCGATCACGCCGGCGATGTCATGCCCGGCTACACCCATTTGCAGACCGCGCAGCCCGTGACCTTCGGTCACCACCTGATGGCCTATGTCGAGATGTTCGAGCGTGATCGGGCGCGGCTGATGGACGCGCGAGCGCGGCTGAACGAATGCCCGCTCGGTGCTGCGGCGCTTGCGGGCACCTCGTTCCCGATCGACCGTGAGACGACGGCGCATGCGCTGGGTTTTGACCGGCCGATGGCGAATTCCCTGGATGCCGTATCGGCGCGGGATTTCGCGCTGGAGACGCTGGCAGCCGGATCGATTCTCGCGATCCACCTGTCCCGGCTCGCCGAGGAAATTGTGCTCTGGTGTTCTGCGGAGTTTGGCTTTGCTTCTCTTACCGATGCCTTCACGACCGGCTCCTCGATCATGCCGCAGAAGCGCAACCCGGATGCTGCTGAACTCGTGCGCGCGAAGGCCGGACGAATCGCGGGCGCATTTCAGGGGCTGGCAATGGTGATGAAGGGGCTGCCGCTGGCCTATTCCAAGGACATGCAGGAGGACAAGGAGCCGGTGTTCGCCGCGCTCGATGCGTTGGGCCTCATGTTGCCGGCCATGACCGGCATGATCGCGGACTTGAAGCCGAACCCGGAGCGGATGCGCGAAGCCGCTGCGCGCGGCTACTCCACCGCCACCGATCTGGCCGACTGGCTGGTTTGTGCGCTTGGCATGCCGTTCCGCGAGGCGCACCACGTTTCGGGCAAGATCGTGCGGCTTGCCGAGGAAAGCGGACTGGCGCTGGAGGCGGTCCCGCTCGCCGATATGCAGGCCATCGAACCGCGCATCTCGGCGGACGTGTTCGGCGTGCTGTCGGTCGAAAACTCGGTCGCCAGCCGGCGCAGCTTTGGGGGCACAGCACCGGAAAATGTGCGCGAGCAGGCAAGCGCATGGTTGCAACGTCTTGCCGAAGAGGCTTAATGAAGGTCATGCGCTTGGCGAACGCGAAGGCACCGGTCGGCGACGGACAGGGGGATGAAAAGCCATGCGAATGAAACATCTGGCGCTTGGCGCGGCACTGATCGTGTTGGCTGGGGGCCTGAGTGCCTGCGGTAAGCGTGGCCCTCTCGATCCGCCGCCCGCGACGAAAACAACGGCGCAAGCCAGCGAGGCGGCGGCCGAGGACGGTACGGTAATCGAGGAGCGGAAGAAACCCGCCGAGCAACCGCACGAGCCTTTTATCCTCGACGTCCTGCTTTAAGCCTGCCCGCCAGACGCGCGGGCCCGCAAGAGTGAACCCGCGCAGGACCCCACGGTCCGCGCCCTGCCCAAGGGCAGTTCCATGCATCACTTTTCATATCGCGACGGCATACTTCACGCCGAGGATGTCAGGATCGACACCCTCGCGCGCGAGGTCGGCACGCCGTTCTACTGCTATTCCACCGCGACGCTGGTGCGCCACTACCGCGTATTCGCAGAAGCCTTCACCGGCCGCGATACGCTGATCTGCTATTCGATCAAGGCGAACTCCAACCTCTCCGTCATCAAGACGCTGGCGCGCGAAGGCGCAGGTATGGATGTCGTGTCGGAGGGCGAATTGCGCCGCGCACTGGCCGTGGGGGTGCCGCCATCGCGCATTGTGTTCTCTGGTGTCGGCAAGACGCGCGAGGAGATGACCCACGCGCTGGAGGCTGGCATTTACGGGTTCAACGTGGAATCCGAGGCCGAGGCGCGCGCGCTGTCCGAGGTCGCTGCGAGCCGTGGGCTGACAGCACGCATTGCATTTCGCATCAATCCGGATGTGGATGCGCGCACCCATGCCAAGATTTCCACCGGCAAGGCGGAAGACAAGTTCGGTGTGCCATGGAATGACGCGGCGGCGCTCTATGCACTGGCGGCGGAACTGCCCGGGCTGAAGTCGTGCGGCGTGCACATGCATATCGGCAGCCAGATCACCGATCTTGAACCCTTCGAGCGGGCCTTCCGGCTGCTCAGCGATCTGGTCGCGGATCTGCGGGCTAGCGGTCATACGATCGATTTCGTAAACCTCGGCGGGGGCTTGGGCGTGCCCTATCGCGGCGATGTCGATGTTCCGCCGCACCCGAAAGACTATGCCGCCGTCATCGAGCGTGCCGCCGGGGGGCTCAACTGCCGACTGTTGTTCGAGCCGGGCCGGATGATTGCGGGCAATGCCGGTATTCTCGTGTTCCGCGTGCTCTACCTGAAGCACGGCGACGCCCGGCGCTTCACTATCGTCGATGCCGGCATGAACGATCTGATTCGGCCGACGCTGTATGATGCGTATCACGATATCCGGGCCGTGGACGAGGCGCGCGGGAGAGAAGCGGCCATTCTGCAGGATATCGTCGGGCCGGTCTGCGAGACAGGCGATTTTCTCGCGCGCGGACGGGCCTTGCCTCCATTTTGCGAGGGCGATCTCGGCGCTGTCATGACCGCGGGAGCCTACGGGGCGGTTCAGTCCTCGACCTATAACAGCCGCCTGCTGGTGCCCGAAGTGCTTGTTAGCGGCAGCGAATATGCCGTCGTGCGGCCGCGCCCGAGCTATGAGGACATGCTGGATGGCGAGGCGATCGCACCATGGCTGAAGCCCCGCGAGGCGGTGGGCCGCGCTTAGGGTCGCTCAGTTCCGGCAAGAGCCACCATCGACGCTCGCCACGTTTTGATTTCGGCCGGGCGCCATTTTGCCTTATCCTGTTGCAAGCGTGAAACGGCGACCGCATTTCTAGGATAGGGTGCGTTGACGCCTACAAACATGGACCACGCATTTTGACCTTCAAACCGATCCCTCCGGAACGCATGCTCGCCCGCAAGGTTCGGCGGATGCGCCGCGTGATGCTGCTTGAGCGGCTCTGGCCCCGGCTTTGGCTGCCTGTTGGCGTTGCCGGCCTGTTTGTGCTGGTCTCGCTGCTTGGGCTTTGGCCGTGGCTCCCACGCGATATGCATCAGGGCCTGCTGTGGGCCTTCGCGATCGCGCTGGTCGCTGCCTTCGTGCCTGTGCTTCGGGTGCGCGCGCCTACGCGTGGTGAGGCGCTGCGCCGGCTGGAGGCGCGCTCCGGTGTGCGGCACCGTCCTGCCAGCGCCCTCGAGGATCGGCCCGCAGGAGATGCGAGCCCTGCCGCCCGATCGCTGTGGCGAGCCTATCAGCAGCATATGTCCGAGGCGATTGCGAGGCTGAAGCCCGGCACGCCCCATCCTCGGACCGACCGGGCCGATCCGTTCGCCCTGCGGGCCTTGCTGGGACTGCTGCTGATCGTCGCCTTCGCGGCCCAATGGGGTGAGGCGCGCCAGCGCATTGCCGCAGGTTTCGATCTCGGCGCATCCGAAGCGCTCGCGTCGCTGCGCGTGGATGCTTGGGTCGCGCCGCCGGTTTACACGGGGCGCCCGCCCCTTACGCTGACGAGCGGTCCGGTACAGACCGCAGATGCCCCGGCGCGCCGGGAATGGGAAACGCCAGAGGGTAGCGAACTCACGATCCGCGTGAATAATGCCGAGGCTGGTAATCTTTCCTTGAGCATCGAAGCGGAAGGGCGCAGCGACGAGGTAGCGTTCGAAGTCAGCGCTGATGACCGGGTGAGCGCGGGCGCCGTGGCCATTGCAAAACGCCAATTGGCCTGGAGCCAGACGGTGATCTTGCGCCATCATGGACGGATTGTCGCGTCCTGGCCGATCACGGTGATCGCCGATGATCCGCCCGTGATCGCGTTCGCCAAGGAGCCGGGGCGCTCGGCGCGCGGGGCCGTGCAGATCGCCTTTGAGGGCAATGACGATTACGGCGTGGCATCGGCGGAGGCTTCGTTCCGGTTGCTGGATGACGAGGGCAATCCGCGGCTGCGCGAGGGGCCCTGGGAAGCGCCGGAGATGACGCTGCCGCTGTCAGGCTCCAATCTGAAGTCGGTCGAAGGCGAGGCGTTCAAGGACCTGACCGCGCACCCATGGGCCGGACTTCCGGTCGAAGTCACATTGAGCGCAAAAGACCTTGCCGGCCAGACCGGCTACAGCGCGCCGCGGGGCTTCACCATTCCGGCGCGCGAATTTACCAAGCCGCTGGCGCGGGCCGTGATCGAGCAGCGCCGCGAGCTTGTGTCGGAGCCTGAGGATGTGCGCGGCGTCGTGCGCATGCTGGATTCGTTGACCGTCGCGCCGGACAAGTTCTTTGACGATAAGGTCGTCTATCTGGGCCTGCGATCGGTCTACTGGAGGCTGATCAACGATACTGGCATAGAGTCGGTCAAAGCGTCAGTCGACACGCTCTGGGATATAGCACTCAGAATCGAGGATGGCGACCTGTCGGATGCCGAAGCGCAGCTGCGCCAGGCCCAGGAACGCTTGCGCGAGGCGCTGGAGCGCAACGCGTCGCCGGAGGAAATCGAGCGGCTGATGGAGGAACTGCGCACGGCGCTATCGGACTTCTTGCGCGCGCTCGCGGAGCAGGGCCGTCAGCAGGCCGGAGAGATGGGCGAAATGCCGCCGATGGACCAAAGGCAGATGCTGTCTGCGCAAGACCTCGACAAGATGCTCAAGGATATCGAGGACCTCGCCAAGACCGGATCGCGTGAAGCAGCGCAGCAGATGCTTAGCCAGTTGCGCTCGATGCTGGAGAATTTGCGAGCCGGGCAGCCGGGCGAGGCCGGGCAGGCCCAGCAGATGATGGAGATGCTGAAGAAATTCAGCGATATCGTGCAGCAGCAGCAGCGCCTGCTCGACGACACCTATGAAGCGCGCCGACAGGGAGAGCAGGGCCCCGGCCAGCCGCAGCAGGGTGAGGGACAGCAGGGTCAGGAAGGCCAGCAAGGCCAGATGGGTCAAGGTCAGCCAGGCCAGGGACAGCGCGGGCGCAGCGGCGAAGGCCAGTTTGGCCAACTGGGTCAGCAGCAGCAGGAATTGCGCGAGGCGCTGCGCCAGCTCATGGAGCAGATGCAGCGATCTGGTGCCCAGATGCCTGGCGAGCTTGACGGCGCGGGCGAAGCCATGGGCGATGCCGGCGAAGCGTTGGGCGAAGGCGATGGCCAGCGCGCCACACAGCAGCAAACGCTCGCGCTCGACCGGCTGCGCAAGGGCGCGCAGAGCATGGCGCAGCAGATCCTCGAACAACTCGGCCAGCAGCGCATGGGTCAGATGGGGCCGGGTCAGCGTGGACGCGACCCTCTGGGCCGGCCTCAGCGCCAGCAAGGCGCAGATACTGGCGATAGCGTGGAGATCCCGGAGGAGTTCGCTATCGAACGGGCGCGTGAAATCCTGCGGGAGTTACGCCGCCGGCTGAGCGATCCTTCACGGCCGAGCATCGAGCTGGAGTATCTGGAGCGGCTGATCGAGCGCTTCTGACGGCGC
>CAZYYQ010000059.1:0-10396 GCA_964651275.1 uncultured Hyphomicrobiaceae bacterium | reverse complement strand
GCGTCGATGCACTAGATAGCCGGCCGGAAGGCATCACGGATGTGGCAGGGGGTGGAGCTTGGGCACACCAGAAGCGCATCAAACGTAATGTCCCGGTCGGCATATTCGGGATGCGCCTGCAGCCAAATTTCTGCTGCCCCCGCGATCCGCGTCTGCTGGTGCGGCGTGATGGCTTCCATAGCTTGAATGGCAGAGGCTCGGCGCTTGACCTCAACGAAGGCGAGCGCACCCTCCTTCGCCACCACAAGGTCGACCTCCCCCGCCCGCGTCCGATAGCGCCTGTTCAGAACCTCAAAGCCAGCCGCTTGCAGCGTCTCTATGGCGATACTCTCGGCTGCAACGCCCTTGGAATGGTTCGTCGTACGAAAACGTACACCACCAGCGGTTCCTTTCTCTTGCCTCTTGGTACCGTTCCATCGATCTCCGGAAAAAGCACGGTCTGCATGATGAGACTTGGTCGTATCGCCACCGGTCGTCACGGCTCACTCCTTCCACGAGACCCGACAGGATTGGCACCCTTTGTGTAAACAACAGCGCGCCTGCCCGTCCGGTCGCTCAAAGGCCGATATGCATCGACGCGTCCATCCGCTTCACCAGGCAGCGAGTCCAAGATGGACTGAATGCGTCAGGGATGCACTGGCAAAATCTTATTTCCAGTGTAGTGCCACAGACACTTGATCCAGGCTTGCAACATGCTCGCATTCAAGCGTCTGTGTCGGAAACTGCTCCACGTTGACTGCCGCGTTCCAAAAAATACCTGCCACGCAGATTGGCAGCACCCTGAAACGCGCTTCTGCCGCAACCAGCTCCCTCGCGCCCCTTGGAACAAGGTCCGTCATCGCCGCGCAGCGGGCAACCGTCCAACCATCACATCATATACCCGTTTACGCTGTATTCCAAGAGACTCTGCAACCATTTGGACGGCATCGCGCGGACTCATCGAAGCCATCGCCGCGTCCAGCCGCTGAGCGATACGTTCGTCGGAAACCAATACATCTGCGGGTGGGCCCACGACAACAACCACCTCACCTTTCAGGCTGCGGTCAGAAATTTGGCTGCGGACCTGCGAAACCGTCCCGCGCAGATGCTCCTCGAACCGTTTCGTCATCTCCCGAAGCACCGCGACATCGCGCTGGCCCAGCATCGCCTCGACATCTTCCAGAAGGGCCGACAAACGGCCCGCACTTTCATACAGGATCAGGCTGGCTTCCACGCAGGAAAGCTCGCCGAGTCGTGCGCGACGTGCGGTCGATTTCGAGGGCAGAAAGCCGGTGAACAGGAACCGGTCGCTGGGCAAGCCGCTCACGGTGAGCGCCGCAATGGCTGCGACGGGGCCGGGCACAGCAAATACGGAAATTCGTTCTTCCGCGGCCGCGCGCACCAGTTTGAAGCCTGGATCGGAGATCAGCGGCGTACCGGCATCGGAGATGAGCGCGACCGACTGGCCGCCGCGCAACGCCTCCATCACTCGTGGACGCACGCGTTCCGCGTTGTGCTCCTCGTAGACCTGAACGTCTCGCGCAACGCCAAAATGCGAAAGCAGCTTGCGCGCGCGACGGGTGTCCTCGCAAAAGACTACGTCCGCGCTGGCCAGCGCCACGATCGCACGCAGGCTGATATCGCCGAGATTGCCAATGGGGGTCGCAACGAGATAAAGGCCGGGGGCCAGTCTTTCTTCGATCGCCTTGCGCAGTTGTGCGTCGACACGCGCGGCAATCCGCTCGGCATCGGGCTTAGCCCCGGTATCGCTGCTCGGGCGACGGCTCATGGGCACCTGATTAGCATATCGCAGACACGCCCAGAAGCTCGCGTTGCGCACCATCGATCATGTGCAAACATTAAGGGCATGTTGGATACGCCTCACAACCCCTGGCCGGTACCGCCACAAATGAGCCATAGCATTCTGTTGTCAACTAAGGTCGATTCGCAATAATCCGGGCAGCGTCATCGCGCGGGGCCGACGATCAATCTCATTGGAAGAGAGTCTTGCGCCCGGATCTCAACGCACTGCAAAGCTGAAGACTCTGCAAGTCTCAGGGCCAAGAATGTCACAATCTGAATTTGTCTGCACAGCTAGAGCGCGAGGCGCGACGGCCGGATCATGCAGCATGCTCCGCCGTACGGTGCTTTGGTGTGCAACTGTGTTTGCGCTCCTTGCTCTCGCCCTTGCCGCCAGCGGCTGCACGGTAGGCGGACCACGCCAGGTCGCGGATGACAGCGCCGCCGGCCAGCGCGGCGCGGATGACGCCCCTCGGCTCAAGCGCCCAACTATCAAGGTCGCTGTGCTGCTTCCTCTCTCTGCGGATGGCAACACAGCGAAGGTCGCCGAGGCGATGAAGAGCGCGGGCGAACTCGCCCTGTTCGACTTCAATAACCGCGACCTGCAACTGATGCAGAAAGATACGCGCGGCACTGCCGAAGGCGCCAAGGCGGCGGCGCAGGAGGCCATCCAGGATGGCGCCGAACTGATCCTCGGGCCATTATTCGCCGAAGCCGTGCGCGGGGCGGCCCCGGTCGCGCGTGAGGCTGGGGTGCCCGTGATCGCGTTTTCGAGCAACCGTAAGGTGGCGGGCAATGGGGTCTACCTCCTCAGCTTCCTCGCAGGCAGCGAGGTGCGCCGGATGGTGGCCTATACCATGACCCAGGGACGACGCCGGTTCGCTGCACTCATCCCTGAGAACGAGCTTGGCGCAATCCTCCGTGACGCGTTTCAGTCAGCTGTCCGCGACACCGGCGGCGAGATCGTCGCCGTTGAAACCTACAAGCCCGATGCAAACAACATGCTGAAGCCCGTCGAGCGTATCGCCGCGCTGGCCAAGAAGGGCGAGGGCCCGCCGCAGTTCGACGCGCTGTTTTTGCCTGGCAGTTCCGACACGCTGCCCGCGCTCGGGCCCCTGCTGCCCTATTTCGAGGTCGATACGGACGCGATCCAGATTATCGGCTCGAACGGCTGGGACTATAACGGCATCGGCAGGGAAGAGCCGCTGCGCGGCGGCTGGTTCCCGGGATCCGAGCCAGGCGGCTGGCAGGACTTCACCAAGCGCTATGTGGAAACCTACGGCGATGCGCCGCCGCGGCTGGCGAGCCTCGCCTATGATGCGGTCAGCCTGGCAGTAACCCTGTCGGAAGGCTCGCGCGGCAGCCGTTACACCGAGTCGCGCCTGACGCGAGACAGTGGCTTCTCCGGCATCGATGGGCTGTTCAGGCTCCGGCGCGACGGGCTTTCCGAGCGCGGCCTCGCGATCCTCGAAGTTCAGCGCTTCAGTCATCGGATTGTCGATCCAGCGCCCCGCACTTTCTCAGGCGCGCAATACTGAGGGCGAGGCGGCCATCGCTACCAGAGCTTATCCGGTCGCGGTGACAGGGGCAGGCTCGGACATGGCCGTGAGCGCCGCAGCGAGACGTTCGGCAATATGGTTGAGCAACGCCAGCCCAGCGTGCGTAACGCGCAGCCCGTGGCCTTGTTCCAACGAGATCATGTCGAGCGCCTGCAATTCGCCAAGCGTCTCCAGAGGAAGTGCAAACCCGAATTCGCGAAGACGCCGAAGCGATATGCCCTCTTCAAGCCGCAGCCCCATCAGCAGCAGTTCCTCGGCCTGCTCCTGCATGCTCAGGCGCGTGGTTGCCGCCACGCCGTTGCCATGCTGCTCGACCTGCGCAAGCCACCGGGCCGGATCACGCACCGTCTCGGCAGCCAGGCGTGCGCCATCGCTCAGCGTCAGCCGCCCATGCGCTCCCGGCCCCACGCCGGCATAATCGCCATAGCGCCAATAGATCAGGTTGTGCCTGCTCTCCTCGCCCGGCGCGGCGTGGTTCGATACTTCGTATGCGGGCAGTCCGGCATCGGCGCAAACCGCCCGCGTGGTCTCCAGTAGCGCAACCGCGTCCTCATCAGGCGGCGTCGCCAGCTTGCCGGCTTCGTGAAGGCGGAAGAACGCGGTTCCCGGCTCGATGGTGAGCTGATAGGCCGAGAGGTGGCGCACGCCCAGATCGAGCGCCGCGCGCAGCTCGTCCTGCCATGCCTCGACACTCTGTCCCGGGCGGGCGTAGATCAGGTCGATCGACACGCGCGGAAAATGCTCAAGCGCCACTGCAACGGCATCGCGCGCCTGATCAGCGGTATGCAGCCGCCCGAGGAACCTGAGCGCATCGTCATCGAGAGACTGCACGCCCAGAGAGACGCGGTTCACTCCGGCCACGCGATACCCCGCGAAGCGGGCGGCTTCAACGCTCGACGGGTTGGCCTCCAGCGTGATCTCGGCATAGCCGGAGACCGGCCAGAGGCGGGCGATCGCGTCGATCACCGCATCGACGGTCTCGGCCGCCATCAGCGACGGCGTCCCCCCGCCGAAGAAGATGCTGTCCACGCGCCGGCCCGGCGTGAGCGCGGCGTGGTGTTCAAGCTCGCGGATGATCGCGCCGGAGTAGCGGCGCTCGTCCACCGCGCCGCGCGGCACATGGGAGTTGAAGTCGCAGTAGGGGCACTTGGCTGCGCAATATGGCCAGTGCACATAAATGCCGAAGCCGGCATCACAGTCGTGGCTGTCTTCTCGCGCGGTCATCTCGTCTTACCTGTCAGCCGTTCCCGCAACGCTCCAGATACTCCACCAGCCGGGCAAAGGCTGCAGCGCGGTGGGAGATGCGATGCTTTTCCGCCGGGTCCATCTCGCCGAAGGTTTCGCCGTAGCCGTCAGGCACGAACATGGGATCATAGCCAAAGCCACGATCGCCGCGCTGCGGCCAGACCAGCGTCCCGAACACCCGGCCAAGGAAGATGTGGTAGCTCTCGTCGGGCGATGCGAGGCACAGTGCGCAGGTGAAGTTGGCGCGGCGCTGCTCCGGTGCGACAGCGCCAGCGGCGGCAAGTTCGCGCTCGACCCGCTCCATGGCGACGTGGAAATCTTTCTCCGGCCCGGCCCAGCGCGCGGCATATATGCCCGGCGCGCCGCCGAGCGCTTCCACCTCGATGCCGGAGTCGTCGGCGAGCGCCGGCAGCCCGGTGGCGCGCGCGCAGGCCTCGGCCTTGATGAGCGCGTTCTGAGCGAAACTGTCGCCGGTTTCCTCGGGCTCCGGCGCGCCAGCCTCGCTGGCCGAGACCACCTGATAGCCGAGCGGCCCCAGCAATTCGCCTATTTCGCGAATCTTGCCCGGGTTGTGGCTTGCGATGACAAGGCGCTGCCGCGTTTCGGACGATGCCTGCCCGATCATGCCCACCTCACGCCACGGCCAGCTTCTGCAACTCGACCAACTCCGCTATGCCCTTCTTCGCCAGCGTCATCATTTTCGCAAAGGCGTCCTCGCCGAACGGGTCGGTTTCCGCGGTGCATTGGATTTCGACGATCCCGCCTGCGCCGGTCATGACGAAATTCGCATCGGCATCGGCTTCTGAGTCCTCCTCATAGTCGAGATCGAGGATCGCCTCGCCGCCGCGCAAGCCGCAAGACACCGCGGCCACCTGATCGTTCAGCGGGTCGCGCTTGAGCATGTCGCGCGCCTGCATCCAGCCAATGCAGTCCTTCATCGCCACCCATGCGCCAGTTATCGAGGCCGTCCGGGTGCCGCCATCGGCCTGAAGCACGTCGCAGTCGATTGTGATCTGCCGTTCGCCGAGGGCGGCGAGATCGATAACGGCCCGCAGCGAACGCCCGATAAGCCGCTGGATTTCCTGCGTGCGCCCAGACTGCTTGCCATGGGCGGCTTCGCGGCGCATCCGCTCCCCCGTCGCACGCGGCAGCATTCCGTATTCCGCCGTGACCCAGCCCTTGCCCTGCCCCTTCAGCCAGGGCGGCGTGCGCTCCTCCACGCTGGCGGTGCACAGCACATGCGTATGCCCGAAGCGGATCAGGCACGATCCTTCTGCGTGGCGCGATACGCCGCGCTCGAAACTTACCCGCCGCAGGGCATCCGCTTCGCGTTTCGACGGCCTCATGGGCTTGTTCTGCCAATATTCATGTTCATTGAGTCAACACCTTTTCTCACGGTGCGTTTCCGCAGTTCGCTACAGACACGTCGAGAAGAGTGGCGCGCACCGTAGAACATCACCCGTGGGGCGGCAAACCGATTTGTGCTTGCCGCGCCAATCCAGATTGCCTCAGGCAGGGAAAGAACAATGAAACGACTTTCGACACTAGCTGCGGCGGCCACCGTCGGCGGCATGCTGTTCCTCGGATCGAGCGGCCCCGCAGAGGCGGCTGGCTGCTACTACAGACTTTATCAGGACGGCCAGGGTGTCGTGACAGGCCCACTCGGTATCCAGGGTTACGGGCATGCCGCAAAACTGAAACACGCCTGCAACCGCGCCCGACGCGAATGCAACCGCCGTTTCGAGCGCGCGCGCAAGAAGGGCAAGCTGCCGCGGGGCGGACCACGCGATTTCCGCTGCGTCCGCACCTCGGCAGGCTGATAATGCGCAGGTGCCGAGGCAGCACCGAACTCGATGTGCCGGGGGGGCCGAATTGACGCTCCCCCCGGACCGACCTATGTTATAGCCGTCGTTGATCTGTTCTGGGACGAATTCACGAGGTGATCATTTTTCGTTTCGGTGGCGCGGATGAGTGAAGCTCTGGGTGGCCTGCAAGACCTCAACGACCGCTCGCGCGAAATCTTCAAGCACATCGTGGAATCCTATCTCGCGACGGGCGCTCCGGTCGGCTCGCGGAATCTGAGCCGTCAGTTGCCGATGACGCTGTCGCCGGCTTCGGTGCGCAATGTCATGTCCGATCTGGAGGCGATGGGCCTCGTCTACGCGCCGCATGCAAGCGCCGGACGGCTGCCCACGCAAATGGGCTTGCGGCTGTTCGTCGACTGCCTGTTGGAGCTTGGCGACCTCAGCCCGGAAGAGCGCACGCAGATCGAGTGGCAGATGACCGCAGAGCATGCCCGCCAGGGCGTCAACGAGGTGCTGGCCGAGGCCAGCGGCATGCTTTCGGGCCTGTCACAATGCGCCGGGCTGGTGGTCGCGGAAAAGCAGATCAACCGGATCAAGCATATCGAATTCGTGAACCTCGATGCCGGGCGTGCGCTGATCGTGATGGTCGGCGAGGACAGCGCGGTAGAGAATCGTGTGGTGAACCTCCCTCAGGGCCTGCCGCCATCGGCGCTGATCGAGGCCGGCAACTACCTGAACGCGCGGATCCGCGGGCTGACGCTGAACGAGGCCAAGGAGCGGATCAACCAGGAACTCAGGGACAAGCGCGACCTGCTCGACGAACTGACCCAGCGGCTGATAGAGGCCGGGCTGGCGGAGTGGTCCGGCGGTCAGGAGGACACAAAGAGCCTGATCGTGCGCGGGCGCGCACACCTGCTTCAAGATCTCAAGGCCGTGGACGAGTTGGAGCGCATCCGTCTGCTGTTTGAAGATCTTGAGTCGAAGAAGGAACTGATCCGCCTGCTGGATCTTGCCGATGAGGCCGAGGGCGTGCGCATCTTCATTGGATCGGAGAATCAGCTGTTTTCGCTGTCAGGCTCATCGGTGATCGTGGCGCCGTTCCGCGATACCGACCGGAACATCGTCGGCGTGCTCGGCGTTATCGGTCCGACACGGCTGAACTATGCGCGAGTGATCCCGGTCGTGGACTATACCGCCAAGCTGGTCGGACGGCTGTTGACTTGAGCCGAGCGGACGGCTGAAACAAGCGCCCATGGAGTGCGCGGCCGTCCCGGCGACATTTGCCCCATTTATCAAAGAGAACTGAGCGATGAGCAACGACCAGAAGAAGACCGAATACGCGCCTGAGACAGAAAAGGCGAACCGAAGCGAGGACCCGTTAGCTCGCGGCGATACCGAGCAAAAGGCGCAGCAAGCTGGCCAAGCCGAGGCGGACGCGCGCAAGGATGAGGACCCCGGTGCGCAGGCCCGCGCCTCTGAGGCAGGGTCGATGGAGGAGCACATCCGCGATCTGGAAGAGCGGCTGCAGCGCGCCATCGCCGAACAGGAGAATGTCCGCAAGCGCATGGAACGCGAGAAGGAGGACGTCGCCAGATACGCGATGGCAAATTTCGCACGCGAGGTTCTGGGCATTGCCGACAATATCCAGCGCGCGATACACGCCGTCCCACGCGATGCGGCGGAGAACGATGCCGCGCTCAAGACCTTCCTTGACGGCATCGAGGTGACGGAGCGCGAGTTGCACAAGGCGATGGAGCGCCATGGCATTGTCCGGCTGAACCCCGAAGGCGAAAAGTTCGATCCGAACTTCCACCAGGCCATTTTCGAGGTGCCAACCCCTGACCATCCCAGCGGGGTGGTGATGCAGGTGGTGCAGCCAGGCTACACGCTGGGCGATCGTGTCCTGCGTCCAGCGATGGTTGGCGTCTCGAAAGCCGCTCCGGCGGCCTCTGGCGCCAACGAGAACAATCCTCAGGCCAGTGGCCAAGGCGCGCAGAACGGCGCCGCCAAAAATGCCGGTACGGATGTCGGCAAGGATGAACCGGCTGGCGAAGCGCGGCCCGAAGGCGCGGCAACCCCGAAAGAGCAACCGGCATCGGCCGCGGAGCAGGCATCTGCAACGCCGGAACCGGAAAACGCGGACCCCGCTACCAATCAGCCGCGCGGAAGCTCGCGCCTGAACGAACCTGTGATTAACACCGAAGCGGAACAGGCATTCGGGACGGAAGAGGCCGCACGCCGCAAGAATTGAGCGTCGCAGGGATCATGGGCGATAGACTCGGCGCATGGTGATGTTTATGCGCCCGCCCTCGGGAAGCAGATCGCTGGACCCGGCCACAATGCGGTCGATGCCGTGATAGGCAAGTCGCGCAGCGCCGCCCATCACGAACACATCGCCCGAAGCCAGTTCATAACGCTGTGTCGGGGCTTTGCGCCTGGTGCCGCCAACGCGGAACACGCCGGTATCGCCCAGCGAAACCGACACGATCGGCGCGGAAAAGTCTTCCTCGTCGCGATCCTGATGCAGACCCATCTTTGCGCCATGCGCATAGTAGTTGATCAGGCAGGCATCGGGCGACGCCCCCCCGCCGACATCTTCCCAAAGTGCCAGCAGCATCGGCGGGATCGCCGGCCATGGCTGCCCTGTCTCGGGGTGGCGCGGCTCGTAGCGATACCCGCCGTCCTTGTCCGCCAGCCAGCCCAGCCGACCGCAATTGGTCATCCGCACCGAGAATGGCCGGCCAGTTCTCGGCATCCGCGGCACGAACAGAGGCGCTTGGGCAACAACCTGCCGGATTACGGCCAACAGATGTTCTTGCGCCTGCCGGTCAAAGCAACCAATTCTGAGTTGGATGTCGGATGTTTCGGACATTCGGACTGGAGCGCGTTAGCGACCTTGCGGCCGTGCCGGAGATTGAGAAGGTTGTCCCCAAGTTGATCCCCGGCAAGAATTGGGCGCGGCTTGCAGCAATCTTTGCCTCGGCATATATATCGTCGCAAAGCTGGACGACAAGGAATCGTATCAGGAGACGCTAGGGCCGGCTTGAACAAGCGGTTCTGCCGTCGAGCCGGGTGCCAGCAACTGCTAAAAGCTACGGGCCCGGCGATTCGCTGGATCTCTAGAGAACCATAAGGGTTGATGAGCATGTCGAAAGTCATTGGCATCGATCTCGGCACCACGAACTCGTGTGTGGCCGTGATGGAGGGCAAGAACCCCAAAGTGATAGAAAACGCGGAAGGCTCGCGGACAACGCCGTCGATGGTGGCGTTCACCGAGGACGGTGAGGCGCTGGTCGGGGTTCCCGCCAAGCGTCAGGCGGTGACGAACCCCGAGAACACGCTATTCGCGATCAAGCGCCTGATCGGACGGCGCTTCGAGGACCCCACGGTGGCGAAGGACCAGAAGCTGGTCCCTTACAAGATCGTCAAGGCAGACAACGGCGACGCCTGGGTTGAGGCCCACGGCAAAAAGTATTCGCCGTCGCAGATTTCCGCCTTCATCCTGCAAAAGATGAAGGAAACCGCCGAAAGCTATCTCGGCGAGAAGGTCGAAAAGGCCGTCATCACGGTTCCGGCCTACTTCAACGACGCCCAGCGCCAGGCAACCAAGGACGCCGGCAAGATCGCCGGGCTTGAAGTGTTGCGCATCATCAACGAGCCGACAGCCGCCTCACTGGCCTATGGCCTCGACAAGAAGGATGGCGAGCGCATCGCTGTGTACGACCTCGGCGGCGGCACGTTCGACGTGTCGGTGCTGGAGATCGGCGACGGCGTGTTCGAGGTGAAGTCCACCAATGGCGACACCTTCCTGGGTGGAGAAGACTTCGACATGCGCCTGGTCGACTATCTCGCCGACGAGTTCAAGCGCGAGAACGGCATCGACCTGCGCAATGACCGGCTGGCGCTCCAGCGCCTGAAAGAGGCCGCGGAAAAGGCGAAGATCGAGTTGTCATCGACCCAGCAGACCGAGGTCAACCTCCCGTTCATCACAGCCGACCAGTCCGGCCC
>CAZYYQ010000058.1:0-10420 GCA_964651275.1 uncultured Hyphomicrobiaceae bacterium | reverse complement strand
TCTCAAAGCTGGCGGCGAACATTGCGGAATAAGCGGCGATGCCCGGCACGACGAATGCAAGATAGGGCACGTCGCCCATTTCCTCGACGAACCGCCCGAGCCCCAGCCCAAATGCGAACAGGAACAAGAGTGGGTTGGCTACGTTCGTCGCGAGCGCCGACCAGATCAACTTGCGCCAGACGATATATTGCCGGTGCGTGACCGCCAGAACGGCGCTCGGGCTGATCACGCGCGCCGCGGCCATCACGTTTCCCGCAACTGCCGGCCTGTGAGGCGCAGGAACACGTCCTCCAGGTTCGCCGGGCGGTGGTAATAGCGGATGTCCTGGGTCAGCGCCGGGCGGATGTCGTCCTGCCGCGCGACATAGATCAGAATGCTGTCGCCAATATCCTCGCTGTCCCAGCGGCCATTGCTAAGCGGCTCCGGCACCGGCTTGCCGATCTCGTAGACGTGCCCCTTCACATGGCGGCTGATTAACTCATCGGGCGTGCCCTCATCCAGCACCTGACCGTTGTCGATGATGATGATCCGGTCGCACAGCCGCTGAGCCTCGTCCATGTAGTGGGTGGTGAGCAGCATGGTCTTGCCGCGCGCCTTCAAATCGAGAAGCTGTTTCCAGATCATCACACGGGCCTGCGGGTCCAGCCCGGTGGTCGGCTCGTCGAGGATCACCACCTCCGGCTCGGCTATCAGCGCCCGCGCGATGACCAGCCTGCGCTTCATACCGCCGGAAAGCTGCATCACGCGGGCATCCGCCTTTTCCTCCAGCCGCATAAAGGCCAACAGGCCGGGCACGCGCTCGGCGATGACCGCTTCGGACAGGCCGAAATAGCGACCGTAGATTTCAAGGTTCTCCTGCACCGACACATCGGGGTCGAGATTGTCGGCTTGCGGCACCAGCCCGATACGCGCCTTGGTCTCGCGCGCCAGCGCGAATGGCGGCTCGCCAAAAACAATGAGTTCGCCGGAGGTGACGCTCGCCTGACCGGTGATCATGCGCATGATTGTCGTCTTGCCAGCGCCGTTCGGGCCAAGCAGACCGGTGCAGCGCCCGCGCGCCACGGTAAAGGAAACGCCGCGCACCGCCTCCAGCGTGCCGAAGCGCTTGATGAGATCGCGCGCGGCGATCACCGGCATTTCGTCCATGCGTCGGGTCCTCTGACCGCGTGAAGGCGGTTATCACGTCAAGTTGCGCCGGACCTCCCGGGCTGAGGCGTCGGCACCCCGGATTTCCCACCGCGCTTGCCGACCGTTTTGCCCGGCCGCCTGATACGGAAAAACACCGCATAGAGCACAGGCGCGGCGATCAGCGTCAGCACCGTCGCAAACGCCAGACCGCCCATGATCGTCACAGCCATGCTGATGAAGAACGCATCGAACAACAGCGGCGCCATGCCGAGGATCGTCGTGATCGCCGCCAGCATCACCGGCCGCAGGCGCGATGTGCTCGCATCGATCAGCGCGTCGAGCCGGTCACGTCCGCTATTGATTTGCAGGTCAATCTCGTCCAACAGCACAATCGCGTTTTTAATCAGCATCCCCGACAGCGACAAGAAGCCAAGCAGCGCCAGGAAGCTGAAGGGCGTATCTGTCGCAAGCAGCGCGATGGCCACGCCGTTTATCGACATCGGCACCATCAGCCAGATGATGAGCGGCTGGCGGATCTTGCCGAATAGCAGGATGCTGATCAGCAGCATGATGAGGAAGCCGAGCGGAAGCTGCGCGCCGAGCTTGGTCTGCGCCTCGTTCGTGGCTTCGTATTCGCCGCCCCACTCCAGCGTATATCCGGGCGGCAGTTCGATCGCCTCGATGTTCGGGCGCACGCGCTCCAGCGCCGCCGCCGCGGTTTCCGTACCGACGGTATTGGCCTGCACCGTGATCGTGCGTACGCGGTCGCGCCGGCGGATGCGGGTGTCCTCCGCCCGCGTCTCAAACGTGGTGACGAGTTGGTCGACCGGCACATATTTGCGCTGCTGGCCGCTCCAGATCAGCGTGTCGTTGAGGTTCTCATAGGAATCCACGCGCTCGTCGCGCTGCTTGCGCGCGATGATCGGGATTGTCTCGTCGCCATCGCGGAAGCTCCCAGCGGTCAGCCCGTCGGTCGCGAACAGCAGGCCCTGGCTGAGGTCCTGCCGCGTGACGCCAGCGATCCTGGCGCGATCCTCGTCGAACAGCGGCTTGATGAACAACTCCCGCTGACGCCAGTCGTTACGCACATCCTTGAGGCGGGCCTCGGGCGCGCGCATGAGCCGCTCGGCTTCCCCGGCGATGCGCCGCAGCGTGTCGGCATCGGGGCCAGCAATCCGAGCTTCGATGTCGGCTGGCGTCGGCGGGCCGAACACCATGCGCTGGGTCATCACCTGAACGTCCGGCAGTTCGCTCGCTGCCCATGAGCGTAAATTCTCGGTCAGCTCGTCGATCACCTCGCGGGTCTGCGTGCGCACCAGCATCATGCCGTAGGACGGGTTCGGCTGCTCCGGGTCGTAAGTCAGGATGAACCGCAACGCGCCGCGCCCAGCGTAGCTCGTGACTTCTGTGACGCGCTCGTCCGCCAGCGCCTGCTGTTCGAAGCGTTTCAGCCCATCCTCGACCGCGCGGACATCCGTGCCCTGCGGCGCCCAGTAATGGACGTAGAACATCGGCGTGTTGGAATCGGGGAAGAAGGACTCCTTGACGCTGCCGAAACCGGCGACGCAGACTGCGGTAATTCCGATCAGCGCAAGAATGGTGACAGCGCGCGCGCGCAGCGATCCGCGCAACAACCCGCGATACATCGCGTAGATCACGCCGCGGTATGGGTCGTCATCGCCCATCCCGCCGGCGCGCTCCTTGAACAGATATTTGCCGAACAGAGGCGTCACCGTCACCGCGAACAGCCACGACAGCAGCAGCGATATGCCGATCACTGCGAACAGCGAGAAGAGGAACTCGCCGGTGGTGTCGGGCGACAGGCCGATGCCGGAAAACGCCATGATGCCGATCACGGTCGCGCCAAGCAGCGGCCACTTGGTCTGCTGTACCGTCGCGCTTGCTGCCTGCAACGCCTTTTGCCCGCGCTGCATGTTTATCAGCATCCCCTCGGCGACGACGATGGCATTATCGACGAGCATGCCCATCGCGATGATGAGCGCGCCGAGCGAAATCCGCTGCATCTCGATGCTGAAGATGCTCATGAACATGAGCGTGGCGAGCACCGTCAGCAGCAGCACCGTGCCGACCACCAGCGCCGCGCGCCAACCCATGAACAGCGCGAGCACGCCAATCACGATGGAGACCGACATTGCGAGGCTGAGCAGGAAGCCATTGACGGCGTCCTCTACAACCACGTTCTGTTGATAGATCGGATGAACCTTCATGCCGATGGGCAATTGCCCCTCTATGGCGGCCAGCTTGCGCATCAGCGCCGCCCCGACATCGACGACATTGGTTTCGGGCACCTGCGTCACGCCGAAGGTGACGGCCTCCTGCCCATTATGGCGGATGAGCAGGTCGGGCTCTTCTGGCTCCGCGACCTCGATCTCCGCGACGTCTGAAAGCCGTATGAGTGCGGTTGATCCGGGACTGCCAATCACCAGGTCCCGGACGGAGGTATATCGGTCGAACGCGGATGGCGAGCCGATCCGTATGCGACGCTCGCCGACACGCTTCGAGCCGGCCTCCTGCACCGCGTTTTCCGCGCCGATGACGTTCACCACATCATCTATGGCGATGCCGAGCTGCGCCAGCCGGTCCTGCGACACGTTGAGGAAGATGCGATCCTCCGGCTCGCCGGCGATCTCGACCTTGGCGACGCCAGGGACGGTCAGCAATTCACGGCGCACGCGCTTGACGACCTCGCGGATTTCCCGGCGCGAATAGCCCTCTGCCGTAAAGGCGTAATACAGGCCAAAGACATCGCCGAAGTCATCATTGATCAGCGGCGGCTGCGCCCCTGCGGGCAGTTGCCCCTGCGCATCACGGACCTTGCGGCGCAACTCGTCCCACACCTGCGGTAGGTCGTCAGGGCCATAGGTGTCCTTCATCTCGACATTGATTTGCGACAGGCCGGGCTTGGAGACCGAAGTGATCCGGTGGAGCTGCTGCATCTGTTGAATCGCGCTTTCCAGCCGCTCGGTCACCTCGGTCTCGACCTCCTCCGCGCTCGCCCCCGGATAGGCCGTGAAGATAAGCGCGTTCTTGATGGTGAAGTCCGGGTCTTCCAGCCGCCCGACGCTGAGCAGACCCCAGATGCCGCCAAGGAAGGCGACCAGGACGATCAGCCAGGTGTTGACCGGCTTCTCGATGGAATAACGCGCGATATCCATGACGAACGGCCTTGTCGTTGCTGGGTTGGTCAGGCGGAGAGACGTGACGCGCGTTTATTCTGTCGTGCGAAGCGGGCGGACGACCTGCCTTTCTTGCAGGAAGGACACGCCCGCAGAGACGATCTGTTCGCCTGACTTCAGGCCATCCGTGACGATTGCGTTATCACCGCGAAGCGGACCAAGCGCGACAATACGCCTTGATACTTCATTCGTGTCGGGATCGAGCACCCAGACAAACGGCCGCTGCTGCGCATCCGCCCCGATCGCCGCGGCCGGTACGGATAGACCCTGCCCTTCGGGTCCGCCGGCCCGGAGCTTCACGATTATTGAGGCCGTCATGCCCGGCAGGATATTGATATCCTCAGGCACCGGCATGGCGAGCGTCACGCGGTAGGTCTGCGCGACCGGATCCGGCTCGGTCTCGTGCTCGCGGTACTGCAGTGGAAAGCTGCGCTCGGGCGCGGACGGGAACTCCGCCACCATGCTTTCCACCTGTTGGCGCGTAACCTTGGCGAACAGCGTCTCCGGGACATTGATGTCGATCTGGATTTCCGACATGTCCTGAATGCGCACGACCTGCGTGCCAGCCGAGATGACGGTGTAGTTGTCCACGAGCCGCTTGGTGATGATGGCGTCGTACGGCGCGTGGATTTCAGCGTATTCCAAATTTCGCGCCGCGGTCTCGACCGCGACGACGGCGAGATCGTATTCGGCCTTCGCATCGTCGTAGGACGCTTCGGACGCGAACTGCTTCTTGCGCAGGGTCTCGGCGCGTTCAAGCTTTGCCTTTGCCAGATCGCGCCGCACCTTCGCCTCGCGCAGCCGCCGCTCGAAATCCTCCTTGTCGAGCGCGGCGATCAACTCGCCCTTTTTTACGCGCTCGCTCTCGCGCACCGGCAGCTTGACGATCTCCCCGCCGACCTGAAACGACAGATCGACCGTCTGCACAGCGCGCACGCGCCCGGAAAACTGGCGTGACGTGAGCGCAGTATCGCCGCTCACAGTGTGGATGCGCACCGGCCGCGCCTCGGCCAGACGGCGCGCCTCGGCCTGCGCCGCCGCTTTTGGCGATTGTTCCCCGCATCCGGCCAGGCCGGACCCGGCAAGCAGCAGGACCATCGCGGCGGCGAGGCGAGCAAACGTCATGAAACGTATCGATTCAGCAAACATCAGTGGCTACTTCTCATCTAATCCACGGGTTCCAAACCCGGCTACGCGTTCAGCCGCGCATTCGTTCCATCATCCCTGAGAGCATGGTCTCGACTTCGGCCTCACTGTGGACGTTCAGTCCTAAGGCACTGGTAAACACCAACCCCTCAATTGCCGACCAGATCATCAGCGCATCGGCCGCATTCGCGGTTTCGGCGAGGATCTGCGCTTTTTGCCCCATCTTGAATTCGCAGAAAGGCTGGAGCAGCGCGGGGTTCTCCGCATGTGCGGCGAGCAGCGCCCGCGCGACCGACTTCTTGGCGTTGATCCACCCGGGCGCGGCTGTCACCACCGCGGACAGAGTTGGGCTATCGCTATGCTCGTAACACGGACGCAACGCGGCGATATCGCTGGCGCAATCCTCGATCAGGCGCGCGACCATGCCTGCGATGAGCGCGTCCTTGCTCGGGAAATTGTATAGCACGCCGCCCTTCGACAGGCCGCTGCGCGCTGCCACCGCGTCGATCGTCAGCCGCGCCGCCCCGAGTTCGCTTACAAGCGCCTCGGCGGCATCGAGGATCAAATCGCGAGAATTGCGAGCAGCTTTTGGTGCAGCATCTATCATGGTGCACTGCACATAAACCGTCCAGACGGTACAGTCAAGGCTAACTTGATGGCCAGCGGCAGGGCAACCGCCACCTATGTCGAGGACAGACAGTCGGCGCAGCGCCCGTGCATCTCCACGTTCATCGCGTCAACGCGAAAGCCCACGCGACGCGCATTCTCTGTCAAATGCGCTTCGCAATCGGTCAGCGTGAGCTCCACTGTTTTGCGGCACTTGTCGCAGATCGCGAACCCCGCCGGACCGGGATGCGGGCGGTGTTCGCAGGCGACGAAGGCGTTGATCGATTCGATCCGATGCACCAGCCCCGCAGCGATCAGCTTGTCGAGCGCGCGGTAGATCGTCAGCGGAGCCTTGAGTCCGGCTTCGCGCACCTCGTCCAGCCCCAGGACTTCGTAGGC
This sequence comes from uncultured Hyphomicrobiaceae bacterium, assembly GCA_964651275.1. Lineage (GTDB taxonomy): Bacteria > Pseudomonadota > Alphaproteobacteria > Rhizobiales > Rhodomicrobiaceae > Dichotomicrobium. Next base: position 3,944 of record CAZYYQ010000058.1, on the reverse strand, counting down.
CGTCATCGGCGTTTCAGCGCGCTTCAGGGCCGCCAGCACCACCGATTGGTTCTTCGTCAGCGCAGGCTGCTCAGGCCGCATGTCTGTCCTCCGGCAAGCGGGCATCCCGCCACTGCGTCCAGCTGCGCAACCCCATACTCGCGAGAAACAGGACCAGCGCGGCAACCACAATCGACGGCCCGGCGGGCGTGTCGAGATAAAGCGAGCCGTGCAGCCCCGCCGCCACCGCCACAACGCCGATGCCCGCGGCGATCAGGGCCATGCGCTCCGGCGTGCCGGAGAAGTTGCGCGCCGCCGCAGCGGGGATGATCAGTAGTGCGGTGATCAGAAGAACCCCAACGACCTTCATCGTGATGGCGACCACGGCGGCCACCAGCAGCATGAATATGAAACGTGCGATTTCCGGGCGCAACCCTTCCGCCCGCGCCAGTTCGTGGCTCGCGGTGTCGGCCAGCAGCCGCGTCCAGATCGCCGCGAGCACGGCGAGGGCGGCCGCGCCGCCACCGTAAATGATCGCGATGTCCTCCGGTGTCACGGCGAGAATGTCGCCGAACAGGTAGGCCATCAGGTCGATGCGCAACCACGTCATGAAGGCGACGATCACCAACCCGATTGCAAGCGTGGAGTGAGACAGGATGCCGAGGATGGCATCGCTCGAAAGGTGATTGGCGCGCTGCATGGCCAGCAGTCCGAGCGCGACCAGTGCGGCGACCGCGAACACGGCGAGAGTGAGGTTGACGTCCATCAGGAAGCCCAACGCAACGCCGAGCAGCGCGGAATGCGAGACTGTGTCGCCGAAATAGGCCATGCGCCGCCACACGATGAAGCAGCCCAGCGGCCCTGCGGCGAGCGCGACGCCCGTTCCCGCGATCAGCGCGCGTATGAAGAAATCATCCAGCATCGCCGGCGCTCTCCTTTTCCGGACGGGGGCTGAGCGGTACGACCGAGCCGTCGGGCGCATGTACATGGTCGTGGTGATGCCGGTAGATGGCCAGCGTACGCGCCGCGCGCGGCCCTAGCAGTTCGTGATAGGCCGAATGCGCCGCAACATGCTCCGGTGTGCCGGAGCAGCAGACATGGGAATTGAGACACAGCACCGTATCGCTCTCGGCCATGACCACATGCAAATCGTGCGAGATCAGTAGCACGCCGCAGTTCAGCCGGTCGCGCACATTCGCGATCAGGTCATACATGGCCAGTTCGCCGTTGAAGTCGATGCCGCGCACCGGCTCATCCAGCACCAGCAGATCCGGCTGGCGGATGATCGCGCGGGCCAGCAGGGCGCGCTGAAACTCGCCGCCCGAGAGCGACTGCACCGGCGCGTCGATCAGATGCGTTATGCCAACCTCACCGAGCGCGCGACGGATGCCGGCCTCGCTCTGGCGCGCGGTCAGCGACATCAGCCGACGCACGCTCAAGGGGAAGGTCCAGTCGATGGTGAGTTGCTGCGGGACATATCCGACGCGCAACCCCGGCGCGCGCCATAACTGCCCTTGATCCATCTCAATCAGGCCGAGGATTGCCTTTGCGGTGGTGGACTTGCCGCCGCCATTGGGGCCGATCAGCGTGACAATCTCCCCGCGCGAGATGCGCAAGTTCACGTCGCGCACCAGCCAGCGCCCGCTGCGCCGCACTGACAGGCCTCGCGCATCGACGAGCACCGCATCGCCATCGCGCGCGGTGTCCGGCTCGCCAGATGATGCCTGTCGTTTCAGCATCCAGAATACTCTCCGGGCGCGCGGATTTGCCTTGCCCGTGCCCCACTTCTTGGTGTTATAAGATTACGCCAACACGCAATGCAAGGAAACCGCGATCATGCTGAGATCAACACTTCTTGCCCTATCGCTTTCCGCCGTCGCCGCCTTCGGCACCCAGGGCGCGCGCGCCGCCGATGTCGCAGTCTCCATCAAGCCGGTTCATTCGCTTGTCGCGGGAGTCATGCGCGGCGTGGCTGAGCCGTACCTTCTGGTTCCGGGCAGCGCAAGCCCGCACAACTATTCGCTCAAGCCGTCCGACGCGCAGGCGCTGGAGCAGGCCAAGGTGGTGTTCTGGATTGGCGAGGGTATGGAGACCTTCATGACCGGCCCGCTGGAGGCGCTGGCAGGCAAGGCGCGGGTGGTCGAACTGGCCGAAGCGCCGGGCATTGAACTGCTGGCCATTCGCGAGGGCGGCAACTGGGAAGGTCATGATCACGATCATGGCGAAGAGCATGCCGAGGCGAAAGAGCATGACCATGACCACGATCACGGCCACGGCCATGGCGACAAGAAAGTCGAAGCGAAAGAACATGATCATGATCACGGGCACAAGCACGGCAAGTCCGAGGCGCACGATCATGACCACGACCATGAGCACGCCGAAGCCAAAGAGCACGGGCACGACCACGAGCATGCTCATGGCGATCAGGACATGCATCTCTGGCTCGACTCGGAAAACGCCAAAGCGATCGTGCAGCAGGCCGCCGCGGTACTGAGCGAGGCCGACCCCGCCAACGCCGCGGCCTACGAAAAGAACGCCTCCGACATGACCGCCCGACTCGACGCGCTCACCGCCGAGTTGCGCGACACGCTCGCGCCGGTCGCCGACAAGCCATTCCTCGTGTTCCACGACGCCTACCAGTATTTCGAGGCGCGCTTCGGACTGAACAGCGTCGGTTCGATCACCGTCAGCCCCGAGGTGCAGCCGAGCGCACAGCGCGTGCGCGAGGTCCGCGAGCGGATCGCGTCGCTGTCCGCCACTTGCGTGTTTTCCGAACCGCAATTCGCGCCTAAGATCGTCGATGTCGTGACGGAGGGAAGCGATGCCCGCGCTGGCGTGCTCGACCCGCTCGGCGCGGATATCGCCGAAGGGCCGGACCACTATTTTGCGCTCATGCGCCAGAATGCGGACGCGCTGGTTTCGTGCCTGTCCGCGCAAGGATAAACGCTCGCGCCCGCGCTGGCTGGCCGGGCTGGCGCTGGCGTTCGGGCTGATCGGCGAGGCATCGGCGCAGCCCGTCCACGACGCCGTACGCCGCGATGCCGCCCTGAAGCCGGTGGTGGAGCGGCTCGGGATCCGTGCCGGCGCGGTGTGTCCTCTGCTCGATCAGATCGCGCACGGCTCGGGCCTGCCGCCGCTGTTCTTCGCCCGGCTCATCTGGCAGGAGAGCCGGTTCCGCGTCGATGCCGTCAGCCCGAAGGGCGCGCAGGGGATTGCGCAGTTCATGCCGGGCACTGCAGACCTGCGCGGCCTGGAAGACCCGTTCGAACCGAAGTCGGCGCTGATTGCATCGGCGGCCTTTCTGGCTGATCTCCGCGCGGAATTCGGCAATCTCGGCCTCGCGGCAGCGGCCTACAATGCGGGGCCACAGCGCGTGCGCGACTGGCTGGCGGACAAGATTTCGGTTCTGCCCGCCGAAACCCGCGCCTATGTCGCGATCATCACCGGGCGGACGCCGGAGGACTGGCGAACGGGCCGGGCGGCGCCCGAGGACGCTCCCAGGCCGGAAACGCCCGGCAAGACGGCCTGCGAGCGCCTTGTTGATGCGCTCAAGGACGGTGGTCCCGCCATTGACACCGCACCAGCGGGTGCGCCCTGGGGCGTGCAGATCGCCGGCGGCTTCTCCCGCGCGAAAACGCTGGCAAAGTTCCAGCGCGTCCGGCAGCGCTTCGGCAAGATCATCGGCGGGCGCAAGCCGATCGTCCTGCGCGATCGCAACCTGAGCCGGGGGCGCCGCCCGCTCTATCAGGCTCGGCTCGGAGCGGACTCCCGCGAGGTCGCAAACAAGCTCTGCGCGCGGCTCCGTGCGGCTGGCGGTGTGTGTATCGTCTTGCGCAATTAACTTTCCGGCTACGTCCGCGCCACAATCCGCTGACATTCCCCTTCCCGGATTGCGCAGCCGCTTGCCCGCGCACCGCGCCTTCGATACAGCAGTGACCCATGCGCCTTTACCGATCCTTCGCCAC
>CAZYYQ010000057.1:0-10545 GCA_964651275.1 uncultured Hyphomicrobiaceae bacterium | reverse complement strand
TACTTGTGCTCATCGGGATCATGGCGAAGAACGGCATTCTACTCGTGGAGTTTGCGGATCAGCTTCGCGACCGGGGCGCAAGCGTTGTCGACGCTGCGCGCGAAGCGGCGAGCGTACGTCTCCGGCCAATCGCCATGACCATGATCTCTACGGTGCTGGCCGGGCTCCCACTGATCCTGAGCGCGGGGCCGGGCTCAGAGTCGCGCACCTCGATCGGCTGGGTGATCTTTGGCGGGCTTGGGCTGGCGGCGGTGTTCACGCTGTTCCTTACGCCCGCGGTCTATACGCTGGTCGCCGGGCTATCCAAGCCACGGGCGAGCGCGTCGGAGGAACTGGCGCGGCAGATGCGCGAGAGCCAGCAGATCCGCTGATCAGCGTCACAAGAGCGCCGTGCATTGCGGGGGCGAACGGTCGTTGCGGAAGCTTCCCATCGCCTGAATCTCCGGGCGATCATGCTGATGTGCATCCTGCGCGCCCATCCGGCATTGCAGCCGGGTCAGCGCGGCGGATAACTGCTCAGATTCTCGATACGAATGGTGTTCTGGCGGCGGGACGGCGCGACTGTTCGCGACATCGTCTGCAAACTGCGCGAGCCGGCTGATCGGGGCGGCTACCCACCAGGAGAGGGCGACGATGACCGGCAGCACCATGGCTGCGCCGAGCGCTACCGCACGCCAGAAATACCGTATCAGCAGACGCATCGGTTGAAATGCCTGTGCTGCCTTCTCTCGTACGATGAGGCTGAAGCCCGGCGACGGCATGTCGGCGTATGCAAACCCGGGGACTGTAACGCTGACATAGGTGAGGCCGTCGCGCCAGGTGCTCAGGCGCAGGCTTGGCTCGGATTGAGCTTGGGCGATGGAATTTCCTACCGGCAGTCCCTGAGCGCCCAGGCCCTCCGGGCCAATCAGGACCTTGCCACTCCGGTTGATCAGAAGGGTCTCCATCCGATTGCCGGAAAACCGCGCGAGCGATGACTTGATCTGATTCCAGTCGAAATGAGCTCCGAGAACGCCGACCACCCGCCCGCTGTCGTCGTGGATCGGGGCGGCGTAGTTAAAGAACGCATAGCCATCGCTGCGGCGCGGCAGCAACTCGGCTAGCGCGGCATCCAGGTGCGGCTCGCCGGCAAATGGACCGCGCAACCCAGCCTCGAACCAGTCACGCCCGCTCATGTCCGCGTCCTTCAGATGCCCTGAAGATGCGGCGAGCAGCCGTCCGTCCGTTCGCGCGACCCCGAGCCACAAATACCGCTCATCCGACCCCACGAGATGGGTCAACAGGTTTCCAAGGCTGTCCCGGTCCTCGATGTCCAGCGTTGTGGCGAGATAGGAGACATGCCGCCACGGCAGGTAGAGCTGGCGCGCCAGCGACCCGGCGTGGGATTCGCCGCGCTGCTTCAGATTTTCCAGGATGATGCCGCGGCTGAGGCTGCCGAGTCCGACCGTGTAGACAAGCCCCCAAATAAGCGTCGGCAATACGAGTGCCGTACTTAACACCACAATCAGCCAAGTTCTCAGTCTTAACAGGGACGGTTTGCGTTGCATGGTTACGCTCAATTCTTGTGATTAGCTGGTTTTTCTCTGTAACAGACGCTGGCAGATTGCGAGCAGCAAGCCGTTGACATCACCATGAGTGCAGCCGGGCGCGCCCCCGGCGGTATGTAGCTTGCGCGCGAGCAGGTCCCTCTGGTGCGAATTGGGAAACAGCCGCACACGATACCCGTTGTGCAGATCTTCAGCGATCTCGGCACGTACCGCCCCCACGCCATCTAGCTCCAATTGCAGGGATTCGGCCCATGACAGGCTGGACGGGCCGCGCAATGTCGCAGTGTCTGGCCCGATCTCGCTCGCCCAGCAGGCAAGCGCGCGGCGCTGCGTCCTCAGCGTCGATGCTTCGACTCCCCGTCGCATGGTGTAGGAGGGCCGCGGCGGCTCGACACAGACCATGATCGCAAGGCCGAGAACCACCACGTTGTAAAGCGTCCAGAACAGGATCACGACGATGCCATCGCCCGCTTTCTGGGCCGGGCTGTAATCGTTTAGAAGCGGCAGGCACAGCCCGAATACCGTGATCGCCAGCAAGGCGATGAACGGCATCATCAGCCGCCACTGAATGACGGTCTGGCCTGGTGCTGCGCCCTTGTCCGTCACCTTGAATGAATGCGGCCCGCCTCTCAGCAAACCGCTCCAGACCGAGCGGATGATCGGCCCTGCGGCGACGAGCTGCGCGACATCGGTGACGAAGGGCATGATCAGCCCGCGCGACAGCCAGTTCAGCGTGGCGAGCGAGGCCGCATAGGCCGGCACGAAATAAGCCAGCACATCTTCCACCCGCGCATCGACCGCCAGAATGCCGAAATACCAGTAGAGCAGCGGAACCAGAATGCTGGCGAGGCGGAAGGAAAATGCCGTGCTCCAGTAGAGCAGCGAATCGAGGATACTGATGCGCTGACGCAGGTTCAGCCGATGGCGAACGCTGAAAGGTTTATACGGGCCGCGCACGATCTGCATCATCCCGAGACACCAGCGCGAGCGCTGCGTGATGTACTGCGGCAGCCCTTCTGCGGCGAGGCCCTCGCTAAGAGGCTCGCCGAGGTAGACTGTCTGATAACCATGCTCCGAGAAGCGCAGGGAGATAAGAAAGTCCTCGGTCACGCTTTCGGTCGGGAAGCCGCCGATCTCGCGTAGTGCGCTCACCCGAACGAGCGATGAGGTGCCGCAGCATATAGCAATGTTCCAGGCGTCGCGCGCGGGCTGGACATGGTTGAAGAAGAACCGTTGCTCGTCCGGGTAGTGGAGTGTGATCCCGAGATTGTGCTGGATCGGGTCGGGATTGAAGAAATACTGCGGGGTCTGGACGATCGCGACCGAAGGATCGTGAAACAGGGTCATCGCACGCTCCAGAAACCTTTGATGCGGCACGAAATCGGCGTCCAGCACGGCAATGAAGTCAGGCGCATCCGGCGCGGCGCATCGCTGAAAGAAGGCGTTATTGATGTTGCCGGCCTTGGCATGGGTATTGAAGGCGCGGCTGATGTAGCCGACGCCCTTCTGATTGCACAGGTCCTGCAGCCAGGGCCGCCGCCCATCGTCCAGAACGAGGATGCGCATATTGGGATAGTTTATCGCCAGCGCCCCGGCGATCGTGCGGCTGAGAATGTCCCGGTCTTCGTTGAAGGTCGCGATGTAGACATCGACCCGTGGCGGCATCTCACCCCACCAGCGCGCGAACCGGCTTGCCTCGGCGCTGCGGTCGCAAGTCCGGGTCATGATGCCGGCGGCGATGGTGGCGGAAACCATCGCAAGGGCCTCCAGGCTGGCGAATGCCCAGGCCACAAGGCTGTCGATCTCCAGCGCCAGAGCCGGGATCGTGTCGGTGAAGCGCCAGGCGATATAGCGCCAGTTCAGAACGATCACGACGCAGATCAGACCGGCGCGCAGCCAGGGTTGGTCGCGGCGGCAGAATGGCAGCACAAGCCATGCGAAACCGATGATGCCGAGCGCGAGGCCGAGACTGGCGGCATAGGCATTGACCAGCAGCATGATCCTCTCACGCCCCCGCTTTACAAACCAACCTGCAGCGCCAGCTCGCGCAGGGTCTCAGCCGGCGTTTTTGAGAACACCACACGCCCCGTGCGCCCGACCGAGCAGCCCGGCCCGGAGATGAAGGAAGGGTCTTGAATACTCAGCAGCACGTCGAAACGGGTGAGCTGTTCCTCGCCCGCAGAGACCGCCAGCGTATCGTAGCGCCCGCGTGCGCCCGATCCGGCCAGACGCACGACAGCGGCCTCGTAGACACGCTCGCCGCCAAGCAGGCGGAATTGTGCGGTGTCGCCCCGTTTCAACCGGTTGAACAGCCGTTCGCTGACGCTCGCGGTGACAATCGCACTGTCACAGTCCACAATGCGCAGGAGGTCCTGGCCTTGACGCACCATCTCGCCTGTATTGGCAAGAAAATCCCAGACCATGCCATTGACCGGAGCTTGCAGTTCAGCATGCGACATGCGGCTGATTTTTACCCGCGTCGAGTCGATTTCCGTCTGGACCCGCTCCCGTCGCTTGCGCAGGCTGTTGAACTCGGCATCGAGTTCCTGCAGGCGCAGATCAAGACGCTGAATCTGCTGCCAGGAATAGGGGGCGTCGTTGTAGGAATCGCCGAGATATGTGCCCCGTCGCGCGGCCTTCAGTTCCACTTGCAGGAATGCCTCGCGCTGGCGCGCCGCCTCGCTACGTTTGACCGCGACCTCATGGGCGGCTTCAGCCTTCTCCAGGCTGGCGGCGGTGGCCACGCTGCGCTCGCGCAGCGCCCGCGCACGCTTCAGCGCCTGCCGGGCTTCGCGCTCCTGCGCTTCGGCAACGTCGATCTGCGCGCGCGCCTCGTCGATCCGCGCATGGAGCTGGTCAATCCGTCCACGCTTGTAAGCCGAAACATGCGCGGCGAGCGACCCGCGCGCTGTCTGAACAGCCTTGCGTTCCGCTTGCACCTTTTCGATTTCCGCGCCGAGCTGTTCACGCCGCAGAGAAAGGTCGGAGAGGCGCGAATTGTCCGAACGCAAATCCCGGATCTGACCGATGCGCTCGCGACGCTGAACGAGAGTTCCGATCTGATCGAACGCGAATGCAACCTCACCAGAGATTGGCGCACGAATTGTGGTGAGGCGCGCGTTGACAGTCGCGTTCGCACTGACGCCAGCGAGGTGCTCGCCGAAGACGAGATATAGTCCTGCGGCCAGGACAGCAGAACCGAGCGCGACCCGCAGCATCGAAAGTCAACCAGTTGCGTTTCATGTAAAAAACACTTTATGCGGGTAACGTAAAGAAACGCCTAATCACGCGCCCCCCGGTAACGCGAGGGCTGAATTGTCTTAGCCACAAACCGGCTGTTCATCGAAGTGTTTGTGAAAGATGCTGAGGGTAGCAGGTCAGTCGGACCTGATTTCTCCCGACCTTGACAGAATGTCGATCACCTCGCTATCGCTGGTCTGGCCGAAATCACGATAGTACAGGCTGATGGCGTAGAAGTTTTCTGGTCCGAGCAAACAGACCAACTCGTCCACTTCTTCGCGCAGTTCGGCAACCGTGCTTGCGGGTGCGACAGGTACGGCCAGCACGATCTTTGCGGGCCCCTTGCGCCGAAGGCCGCGTATTGCCGCGCGAACGGTCGCCCCGGTCGCAATGCCGTCGTCGACTATAATCGCGATCCGGCCCGCGATCTCGGGTCGCGCACGATCGCCGATATAGCGCGCACGGCGACGCTCAAGCTCACGCCGTTCGGTCTTGCTTGCCGCATCGAAGTCGGCGTCCGTGACAGCCGCGATCCTGATGACGTCCTCGTTGCGCACGGTGATGGGATCATCGCCGTCGATCACTGCGCCCATTGCCAGTTCCGGCTGCCATGGCACCCCGATCTTGCGCACCAGCAGCAGGTCGAGCGGCGCATCGAGCGCAGCCGCGATCTCCTCAGCGACCGGCACCCCGCCGCGCGGCAGCGCCAGCACCACGACGTCCTGCCCGCGATAGGGCTTGAGCGCCTCGGCCAGTTGACGGCCAGCTTCGCGGCGGTCGGAAAACATCATGCGCTAGCGCTCCCGGCCTCGGTTTCATGCACCCCAAGATGCTGCGTGAACCAGTTGCGCGCGCCGCGGATAACCTCATCGAGTGCGCCCGGCTCCTCGAACAGATGCGTCGCGCCCGGCACTACCATCAAATCCTTTTCGCAGCCCAGACGGTCATAAGCATCCCGGTTGAGTTGCAGCACCTCGGTATCCTCGCCGCCTACGATCAACAGGGTTGGTGCCTTGACCCAATTGAACGCGCACGACGCCATGTCCGGACGCCCCCCGCGCGACACAATCGCCGAGACGGCGTGGTTGCCCGCCGCAGCGGCTGCAACCAATGCCGCGGCCGCGCCGGTGCTCGCGCCGAACAAGCCAATGGGCAGCGCCGTTGTCCGCTCGTCGTCACGCGCCCACCTAATGGCGCTGACGAGCCGGTCGGCCAGCAGCGGGATGTCGAAGACATTGGCGCGGTCCGCCGCTTCGTCAGGCGTGAGCAGATCGAACAGCAGGGTGGCAAGACCCGCTTCCGCCAGTCCCTCGGCGACATGGGAATTACGCGGGCTCTTGCGGCTCGATCCGCTGCCATGCGCGAAGATGACGAGGCCGGCGGGCTCGCGAGGCATCCGCAGGTCGCCGGGTAGGCCGGGCGGATCTACGGTGATCTCTTTGACGCGAAGAGGATCGTTGCCCATTGCACCATGCAATCGTGGCATCATGATATTTCTCCTCATTCTGTCATCGAAGTGTCCGCTTTCGAGATGGTATGGTCTTTAATCGTCATCAACTTCTGCGGCGTCTGCCTTGATCACAGTCAACGCGGCGCAAGGACAACATGCTAGACAGTTGACATGCGTTTCTTCGCACTGAATGGCTCCGAAGCATTGGGTGGCGCGATCGCCAGCGCGCTCGGCCAAGCGCTCGACCCGCACGAGGAGCGCGACTTCGGCGGCGGGGAGCATAAGGCGCGACCGCTTGTCAGCGTGCGCGGCGAGGACGTCTACGTGCTGCACAGCCTCAATGGCTCCGCCGACGCTTCCTCCAACGACAAGCTGTGCCGGCTGCTGTTCTTCATCGCAGCCTGCAAGGAAAACGGCGCGGAGCAGGTGACTGCTATCGCGCCTTATCTCGCTTACGCGCGCAAGGACCGGCAGACGAAGGCGCGCGACCCCGTGACGACGCGCTACGTCGCGCAACTTTTCGAGGCGGCTGGCGCGGACCGTGTCGTCACATTGGAAGCGCACAATCTGGCCGCCTTCCAGAACGCCTTTCGCTGCCGGACCGTGCATCTTGACACCCACAGGCTGTTCACGCCCACCATAAGGGAAATGGCAACGGGCCAGCCGGTGGCGATCGTGTCTCCCGATGGCGGCGGCATCAAGCGGGCGCAACTACTGAAAGAGACCTACGAGGCCGAGACCGGCGAAACGACCGGCTTCGGCTTCATGGAGAAGCGGCGCAGCCGCGGGGTGGTATCGGGCACGCTGTTTGCCGGGGAAATAGAGGGCGCGGCGGCCTTCATCTTCGACGACATGATCGGCTCAGGCGGTACCATGCTGCGCGCCGCGAAAGCCTGCCGCGAGCACGGCGCGCGGGCGGTTTACGCCGTCGCGGCGCATGGATTGTTCGGTGAGAGTGCCGGGGCGTTTCTCGACAACGCGGACATTGACGGGACTGTTGTGACGGATAGCGTGACGTTGGCGTGGGAGGCTCAGGCGCGCGCACCGCGCTTGCGCATCGTGCCGGTCGGCCCGCTCATTGCCGAGGCAATCAGGTGCCTGCGGGGAAACGGATCGCTGTCCGACCTTCTCGGGATGGAAGACTGAGCGCCTCCCGCGCGGCAATCTCAAGGTAACGAAAGGTCTGCGGTTCCCATTTCTCCGGCTTGCGGATGTGGTCTTCCAGCAGATGCGCTGCGCTCAGCCGGGCGCGCAAAAGCATGCGGAAGGCACCATAGAGCGCCATGAGCGCTGGCTCGGGACGCTCCCCGATATGGGCTTCCAGCCGGCTGAGCAGCAACGGTCTGATCCATCCCGCCCCTTCGATCTCGCATTCCAGTCCAAGATAGTTCACCTCGTCGAACGGATCGATGATGCGCATCCGACGGTCGAATTCGAGGCAGTCGATGATCTTCGGCGTGTCGTTCAGGCAGACATGCTCCGGCCGCAGGTCGCCGTGGCCCTCCACCATTGCGCCGGCGGCAATTCGCGCTTCGAGCGCCGGCCGGAGCCGCTCGCGCGTCTCGTCCAACGCATCAAGCAGCGGCGTGGCCGTATCGCGAAAAGCAAGATCAGGAGCTTCGAGGACCGAGCGGTTGACCGGCTGTTCGGCTTTCAGGTGGATGATGAAGGCTTCGCCGTCCGACACGTCAGGCTGTGCGCCGTAAAAGCGGCCAAGCAGACCGGCAAGCCGCTCGATATCCGCCTGCGTACAGCGCCCACTCTCAATCCGCCGATCCAGCATGTCCGCTTCTGGCAGACGCTTCATGTGCACGAGCCAGTCGATGATCTCGCCGTCGCCGTCAAGCGCCAGTTTACCCCGCGCGTCGCGGCGCAGCGGCACGATACCGAGATATACGTCTTCGGCCAGACGGCGGTTGAGCCGCACCTCCGCCTCGCAATTCGCACGGCGCTTTTCGATGGTGCTGAAGTCGAGATGCGGATAGGTGACGGGCTTTTTCAGCTTGTAGACATGGCGCTCGGTCAGGAACACCCACGACATGTGGGTCTCGCGCACGTGAACGTGGCGGACACCACCCCCATAGGCTCCCGGTTCACGCAGAAACCGGACCTTTTCGGCGAGATCGGTCATGCATCGCCTCCTGGGAAGGAACTTACATGCTGCGCCGCGGCGTCGTCATGTCCTTTGCGGCGACTTTGGTCGATTAATCCGCAAGCGCGACACCGTCGCGGCGCGGGTCCGCCCCACCCTCAAGGCGATTGCCGCGGCGCAAGAGCATATGCAGGCCCGAGGTCATCGGCGTCTCGCGCAGATTGTGGCCAAGACCACGAAGGCGATCGGACTGCGGCGACCAGTCGTGCCCATTTTCCAGGTCCAGCCGCCCGCCCCGGCTGCCGAAATTAGGCAGTGACACGGCTTCTTGCGCGTCCAGCCCCCAGTCAATCACGCCGACCAGGGATTTCAGGACATAGGGGATGATGCGACTCCCGCCCGGTGAGCCGGTGACGATGACTGGCGCGCCGTCCTCGAACACGATCGTAGGCGACATCGAGCTGCGCGGGCGCTTGCCCGCTTCCACGCGATTGGCGACCGCCCGGCCCTCGCTGTCTTCTGGCCGGAACGAGAAATCGGTAAGCTGATTGTTGAGCAGGAAGCCGCGCACCATCAGGCCCGAGCCGAACGCCCGCTCGATCGACGAGGTCATGGCGGCGGCGTTGCCGTCCGCGTCGATGATCGAAATGTGGCTGGTCCCGGGCTGCTCGGCGCTCGCGCCCTCGCCAAACACGCCCCCGCTGCCCGGCGGGTCGCCCGGCTCGGCCCGGTCCATCGCCCGGTGCGACGAGATGAGAGCGCTGCGCGCGCGCAAGTAAGCCGGGTCTATCAGCGCTTTCGGCACATCGACGAAATCGGCATCGGCCATGTATTTCCCGCGATCGGCATAGGCGAGCTTTTCAGCCTCCGCGATCAGGTGCAGCGCCCGCGCGTTGAGCGGTTCGTTACCAAGGTCGAACCGCTCAAGCATCATCAGCACCTGCAAAACCGTCAGCCCGCCGGAGGTCGGCGGCGGCATCCCGCAGATGCGATAAGCCCGATACGGCCCGCAGACCGGCGCGCGCGCCTTGGCCTCATAGCTCGCCAGGTCCGCCAGCGTGATGTCGCCGGGCTTGCGGTGGGCGCTATGCACAGCCTCGACGATGTCGCGTGAGATCAGCCCGTCATAAAAGGCGTCCGCGCCGCCAGCCGCGATCTGCCTGAAAGTTTCGGCCAGTTCGGGGTTGCGCAGCCGGTAGCCCGGGGGATGCGGGTTGCCGTCATCGTCGAGGAAATAGGCGCGCGCCCGTGGCCCCAGCCGGCCTGCGCCCCGCTGCAAAAGGCCATGCAGCCGCGCCGTGACCTTGAAGCCGCCCGCCGCCGCCTCAATCGCCGGGTCGAACAGCGCCGCCCAATCAAGCCGTCCATGCGCGGCGTGCGCCAACTCCAGCATCCGCAACAGGCCCGGCACGCCGACCGCCAGCCCGCCCGTGCTGGCGTCACCGAAGGGCAGCCGCGCGCCGTCCTCGTCAAGGAAATGCTCCGGCGTGGCCGCGGCCGGGGCGGTCTCGCGGCCATCATAGGCGCTGAGCGTCTCCGCGTCGGCGTCCCAATAAAGCAGGAACGCGCCGCCGCCGATGCCCGAAGACTGCGGCTCGACCAGATTGAGCACCATCTGCGCAGCAATCGCCGCATCGATCGCGCTGCCGCCCGCGCGCAGCATGTCGCGCCCGGCTTCCGCCGCCAGCGGATGCGCCGCCACGACCATCTGCGTCTCGCCACGCACCAGCGTCTTCTCCGCCTTGCCGGTCGAGGCTTCCGGCTCCGCGCGCTGATCCTGCGCCGCCGCGGCCGCGCTCAACAGCGAGATGATTGCGACCCATGCAACCAGCCAGCGGCTAGGCCGCATGGCCCTGCTCCGTCGCGACCCGCTCCGGCGTATGGCCGCGCAGGTCGTCATGCAGCTTTGAGAGCCGGTCCGCGTTGTCCGCGAACAGGCGCTCGCCGGCCCGGCGCAGCCGCGCGATATTCCCCGGGCTCGCGTCATCAAATGCGAGGCTCGGGCGATCCGGGTCAGCCTCGGCGTCGAACGTGACGCTCACGCGGGTATGCTCGATATCGGCGATCTCGGTCATCCAGTCCATGTAAAGCTCGGAGGCGTCCGAAGTCGCGTCCGGGAACGCATCGAGGATCGGGCGGACCCAACCCAGCGCGCCGCGCTCGCGCAACTCCTGCCATGCGAAGCTCTTTTCCGCCTTGCCGGTGCCGATCGACAG
>CAZYYQ010000056.1:0-10578 GCA_964651275.1 uncultured Hyphomicrobiaceae bacterium | reverse complement strand
TGGCGCTCGTGCTTTTGTGGTATGCGCCGGGCATCGCGACATGGCTGCCGCAAGCCCTGTACGGCTCCTGACGCCCGCTCGAAGCTTTCGAACCGGCGTTTTGCCGGATTGCCCTTCGACAAAATACGGTTCATTCTGGTGACCGCATCGGGTCTGACATTCGTTGACGCGACGAGCGCTCGATCCCTATTTCTAATAACAAATAACCGCGTCACAGAACCGGGGGCGCGCGGGCAATCCGCGCCATCCGCTTCACGAGCAAGGGAGAGCATCATGGTTCTGCAACTTGGCGATACCGCACCGGACTTCGAGGTCGATACAACCGAAGGTCGCATCCGCTTTCATGAATGGCTGGGCGACTCCTGGGGCGTCCTGTTCTCACACCCCAAGGATTTCACGCCGGTCTGCACCACCGAGCTTGGCACCATGGCGGGTCTGAAACCGGAGTTTGACAAGCGCAACACCAAGATCATCGGTCTGAGCGTCGACCCGGTGGACAGCCACCAGAAGTGGGGCGACGACATTGAGAAGGTCACCGGCAACCGCGTGAATTACCCGATGATCGGCGACACCGACCTGTCGATCTCCAAGGCTTATGGCATGTTGCCGGCGGGCGCTGGCGAGACGTCCGAGGGCCGAACCCCGGTCGACAACCAGACGGTGCGTAATGTGTTCATCATCGGGCCGGACAAGAAGATCAAGCTGATCCTCGTCTATCCAATGAGCACGGGACGCAACTTCCACGAAATCCTGCGGATTCTGGATTCCATGCAGCTCACCGCGCAGCACCAGGTTGCCACCCCTGCAAACTGGAATCAGGGCGAAGACGTGATCATCGCACCCGCCGTTTCCAACGAAGATGCGAAGCAGCGCTATCCCGCTGGCTGGCGCGAGGAGACGCCTTACATCCGCATCGTGCCGCAGCCGAAGTGACCGCGGCACAAGTCCGAAACAGATGACGCCGTCCGCAAAACGCGGGCGGCGCCTCTTATCCTTGAGTGGTATTCCCGCCGATGTCCTCGCGGATGCGCGCGAGCACGCTCCTGAACATCTCTTCGGTGAGCCGCCCTGTGTTCGTATTGTACCGCGAGCAGTGGTAGCTATCGTAGAGCAGGAGGCCACACGGCAACCTATGCCGGACGCCGTGCGCGAAGCGGTAGTCTGCCTGGCGCACGCCGCGCGCCGTGATGACCGATTCATGCGCGATCCGCCCGAGGGCGAGGACCGCGCGCAAGCTATCCAGTGCGTCAATGCGCGCCATCAGAAAGCTTCGGCACGCCTTGATCTCCGCAGCGGTGGGCTTGTTTTCCGGCGGCACGCAGCGCACGGCATTGGTGATCAGGCAATCGACGAGGCGCAAACCATCGTCCGCCGAGGCACCGTAGCGCCCCGCCGCAAAGCCCATCTCGATCAGCGTGGCGTAGAGCAACTCGCCGGCGTAATCGCCGGTGAACGGCCGGCCGGTCCGGTTCGCGCCTTTCAGGCCCGGCGCCAGACCGACAATCAGCAACTGCGCGTCTGCTCCGCCGAAGGAAGGCACCGGCGCATTGAACCAGCCGGGGTACGCGGTGCGGTTCTCCGTACGGAATGCGACGAGCCGCGGACAGGCCGCACAGTCGGGCGGCGGCTCAGGCCTGTCCTGCGTCACCATTACCCTGTCGCGCCGTCAGAACTTGTGTGATCCGTTCTGCACGTCGGACACGTCCTGGTCTGCGTCGTGCTCATCGTCATCGTCGTAATATTCCTGCTCCTCTTCCGGCTCGACACGTGGATTACGGGCCTGACGGCCATTTGACGCGCGGCCGATATCGGCTTCCAGGTCTCGCAGGTCGATGAATTGATCAGCCTGTCGGCGCAACTCGTCCGCGATCATGGGCGGCTGTGTCACAAGCGTCGAGACCACCGTCACCCGCCGGCCCTTCTGCTGCACCGCCTCGACCAGGCTGCGGAAGTCGCCATCGCCGGAGAACAGCACGATGTGATCGAGATAATTTGCGAGTTCCATGGCATCGACGCACAGCTCGATGTCCATGTTACCCTTGATCTTGCGCCGCCCGCTGGGGTCGGTGAACTCCTTGGTGGGCTTGGTCACCATTGTGTAGCCATTGTAATCCAGCCAGTCGATCAGAGGCCGGATCGAGGAATATTCCTGGTCCTCGGCAAGCGCTGTGTAATACAAGGCGCGCACAAGACAGCAGCGCGAATTGAACAGCGCGAGCAGGCGCTTATAGTCGATATCGAATCCGAGCGCACGTGCAGCAGCGTAAAGGTTCGCGCCGTCGATGAACAGCGCGGCACGTTCATTAGGATAAAAATTCATGGGTTTAACCTCGTGAATAAGGGCAATGCCATAACCCCATAGCGGGATTGACGAAACGCGGGCATTGCCGCGGATATTGGTCGCAGATGGAGCTTTCTGCCTATTTTGCAATCGGAACGCGCAAACAAATGTGACGAGTCATCATGATCATACTTGGTCTGGGCGCAAACATGGAGAGCCTCTGGGGATCGCCCGCTCAGACCATCGTACACGTCTCCCAGTTACTTGGTGCCCGTGGAATTTCCCTTAAAGCCCGTTCGCCGCTTTATGCGAGCACGCCGCTTGGGGTGCGGCAGCAGGACGACTTCGTGAATGCCGCCTTGATCGCGAGGACAGCCCTGCCCCCCGGCGCGCTGCTGGAGGTGCTGAAGCAGATCGAGCGGGAGGCGGGCCGGCGCGGAGGCGTCAGATGGGGACCGAGACCGCTCGACATTGACATTCTCGATTACGCCGGAAGGGTCATGAACTGGCCGGCACAGCCCCCCGCCGCACTCGCGCCGCAGACGCGCCGTCGTACGGCCTTCCATCCGGTTACGACGCCGCGAACAACGGCACGCTCTGCACTTGTGCTCCCGCATCCGCAACTCCACCTCAGGGAATTCGTGTTGGCGCCGCTCGCGGACATTGCGCCGCGCTGGCACCACCCGGTCACCGGCGAGCCTGTGGCCCGGCTGCTCAATGCCATCCGCACATGCGACTCCGGGCGGGATGGCCGCGTGCTGGAGATTTTGCCGACTGGCTTGACGTGACGCGCATAATTGCGTTTGTTTCGCGCAGGTTCACCCATTGCAAGACGAACGCGCGGAAGCTTGTCACCTGACCGGTTTCATTCTACTCTGACGCGTTCACAAAAGGAGAGCTTCGCCATATGGCCCGCGTTACCGTTGAAGACTGCATCGACAAGGTGCCGAACCGCTTTGAACTCATCCTGCTCGCCGCGCATCGCGCGCGCGCGGTCTCCGCCGGCGCACCTATTACGATCGAGCGCGACAACGACAAGAACCCGGTTGTTGCACTGCGCGAAATCGCGGATGAGACGGTCCAGCCAAGCGACGTGCAGGAAGACCTCATCCACTCCATGCAGCGCTATGTTGACGTGGATGAACCTGAGACCGAGTCCGCACCGCCGATCGGCCGCGACGAATCGATGCCGGCGCTTGCCCGTGATGACATGGCCCACGACACGACGATCGACCCGATGTCGGAGGAGGAGATGCTCAGGGGTCTCGAGGCTGGCGCCATTGGCGGCAGCGCGCCCGCGGGCCGCTCGCGCTGATCGCGGGGAATCAGGCTTCCGCTGGTTTGGCGGTCAGCGATCGTTTGGCGGGCGCGCGGGCATCCTGCTTGCGCGCCTTTTTGTATGGCGCGGGAATTTGATAGGCGGGAAACGGGTTGCGGCGACTCCAACCAGAGGGCATGTCCATGCGCCAATATGAGCTCGTCGAACGTGTCATGCGCTATGACCCCGGCGCGGACGAGACGATGCTCAACCGCGCCTATGTCTACGCCATGAAGGCCCACGGCAATCAGCGCCGCGCCTCGGGCGATCCGTATTTCTCTCATCCGCTGGAAGTTGCCGCGGTTCTCGCCGATCTGAAGCTCGACGACGCCACGATAGCCGCCGCGCTGCTTCACGACACCATCGAGGACACCCAGACCACCAAGGACGAGATCGAAGATCTGTTCGGCAATGAAATCGCAAACCTGGTCGAGGGGCTGACGAAAATCCGCAAGCTCGACCTCGCCAGCAAACGCGTCGAACAGGCCGAAAACTTCCGCAAGCTGCTGATCGCCATTTCCAGCGACATCCGCGTGCTTCTGGTCAAGCTCGCGGACCGGCTGCACAACATGCGCACGCTGGAGCATATGAAGCCCCACAAGCGCAAGGCCGTCGCCGCGGAGACGATGGAGATCTACGCGCCGCTGGCCGGGCGGATGGGCATCCAGGAAATCAAGGACGAACTTTCGGACCTGTCGTTTCGCTGGCTCAACCCGGACGCCTACCACACGGTCGTCTCGCGGCTTCAGAACCTGCGCCAGCGAAATGAGGGGCTGATCGAGGAAATCCGCGCTGCGCTGGAAGAGCGCCTGAGCGCTGAGGGCATCCGCGCGGAGGTCTTTGGCCGTGAGAAGAAGCCGCATTCGATCTGGCGCAAGATGCAGAACAAGCAGATTTCGCTGGAGCAGCTCTCCGATATCTACGGCTTCCGGGTCATCACCGACGATATCGAGCACTGCTATCGCATTCTCGGCTGCATCCATACGAAATGGCGCGTGGTGCCAGGGCGCTTCAAGGACTACATCTCGACGCCCAAGCAGAACGACTATCAGTCGCTGCACACCACCATCGTCGGTCCGCGCCACCAGCGCGTCGAATTGCAGATACGTACCCGCTGGATGCACTATGTCGCGGAATATGGCGTCGCCGCGCATTCGCTGTACAAGGACGCGCCACCAAAGCCGAACGGACAGGTCCGCCGCCCGCTCAGCGAGGAAAGCGCCCCCTACCAGTGGTTGCGCAAGCTGGTCGACAATCTGCTGGAAGGCGACAATCCGGAAGAGTTCCTCGAGCACACCAAGCTGGAGCTGTTCCAGGACCAGGTCTATTGCTTCACGCCGAAGGGCCGGCTGATCGCGCTGCCGCGCGGTGCAAACGCGATCGACTTCGCCTATGCGGTCCACACCGATATCGGCAATCGCTGTGTCGGCGTGAAGATCAACGGCCGGCACATGCCGCTGGTGACACAACTCAAGAACGGCGATGAAGTGGAGATCATCACCTCCGAAGCGCAGACCCCGCCGGCCGCATGGGAGCGTATCGCCGTAACCGGCAAGGCGCGCTCGGCGATCCGCCGCGCGACTCGAGAGGCCGTTCGCCGGCAGTATTGCGATCTTGGGCGTCAGATCGTTCGCAACGCCTTCGAGAATGTCGGACTCGACTATGACGAGTCTTCGCTTGAGAACTGCCTGCATCGCCTTGCCCAGACATCGGTGGCAGACGTTCTGGCCGCGGTTGGGCGCGGCGAACTGACATCGGCGGAGGTGCTGAAAGCCACCCATCCGGGGCGGGAATGGACCGAAAAGCCGAAGCGCAAGGCGATCCGGCGAGACGATGAGGGCTGGTTCAATCTCGGCTGGATGCGCCACGTGAAATTCCGGTTGCTCGGCGGGCAGAATGCATCGGCCAGCGATCTCGCGGACGCCATCCCGATCCGCGGCGCGCAGGGCGGTGAACCTGTCCGGTTCGCGGCAGGCGGCGCGGTGCCGGGCGACCGGATCGTCGGCATCCTGGAGCCGGACAACACCATCACCATCTACCCGATCCATTCCTCGAAGCTGACGGAGTATGACGACCAGCTCGACCGCTGGATCGACGTCACATGGGACATCGACGAAGGCTCGACGAAGCGCTTTCCGGTAGATATCACCGTCAACGCCATCAACGCGCCGGGCACGCTCGCGCAGATCGCCCAACTGATTGGCGAGTCGGGAAGCAACATCGACCGGATAGAGATGCGCAATCGGCAAGTGGACTACACCGACATGCTGATCACCCTTGAAGTCTACGACCTGAAGCACTTGAACGATATTCTCTCGGGCGTGCGGGGCCTGAAGGTGGTGGCCAGCGCCGAGCGCGCCTCGTCATGATGGACAGGGCATCAGCCCCGCAGATGAGCGATGAAGAGGTCCTGGCAGTCCTGAAGGATGCCGGAGCGGTTCGCACCGGGCATTTCCTGCTTTCCTCCGGCCTGCACAGCGACACCTATGTCCAATGCGCCCTCGTGCTTCAGGATGCTCGCCGGGCCGGGCAACTTTGCGCGGCGCTCGCGCATAAGGTGCGGGCCCTCGGCATACGGCCGGACATGGTCGTCTCGCCGGCGATGGGCGGCGTGATCGTCGGCTACGAGATGGGGCGCCAGCTCGGCGTGGCCGCCGTGTTCTTCGAGCGCGTCGACGGCGCGTTCGCATTACGTCGGGACTTTACAATCCCGACGGGCGCGCGCTGCCTGATGGTTGAGGATGTCGTGACCACGGGCCTGTCCTCGCGCGAATGTATCGAAGCGGCCCAGGCCGCGGGCGGCGAGGTGGTGGCGGCGTGCTGTCTGGTGGACCGCTCCGGCGGGCGCGCGGACCTTGGCGTCCCATTCGTCCCGCTACTGCGCATAGATGCGCCAGCTTATGCACCCGATGACCTGCCACCCCACTTACGCGGGACACCAGCGATAAAGCCCGGCAGCCGCAACCTCGGGGTGGCCTGATCGCCACGAAAACGCCACTCGGGACGTTCATCCTGAGGATGCGGAACAGATTTTTCACAACCTGAGTGCGATGCTCCGAAGGCTTGGCCCGTGCAGCCATGCGTTCTGATCGCGGCTGTGGCCCCTCGGTCACAATTGTTAAAACACGAGTCTTGATTACATCCGCGATGCAAAGCAGCCTTTTGCCCATGTGATTTGCGTAATCGGCCGCTTGTTCCTGGAGCCTGTCGAGCAATGCTATTCCGTCGCCGTGAGCGGCCATCAATGCTGGAGACTTTACGCGTTGCGGTTTGGCCGCGGCGCAGCTTCGCGCGCTCTACGAAATACGTGTTCTATCGACTGTGGCGGCTCTCCGGCTCGCCGCATGCCATCGCGATCGGCTGCGCGGCCGGCGTATTCATCGGCTTCACCCCGCTTTACGGCATGCAATTCCTGCTCGCCGGGCTGCTCGCTTGGGTTCTGGGCGGTAGCATCCTCGCCGCCGTGCTCGGGACCTTCGTGGCGAATCCGGTGAGCTTCCCGCTGATCTGGTTTTCCACTTACAAGATCGGCTGCATCATGCTGACGGGCAACCTGCTCGGCGCGTGCGGCGCGCTGCCTGAGGGTCTGGCCGGGTGGGCCAGCGCCATTTTCGCCCGGCTGATGGATTTCTCCGTGGAGACCGCGATCATGCTGTTTCAGGGCGTATGGCCAGTGGTCAAGCCCATGGTGCTGGGTTCCCTGCCGCTTGGTACGCTTGCCGCTGTAGCGACCTATATCATTGTGCGCCAAATGGTGGAATTGCGCCAGCGCCGGCGGCGCGAGCGGCTTGCCGCGATGGCCGCAAACGTGTTCGCCCCGCTTGCGCCGCCGTCGGGCCAGAGCACGCAAGGTGCCTGACGCTGGGCCATCGGATCGAAATGACGATGACAGGATATCCACGGGACATACGCCTCGGCGTGAACATCGACCATGTCGCGACCATTCGCAATGCGCGCGGCGGCGTCCACCCGGACCCGGTTCGTGCAGCGCGGCTGGCGGCGGATGCTGGCGCGGACGGGATCACGGCGCATCTGCGTGAGGATCGCCGCCACATCTGCGATGATGACATCGCACGGCTGAAAGCCAACGTCGCCCTCCCGTTGAACCTCGAAATGGCGGCGACCAAGGAGATGCGCGATATTGCGCTGCGCCACCTGCCGCATGCCTGCTGTATTGTGCCAGAACGCCGGGCGGAACTGACCACCGAGGGCGGGCTCGATGTCCACGGACAGCGCGAAGCGCTTCGCCCGTTCATCGCCTCGCTCGTCGATGCAGGCATTCGCGTCTCGCTGTTCATCGACCCGGACCCGAAACAGATCGAAGCGTCGGCCGCGCTTGGCGCGCCTGTCGTCGAATTGCACACCGGCGCTTACTGCGACGCGGCGCTGCATGGCGCCCCCGGCGCGCGCGAACGCGAACTCGCCCGCCTGCGCGAAGGCGCAAGCACTGCCGCCGCTGCCGGGCTGGAAGTCCATGCGGGCCACGGCCTCACCTTCGACACCGTCGCGCCGGTTGCCGAGATGCGCGAAATCGCCGAGTTGAACATCGGCCATTTCCTTATCGGCGAGGCGATCTTCTCCGGCCTCGACTCTGCGGTGCGCCGGATGCGCTCGCTCATGCGAAGCGCCCGCGCCGGTGCCGCCGGCAGCCAGAGCGCCTGAAGCCGGAGGCAGACCGCATGATTGTCGGCCTGGGCAGCGACATCATCGACATCCGCCGGATCGAGGCGACGCTGGCGCGCTATGGCGACCGCTTCCTCGATCGCGTGTTCACCGACATAGAGCGCCGGAAATCGGACCGTCGGCGGCTGCGGGCGGCCTCCTACGCCAAGCGCTTCGCGGCCAAGGAAGCCTGCGCCAAGGCGCTCGGCACGGGATTTCGCGATGGCGTGTTCTGGCGCGACATGGGGGTCGTCAACCTCCCCTCCGGACGACCGACAATGGCGCTCACTGGCGGCGCAGCGCGTCAGCTTGCCCGGCTGCTACCCGATGGGCACGATGCGCGCATCGATCTGACCATCACCGACGATTTTCCGCAGGCGCAGGCGGTCGTCATCATTTCGGCCATCGTGCGCCCCTGATACGCCATGCATAGCTGCTTCCACGGAGAGGGCCTTGACAACGACGTCAAGCGTGTTGTTGCCACGCCATTATCAGGTGCCGTGCCCCGATTCTTCTTGTCGAAATGCTGGAACTCCGGCATATTGCAGCCATCGGGCGGCCTTCTTGACCCGGTGGATGAACTGAGACCACCCTTCGCGTTGGCGGAGGCCACAGCCTCGTATCTCCCCGCTTCCTGACGTGCCGGCCACCAATCGAAGCGCGGCACTTTGCCGCGTTAGCATACCTTCGTGGGGACCAGGAGAGACGTCATGCAGCAGACCGGCACGGTCAAGTTTTTCAACCAGACCAAAGGCTACGGCTTCATCACGCCGGATGAAGGCGGCAAGGACGTTTTCGTTCATATCTCCGCCGTCGAGCGATCCGGGATTCCGGCACTAGACGAAGGCATGCGCGTAAGCTTCGAGACCGAGCCCGACCCGCGCGGCAAGGGTCCGAAAGCCGTCAATCTTAGCATGTCGGCCTGAGCGCGAGCCTGGCATGCAAGCGCGGGGCTTGCTCGGCGGCTTGAACGATCAGCCCCCAGCCTCCGCGCCCCACAATGCATAGAAGTGGTTGAGCGGCCCTGCGCCGCTACCGACACGGAGCCGGTCCGCTTCTGTCATTGCGCTCGTGAGATACGTCTTCGCCTGACGCACAGCCTCCGCCATGGGTCGGCCATGCGCGATGTGCGCCGCGATCGCGGATGACAGCGTACAGCCGGTGCCATGGACGTTCTTGGTTGCGATCCGCAGCGCCGTGTAACGCGCGAATTGCTCGCCGTCGAACAGGATGTCGAGTGCCTCGTCGCCAGTGCCGTGACCACCCTTGACCAGCACCGCTTTCGGTCCCATTCCCGCTAACCGTTCCGCCTGATCACGCATCTGCGCCTCGTCGTCGGCCCGCTCGGCGCCCAGCAGCCGCGCGGCCTCCGGCAGGTTCGGGGTCAGCAGATCAGCCATTGGCAGCAGCCGGCGCTTCAGCGCCTCATCCGCGCCCTCCGCCAGCAGGGCATCGCCGCTCGCCGAGACCATCACCGGGTCGAGCACGACAGGCGGCAGGCTGTCACGGAGCTCCAGAGACGCCGCTACGGCTTCAATTGCCCCTGCATCGCCGATCATCCCGATCTTGACCGCTGCGATCTCCAGGTCATCGAACACCGCAGCAATCTGCCCGGCGATGATGTCGGGCGGGACATGATGCACCGCGCGCACGCCCTGCGTGTTCTGGACCGTTACCGCCGTAATCGCGCTTGCGCCATAGATCCGCAGCGCTGCAAAGGTCTTGAGGTCTGCCTGAATGCCCGCGCCGCCAGAAGAGTCCGAGCCAGCGATCGTCAGCACGTTGGGGATGGTCATATTGTTCAGGCTCTTTATGGTTTTCCGGGAGGCCGAAAGTCAGATGCCGCCCAGCATCAGTTACGCACGGCCGGCGTCTCGACGGCAAGCCCGCTGCCGCGCCAGGCAAGGTACAGTTCCAGATTGACGTAAGCGTCGGACCCGAGTTCCAGCGGCGCAGCGCGCACGCGCCTGTTGCACTGCTGGAACTGCTCATGCAGAGAAATCACCCGTTCCGCGCCAATCTGATACACTGGGAATCCGGTGCTTTGCCCCTGGCTGAGCATCGTGGCGCGCAGCTTCTTGCCCGCGTTGAACTGATGGCAGCCTGCGCAGGACAGATTGAGCTGGCCGCGCCGGCGATAGTAGTAGGCCTTGCCCGCGTCGAAGAGCGGGGCAGCCTGACCGTCGACCTTCACACGCACCGGCATGCCACGGGACTGTGCGCGCACATAAGTGCTCATCGCCACAAGCTCGTCTGCCGCCCAATCCCACGGCGGCGCCTTCATGTTCAGCGTACGGCACAGGTTGATGCGCTGTTC
>CAZYYQ010000055.1:0-10578 GCA_964651275.1 uncultured Hyphomicrobiaceae bacterium | reverse complement strand
GCCATGGCATTCCGCTTTCTTCACACCGCCGACATTCACCTCGACTCGCCGCTGCGCACGCTGGCGCTGCGCGACGAGACGCTTGGCGCGCATATTCGCGGTGCGACCCGGCGGGCGTTTTCCGGCCTTGTCGATATCTGTCTCGACCAGCGGCTCGATGCCCTGGTGATCGCCGGTGATCTCTACGACCGCGACCTTGAGGACATGAGCACGGCGCTGTTCTTCGGGCGCGAGATGCGCCGGCTTGCCGAAGCGGATGTCCGGGTTTTCATCATCCGCGGCAATCATGACGCGGAATCCGTGCTGACGCGCGAGCTGAGCCTGCCCGGCAACGTCCATGTTTTTAGCTCTCAAGGTGACACGGTGCGCCTCGGTGATGCCGGCGTCGCCATTCACGGCGTCAGCTTCGCCGCCGCGCATGTGCCGGAGAATCTGGTCAGCCGGTATCCCGCGCCGGTGAGTGGACTGGCCAATATCGGTCTGCTCCACACGAGCCTGACGGGCGCTCATGGCCACGACGTCTATGCGCCCTGCTCGCTCGCGGACCTGCGCGAATATGGCTACGACTACTGGGCGCTGGGACACGTTCACAAGCGCTCGGTCCACGCCGAGAAGCCGTGGGTGGTGATGCCCGGCATCCCGCAGGGCCGCGACATCGGCGAAAGCGGGCCGAAATCCGCCACGCTCATCTCCATCTCCGATGACGGCGCGATCACCGTCCAACAGGTTCCAAGCGCCGTGGCGGAATTCGCCCGCGTCGAGGCCGATCTGGGCGGGGCGGAAACCATGGCCGATGTCGCGGCGCGGCTGGAAAACGCGCTGGCCGAGGCGCTGGAGTCCATCGAAGCACCCTGGCTCATCGCGCGCGTGACGCTCACCGGCAACACGCCGTTGGCTGGCGCGCTGCGCCGGGATGACGACGTGAGCCTCGCCGAAGTGCGTCAAGCCGCCGAAGCGGTCGGCAAGACCCTGATCGACAAGGTTGCATTCGCTTTCGGCAATGCCGCCAAACCGGAAACGGGGCCGATTGCCGAGCTTGAAGCGCTGATGAGCGCTCCGGAGGGCCTGCCGCCCGAGGTGATCGACAAGACGCTTGAAGCGATGAACGCGGTGCGCCGCGCCCTGCCCCGCGAAAGCCACGAGACGTTTCCGCTGTCCGACGACGCCCGGCGCGACATGGCCGCTCAACTGATCGCCGAAGGGTCTGGCGATGTGATTGCCCGGCTGCGCGATGCGGAGGAAGGTTGATGCGCTTGCGCCGGCTCGACCTCACGCGCTACGGAGCGTTTACCGGGCACACGCTCGATTTCGGGGCGTCGCGCGAGGGCGCGCCGGACCTGCACATCATCTACGGCCCCAACGAGGCGGGCAAATCCACGCTGCGCAGTGCGATCGGCGATCTGCTATTCGGGATGGACCGGCGCACGCCCTTTGGCTTCTTGCACGGCTACAAGGCGATGGAGATCGGCGCGCAGGTCGAGACAGGCGGCAAGGCGCTGGAGTGGCGGCGCATCAAGGCCGACAAGAACGACCTGATCGGGGCTGATGGCAGCCCGGCAGGCGCCGCGTTGATCGACGCCGTGCTCGGCGGCATGACGCGCAAGACCTTCGACCTGATGTTTTCGCTCGACAGCGAAACACTGAAAGAGGGTGGAGAGGAATTGCACCGCAGCCACGGCCGGCTGAGCGAAGCGCTGTTCTCGGCAACCTCTGGCCTGTCGTCGATCAGCGCCGCATTGGAGCAGGTCCGCAAGGAAGCCGAAGACATCTTCAAGCCGCGCGGGCGCAACCACCGGCTCAAGCAGTTGCGCGACAAGCTCGACGAGATCGAGGCGCAGCGCCGCGAGGTCGAGGTCAGCGCACCGCAATACCGCAAGCTGGTCGAAGCCGCGGAAGAGGTGCGCGCAGCCTATCAGCAGGCGCGCGAGGAGGGCGAGGCGGGCAAGAAGCGGCTCAAGCAGATCGAGCGTTGGCAAAATGCCATGAACGACTGGGCGAAGCTGCGGCTCGCCCGCGAGCGGCAGGATGTGCTGAGTGATGCCCCCGATATCCCAGAGGATGCTGCCGAGCGTCTTGCCACGCTGGCTGACACCGACGACCAGCAATTCCGCGACATGGAGCGGACACGCGCCCATCTCGAACGGCTGGAGGCCGACCGCGAGAAGCTGCGGCCTGATGAAGCCATCCTGCAGGAGGCGGAGGACATCGATAGGCTAGCAAGCCTGACGGACAGGTTCGAGGAGGCGCGGGACAGCCTGCCGGGCGCAGAGGCGGACCTCGCGGCGCAGCGCGGGCGGCTCGATGAAGCGATGGCGCGGGTCGGCGGTCCGGAAGAAACCGGCCCCGAAGACATCCTCCTCCCCGCGCCGCTGTCCCGGCAATTGGGCGACTTGATCCGGGCGCATGAACGCGTGACGGCCTCGCTGGAGACGGCTGAGGAGGAGGCCAGAGAGGCACGCGAAGCGGTCGAAGACCTCGCTCGGGCCGCCGACGCGCTTGGCGCGCCCAATGAGCGCCCAATGCTGCATCAGCTTCGTCATGATGCGCGCGCGGCTCGCAGTGCGCTGGACGCCACCGCGCTGGAAGATGCCGTCGCGGACGCACGGGCGGGGCGTGACAAGGCCTTTGCGGCGTTGAGGCCGTGGCGCGGCAGGGCCGAAGAATTACGGACCTCAACTCCACCGGACGAGACCGATATCCTGCACTGGGCGGAAGCGCTGGCCAAGGCAACGGACGATCGCAATCAAGCCGAGCGCCAGCGGGCCGAAAAAGCCCGGAGCGCCGAGACACTGCGCGCGGCGCATGCGGCGATCCGCGCGGAGGCCGGGCTGCCGGAAGAGGCCGAAGTGCAGGCGGTCCGTGCAGCGCGCGACAAGCATTGGCAGGCTCATCGTGCGGCGATCTCGGAGGGCGCGCTGCCACGGGCCGCCAAGACCGCCGATACCTTCGAGCGCGCCATGCTGGCCGACGACGAAATCCGGGAGAACCGTGAGCGCCACAGCGACGACGCCGCCCGGTTGCGCCAGCTTGCCGCCGACGCCGCGCAGGCGGAAGCCACCGCGGGCGAAGCGGAAAAGGCCCGCGACGAAGCGCAGGCGCGGATTGACGCCTTGCAGGCGGAGATCGACACCGCTGTGGCGCCTGTTGGCCTGCCGGAAGGTGCATCACCAGAGACGCTCAAAGCCTGGGCCGAGGCGCGCGAGCGTGCCCTTGCAGCGCAGGACTATCTCGAGCGGCATGAAGCCCGGCTTGAGGCCGCTTGCGCAAACCGGGAGACACTGCACGCGCGGATTGCCGAGACGCTCGCTGCGGCTGGCATGGCACCCGGGACCGATATAAGTTTCGGCGCGCTGGTCGAGATGGTCGAGGAGTTCATCCATCAAGCCGAAGCGACAGATGCGCGCCGCACGGAGATGCGAGCGCAGTGGAAGAGGGAAAAGGCGCGCCAAGAGCAGCGCGAACGACGGGCGGCGCACGCGCGCGAGGCGCTGGAGGACTGGACCGTGCAGTGGAATAAAACGATTGGCGCCTGCTGGCTCGGGGCGGACGGCGCGGCCCGCACTCCGGCGGAGGTCGGCGACATCCTTACCGCGCTGGAGCGCGTGCGCGAAACGCATGAGCACGCCCGCAAACTGGAACGCAGCATCGCGCGATGGACTGACGAACGCGATTCTTTCCTTGACCTGTGCCGCACGCTTGGCGACGCAACGGGCGTGGCAATGGATGAGACGGCCCCTGGCAAGACCGGCAAGGCGCTGCGCAACAAGCTGGACGAAGCCCGGCACTTGCAGGGCAAGCGCGAGCAAGCGGATCAGGAGATCGCCCGGCTCAAGGAGGCGTTGAGCGAACTGAAGCGCGCGCGCGAAGCGACGGCGGTCGAACGGAGTGCGCTGGCTGCCCGCTTTGGCGTGCCCGAGGACGCGGATATGCGCGATATGCTGGATCAGGCGCGGGCCAAGGCGCAGGCGGCGCACGAGGCGGGCGATATCGAAGACCGGCTCCGCACGGCTTTCGAAGGGCGGGCTCTCGATGAGATCGAGAGGGAGCTGGCGGGCTGCGATGCGGACGCACTGGCCATAGAGGCCGAGCGCCTGAACGCTGAAATCGCGGCGCAGGACGAACGCGTTCAGGAGCTTTATCACGACATGAAGACTGCCGAGGGCGCAGTCCAGGCCGTGGGGTCTGGCGACGCAGCCGCCGAACTTGCCGAGCAGCGCCGGCTATTGCTTCTGCAACTGGACGACGAAGCGTGGCGCTATCTACGCCTGACCGCGGGCATTGCCGCCGCCGAGGCCGCTCTGCGCCTTTATCGCGACAAGTACCGCAGCGGCATGATGCTGAGCGCGGCCGAGGCACTCCGACACATCACCGCAGACCGCTTCGCCGACCTGCAATCGCGACCCGAAAAGGACGGGGAAATGCTGGTGGCAATCAAGGCGGAGGGCGGCTCGCTGACGATCGATGAGATGTCGGACGGCACCCGCGACCAGCTCTATCTCGCGCTGCGTATGGCGGGCTACCAGGAACTTGCCGTAGAACGCCAGCCGCTGCCATTCATCGCCGATGATGTCATGCAGACCTTCGACGATGAGCGCACGCACGCCGCCTTGGAAATGCTGGGCAAGGTCGCGATGAGAGGACAGGTTATCTACCTCACCCATCACACTCATCTGTGTGAGATTGCCCACAAGGCGCTCGGCAAGGCGGTCCGGGTGCATGAATTGCCGGCCCCCGCTGCGGCCCGTCCTCAACTCGTCAGGTCAGCACAAGCCGGATGAGCAGCCCGATGGCGGCCACTGTGGCCACGCCGGCCAGCCAAAGGCCGACGAACCAGATCGCCTTGCGCAGGCCTTCGCGCATCAATGATACCCTTCGCCCGGCCGCACCTTGCCGCGGAACACCCAGTAGGCGTAGGCCGTGTAGCCGATGATCAGCGGCAACAGCACAAGCGCGCCAACCAGCAGGAAGGCGAGACTGTTGTCCGGCGCAGCGGCCTGCCAGATCGTCACGCTTGTCGGCACGATGAAGGGATAGAAGCTGATACCGATACCGATGAAGCACAGCACAAAGATGGACTGTGCGGCAAGGAACGGCTGCAGGTCGGCCCCGCGCTTCAGCCCTGACAACAACAGCCACGCGCAGGCCAGCACGAGGACGGGCACGACCACGCTGAAGACTGCTGTGGGCCAAGCGAACCAGCGATCCAGATAGGCTGGGTTCAGGTAGGGCGTCCACAGGCTAACCACGCCGATCAGCACAAGCGTAGCCAGGCCTGCGCGCCATGCATAATCCCGCGCCTTTTCCTGGATGTCCCCTTCGGTTTTCAGAACCAGCCAAGTTGCGCCAAGCAGCATATAGCCAACAACCAGCGAGATGCCGGTGAGCACGGAGAACGGCGTGAGCCAATCCCACCAGCCGCCGGCATAGGCTCGGCCCTCCACCGGGATGCCCTGCACGAGCGCGCCCAGCGCAATGCCTTGAGCGAAGGTTGCAGCGATCGAGCCGAGCGCGAACGACCAGTCCCACAGGAAGCGACCGCGCTGCGTTCGCCAACGGTATTCGAAGGCGACCCCGCGGAACACCAGCGCCAGCAGCATGGCGATAATCGGCGCATAGAGCGCGGGCATGATGACGGCGTAGGCTAGCGGAAACACGGCGAACAGCCCGCCGCCCCCGAGCACGAGCCAGGTTTCGTTGCCGTCCCATACCGGGGCGACCGAGTTCATCGCGACGTCGCGCTGCTGCCCGGGCTTGAATGTGAGGAACAGGATGCCGACCCCGAGGTCAAAGCCGTCGAGCAGGATATAGGCCAGCACGCCGATCGCGATCAGCGCAGCCCAGATGAATGGCAGGTCGATAACCATTGCGCGCGCCTCCTATTCCGCAGGTTTGGGCTGAACGCCACCGCGCGCCCGGCCAGGAGTGATGCCGCGTGAGCGGATCGGCCCAAGTTCGTCGACATCCGCGCCGGCATCGGGCGTCTTGCCCATCAGCCGGATGAGATAGAAGGTGCCCGCGCCGAAGATGATGAAATACACCACGATGAATACCAGCAACGAGGTGCCCACAGCGGCGGCATCGATTGGCGAGACGCTATCGGCGGTGCGTAGCATCCCGTAAATCGTCCAAGGCTGCCGGCCAACTTCGGTGACGACCCAGCCGGCAATGACCGCGACAAACCCCGACGGCCCCATCGCGATAGCAAGGCGCTGGAGCCACCGCGCCTCGAACAGGCGTCCGCGCAGCCGCTGCAGGCCGCTCCACAGACCCACAAGGATCATCAGCATGCCGATCCCGACCATCAGACGGAACGACCAGAACACGAGATCGAGCGGCGGCCAGTCTTCTTTCGGCCAGGCTTCCAGACCCTGCACCTCGGCGTCAAAATCGCCGGTAAGCACCCATGAGCCGAGCTTCGGAATTTCGATCGCATTGTGGACCGTGCCCGCTTCGGCATCAGGGAACCCGAACAGGATCAGCGGCTGTCCTGACTTCGTCTCGAAATGCCCCTCCATGGCCGCAACTTTCGTTGGCTGATACGCCAGCGTGTTCTCGCCGTGGGTGTGCCCCGCAATGAGCTGTAGCGGCGCCACGACAAGGGCCATCCACATGGCCATGGAAAACATGATCCGAGCGCCGCGATTCTGCGCGTTCCGCAGGAGATGCCATGCGCCCACCGCGCCGACCACGAACGCGGTCGTCAGGTAGGCGGCCAGAACCATGTGAACGAGCCTGTAGGGGAAGGACGGGTTGAAGATTACCTCCCACCAGTCAGCGGCAATGTATTGCCCGGCTTCGTTGATCGCGAAGCCCGCCGGGGTCTGCATCCAGGAGTTGACCGAGAGGATCCAGAACGCCGAGAGCAGCGTGCCGAAGGCGACGACGAGCGTGGAGACGAAATGCAGCTTCGGTCCGACGCGGTTCAGCCCGAACAGCATGATCCCTAGGAAGCCGGCTTCGAGGAAAAACGCCGTCAATACCTCGTAGCCCATCAGCGGGCCTATCACCGGCCCGGCCTTGTCGGAGAACACCGACCAGTTGGTCCCGAACTGGTAGGACATGACAATGCCCGACACGACGCCCATGCCGAAAGCAACGGCGAAGATGGTCTTCCAGAAGTCGAAGACCTTCAGGTACGCGTCGTCCTTTTTCCAAAGCCACAGGCCTTCCAGCACGGCAAGGTAGCTCGCCAGCCCGATCGTGAACGCGGGAAAGATGATGTGGAACGCGACGGTGAAGGCAAACTGGAACCGCGCGAGATCGACCGCTTCAAATCCGAAAGACATGATCATGCTCCAAATCCGACCGCATGTTCTAGAACGTGTGCCGGACCGCAGTCAGGGTCAACGGCGAGCGGCTGGACGAATTGTCGCTTGCGTATGCGTCGATGTGTGGGTGGCGAAAGAGGCTAACACCCAGCCGTTACTTGTGTTTGAACTGCGGGCTGCGTTTTTCGGCAAATGCGGCCATGCCCTCCTTCTGGTCCGCCGTGGCGAAGAGACTGTGGAACAGCCGGCGCTCGAACCGCGTGCCCGCGCTCAGGCCCGCCTCGTAAGCGTAGTTGACCGCTTCCTTCGCCATCATCGCTGCGGGCAGGGGCATGTCGGCGATCTTTTCAGCCGCGCGCACGGCTTCCTCGACCAGATCGCCCGCCGGGACGATCCGGCTGACGAGCCCGGCGCGCTCGGCCTCCTCGGCATCCATCATGCGGCCGGTGAGGCACATTTCCATCGCCTTGGACTTGCCGACGGCATGGGTCAGGCGCTGTGTCCCGCCCGCACCGGGGATGATGCCCAGCGTGATCTCGGGTTGTCCGAATTTCGCCGTCGGCGCAGCGAGGATGAAGTCGCACATCATCGCCAGTTCGCAGCCGCCGCCCAGCGCGTAGCCCGACACCGCCGCGATCACCGGCTTGCGCGTGCGCGTGACGCGCTCCCAGCTTCCGATGAAGTCCTCCTTATAGGTGGCGGGAAACCCCTTGGCCTGCATCTCCTTGATGTCCGCCCCCGCGGCGAACGCCCGCTCCGAGCCGGTGAGCACGATGCACCCGATCTGCGCGTCCGCTTCCATCGCGTCGAGCGCGCGCCCAAGCTCGGCCATCATCGTGTCGTTGAGCGCATTGAGCGCATCCGGGCGGTTCAGCCTGATCAGCCCGACGCGCCCACGTTTCTCAACGATGATTGCTTCATAAGTCATGAGGGATCCCCCGGTTTGTGCCGCAGCCGACTCTATCGCTGGCAGCGCGGACAATAGAAGGTTGAACGGCCGTTTTGAACCGCGCGATGCACCGTTCCACTGCAATCGGTTCTAAGGCACGCTTCGCCCTCACGGCCATAGACGGCGAAAGTGTGCTGAAAATAGCCGAGCGTGCCATCCACGCCGCGGTGATCCCGAAGGCTGGAGCCGCCCGCGGCGATGGCCTCTTGCAGCACTTCGCGGATCGCGGCGGCAAGGCGCGCTGCGCCCGCAGACGGCCTGCCGCGCGCCGTTGCCAGACGCCCGGACGGCGCAAAGGGCGATAGCCGGGCGCGGAAAAGCGCCTCGCACACATAGATGTTCCCCAGCCCGGCGATGTTGCGCTGGTCCAGCAGGAAGCTCTTCAGGGGCTGAATGCGCCCATGCGCGTGCCGCGCGATGTGCTCCGGCGTCAGTGCGGGGCTCAGCGGCTCCGGTCCGAGATCGCGGAACAGCGGATGGCTGTGCAGTTCGTCGGGCGCGATCAGCGTCATGTAACCGAACCGGCGCGCGTCGTTGTACACGATCCGCGCACCGGACTCGAAATCGAACACGACATGATCGTGCACACTATTGCCCCCGGCATCATGGACGAACGCACCGGGCTGCACCGGCGCTGCGCTGAGCGGGGCGCCCTTCGCCGACGGGATGATAGAAAACCGTCCGCTCATGCCCAGATGCATCGCAAGCACCACGTTACCGGCATGCGCGAGCAGATATTTCGCGCGACGCTCCAGCCGATCGACGTGCTGGCCGACCAGATGCTGGACAAAGCCGTCGGGAAAAGGAAACCGAAGATCAGGCCGGCGCAGTTCCACCGCGCGAATCCGCGAGCCTTCCATCACCGGCGCAAGGCCCCGGCGGACCGTCTCGACTTCCGGCAGTTCGGGCATTGGCTCTTCAGGCTCCGATGCGCGCTTTGGCCTCTCCAGCGCGGCCGTGCAGACCATAGCAACGCGCGCGCGCCTGCGCTATGGTCGCGGCCATGACGAAGGATTATACGCCCGGCGCGGGCTTAAGAGGTACATCGAGTTTCGGTTTCCGGCCCGTCGCGCGCGGCGAGCGGCAGGGGCTTGTGAATCAGGTGTTTGCCCGCGTGGCCGATCGCTACGACCTGATGAATGATCTCATGTCCGGCGGGCTGCACCGGCTGTGGAAAGCCGACCTCATCGCGTGGCTCAGCCCGCCAAAAGACCGCGCCTTCCGCCTGATCGACGTGGCGGGCGGCACCGGCGACATCGCCATGCGTTTCCTGGAGGCGGCAGGCCCGGACGCGGAAGCGGTAATCTGCGACATATCCGGCGAGATGATGGACGCAGGCCGGCAGCGTGTCGAGGGTGCGGCGTTCGCGCGGCGGCTCAGCTTCGTGCAGGGCAATGCCGAGGCGCTGCCGTTCCCGGATCGCAGCTTTGACGCCTACACGATCGCGTTCGGCATCCGCAACGTGACCGACCGCGCCCGCGCCCTCGCCGAAGCCTACCGCGTGCTGCGTCCCGGTGGGCGGTTCCTGTGCCTGGAATTCTCGCAGGTTCAGGCACCTTTCCTCGATAGCGTTTACGAGATGTATTCGTTTCATGTCATACCAAGGATTGGCCAGACAGTCGCCGGGGACCGCGATGCCTATCAGTATCTGGTCGAGAGCATCGCGCGCTTCCCGGATCAGGAGAGCTTCGCCGAAGAAGTCAGAGCTGCAGGCTTCGCGCGCGTGCAATACCGCAATCTGACGGGCGGCATCGCCGCGATCCACTCCGGCTGGCGTATCTGAGCGCATCCAGGCCGCAGCAGGGCGGGGGCAAGGTTCAAGCCGTGAAGGCACTTCTTCACATATACCGGCTGGCGCGCGCGGGGCTGGTGCTGCTGCCCGCTGCGCTGCGTGCGATGCCAGAGCACGCGCCGCTGCCTGGCCCGCTCGGCCTGCTGCGCCGGACGCGGCTTGGCCGGCGGTCGAGCGCTTCGCCCGGCGCGCTGTCGAAAGCCGTCGCCGCGCTCGGCCCCAGCTATATCAAGCTCGGGCAGTTTCTGGCCACGCGCCCCGATCTGGTCGGGGTCGAGTTGGCGGGCGAGCTGGCGGCGCTGCGTGACAAGCTGCCGCCGTTTCCGATGCGAGAGGCGAAGCGCACAATTGCGGACTCACTCGGCGCGGACAGCGATATGCTGTTCGAGAGCCTTTCAGAGCCGGTCGCCGCGGCCTCCATCGCGCAGGTGCACAAGGCGACTATCAGGGCACCGGTAGAGCCGCCGCGCGAGGTCGCGGTCAAGGTGCTGCGCCCCGGCGTGGACCGGCGTTTCGCGCGCGACCTGGAGACGTTCTATTTCGCCGCGCGGCTGATCGAACGCTGGCAT
>CAZYYQ010000054.1:0-10586 GCA_964651275.1 uncultured Hyphomicrobiaceae bacterium | reverse complement strand
ATGAGCACGTCTCGGCGGTTGATCTCGAGGAAGAGTTCTTTGAGGAGGGCGTGGAACTGGAACCTGAGGCAGGTGCGGGCGAGCAGCCCGGCGAGGGAGACGTCGACGAGACGACAACCACGTGAACTGCCTACAGGGCTCTGTAATTGCGTGCAGATGCATCCCTGACGTCAGCGCTAGCGATACCGCAGAAAGTTTGTTAATCTTTTCTCCCGGGTAGCGGCGCCTGATTGACGCTGACCGGCAACGAGAGAGATCGGCAAACGCGCTGGCTTAAGATGTCACCGCTCTGGCCACTGCTCAGCCGGGTCATTTCGACCGGCAATTTGACCTTCACGGACTCCGACGGCGCCCGCCACGAACATGGTGACGGCACCGGGCCGGAAGTTGTGGCCAAGCTGTATGATCGCCGGGTGGAATGGGCGCTGGCGCTCGATCCAGGACTGGCGTTCGGCGAAGCCTTCATGAGTGGCCGGCTGACGCTTGAAGCGGGAAGCCTCTATGATCTGCTGGAAGTGCTTGTCGTCAATACGAACAGGCACCTTCAGCCCGGCTCTTCGAGGATATTTGACCGGTGGCGCTATGCAACGCGCGGCCTGCACCAGTATAATCCCGTCAGTCGCGCCGCGCGCAACGCCTCGCATCATTACGACATCCCGCCGGACATCTACGATCTGTTTCTCGACCCCGACTGGCAGTATTCCTGCGCCTACTTTCCGCATGACGGCGTTGATCTCGCGGAGGCACAGCGCGCCAAGAAGCGGCACATCATTGCCAAGCTGAAAATGTCGCCCGGGCAGAGCGTGCTCGATATTGGCTGCGGCTGGGGCGGGCTGGGTCTGTCGCTCGCCAAGCTGGCTGATGCGCGGGTCACCGGCATTACCCTCAGTGGCGAGCAACTGCGCCGGGCGCGTCAACGCGCGCAGGCCGCAGGCCTTGATAAACAAGTGGCGTTCGAATTGCAGGATTACCGTAAGGTCGAGCGCCAGTTTGACCGGATCGTTTCGGTTGGAATGTTCGAGCATGTGGGTGTGAACCACTATCAGCAGTTCTTCGACAAAGTCTGCGCACTGCTCAAGAATGACGGTGTGGCGCTCGTGCATTCAATCGGGCGTTCCGAAGGTCCGGGGATCACCAACCCGTTCATCGAGAAATACATCTTCCCCGGCGGCTACATCCCTTCGTTGAGCGAGGTGATACCCGCGATTGAGCGCGCCGGGCTGATGGTGGCGGATATCGAGGTCCTGCGCCTGCACTACGCCGAAACGCTGCGTGCCTGGCGCGAGGCGTTCATGGCGCGCCGCGACGAAGCCAAGCGCATCATGGGCGAGCGGTTCTGCCGGATGTGGGAATTCTACCTTGCCGGATCGGAACTGGCATTTCGACATCAAGGCATGATGGTGTTCCAGATTCAGCTCATCAAACAGGTCGGTTCCCTGCCGCTGACACGCGATTACATGCTGGAGGACGAGCGCCGACTCGATGCGCTCGAAGCCGACCAGCGACAGCGCCCGCGTCTCGCCGGAACCTGATCGAGCAATTCCCGGCGATTCGCGACAGTCAACTTCTTCCACTCCCATCCCGCGCTCTGATGTGCATAGCGCGTATAGCGGGGAGAGGTGCGAATCTGCGCCGCCCTTCCCGCCGGGAATCGCGTTATCAATGCCCTCATGAGCACGATCACAGCACATTCGGCGGGATTCGGGCAGGATGAGGCGTCCCTGCCCTTCCGGCAGGCGCCGCACAACATCGAGGCTGAGCAGGCGCTGCTCGGCGCGATCCTGATCAATAATGCCGCGTTTGACCGCGTGGCGGGTTTCCTCGCGCCGGAGCATTTCTTCGATCCGCTGCATGCGCGCATCTTCGAGACCGCCGCCACATTGATCCAGAAGGGCAAGCAGGCCACGCCGATCACCCTGAAGACCTTCTTCGAGGCCGAGGAGCCGATCGGCGGTCTTACCGTGCCGCAATATCTCGGTCGGCTCGCGGCAAATGCCGTCAGCGTCATGAACGCACATGACTACGGCCGCGCGATCTATGATCTGTCGGTGCGACGCAACCTCATCATCGTCGGCGAGGACATGGTCAATACGGCCTATGACTCGCCCGTCGACATGCCTCCCGAAGCGCAGATCGAGGATGCCGAGCAGCGTCTGTTCGAGCTTGCCGAGAAAGGCAAGTACGGCTCCGGCTTCATGACCTTCTCGACCGCCCTGACCGACGCGATCGAGATGGCGTCCCATGCTTATGAGCGCGATGGGCATCTGTCGGGACTGTCCACCGGCCTGCATGATCTCGACCGCACGCTTGGGGGCTTGCAGAAATCCGATCTCGTGATCCTCGCGGGCCGTCCGTCGATGGGCAAGACCGCACTCGCCACCAATATCGCCTTCAACGTTGCGCGTGCGCATCGCACCGAGGCTGACGCGGAAGCAAACATGAAGACGGTGGATGGCGGCGTCGTTGGCTTCTTCTCGCTGGAGATGAGCGCAGAACAGCTCGCCACCCGCATCATCGCGGAGCAGTCGGAGATTTCGTCGGAGCGTATTCGCCGCGGCATGATTGAGGAGGCGGAGTTCCGCAGGCTCGTCGAGGTCACGCACCAGATGCAGACCATCCCGCTTTACATCGACCACACCGGCGGGCTGACGGTGGCGCAGCTTTCCGCGCGGGCGCGCAAGCTCAAACGCCTCCATGGTCTCGACATGCTTGTGGTCGACTATCTCCAGCTTCTCGCGGGTTCGTCGCGGCGCGCCTCTGATAACCGCGTGCAGGAGATGACCGAGATCACCACTGGCCTGAAGGCGCTAGCCAAGGAACTCGACGTGCCAATCATCGCGCTGTCGCAATTATCCCGACAGGTGGAACAGCGCGAGGACAAGCGCCCGCAGCTATCGGACTTGCGCGAGTCCGGCTCGATCGAGCAGGATGCCGATGTCGTCATGTTCGTGTTCCGCGAAGAGTATTACGTCCAGCGGCAGGAGCCATCGACCACCAAAGTCGAGGACCACCAGAAATGGCAGGACGAGATGGACCAGGTGCAGGGCCTCGCCGAGGTGATCATCGGCAAGCAGCGCCACGGGCCGACCGGCACTGTGCGCTTGCAGTTCAGCGCCGATGTCACCCGCTTCTCCGACCTTGCGCGCTCCGGGCAGACGCCTGATGGCTGGGGTTGAGCAGCGCGCTGGCGAGACTGTGCCCGATCCGGGATTTCCTCCGGGTGTTGCCGTGCGTCCATCTGATACCGGCCTGCTGCTGATCGACCTCGATGCGCTGCGCGCCAATTATCGCCGGTTGCGCGATACCGCGCCGGGCGCTGAAGCTGCGGGCGTGGTCAAGGCGGATGGTTACGGGCTGGGCGCAGCGCCGGTGGCGCGCGCGCTTGCCGCGGAAGGCTGCCGGACCTTCTACGTCGCCACCCCGGCGGAGGCGCAGGCCTTGCGCGCTGCACAGCCCAGCGCCGCAATTTACGTGCTCGACGGGCTGGCGCCCGGCTGCGCTGAGGCGTTCGCGCGATTCGGCTTGCGCCCGGTGCTGGGCGATCTTGCCGAGATCGAGGAATGGGCGGGGTATTGCAGCGCGACCGGCTATCCAGGGCCAGCGGCGATCCATCTCGACACCGGTTTCAACCGGCTAGGCCTCGACATGGACGGCGTGAAGGCGCTGGCCGCGCGCAGCGACCTTCTGGGCGGGTTCGACATTGCGCTGGTGATGAGCCATCTCGCCTGCGCGGACACGCAGGATCACCCGATGACGGGTCGCCAGACCGTGCTCTTCGACGAGATGCGCGCGCTATTGCCCCCTGCCCCGGCGAGCCTCGCGGCCTCGGGCGGCATACAGCTTGGGTCGCGTTACCATTATGACCTGACGCGTCCCGGCATCGCCCTTTACGGTGGACGGGCGCTTGAGGGGGCGCCGCCGATGGCCCCCGTCGTGCGGCTCCTCGCGCGTATCGCCACGGTGCGCGAGGCAGAGGCCGGAGAGACCGTGGGATACGGCGCGAGCCACACCCTCTCCCGGCGCTCACGCATAGCTGTCGTCACTGCGGGCTATGCCGATGGCTATATACGCCTATTCGGCGCGAGCGACGTCCGGCCCGGCGCGCACGGATTTATCGGGCTACATGAGGTGCCGGTGCTCGGGCGCGTCTCCATGGACCTGACCGCGTTCGACGTCACCGATGTCCCTGAACCGCTCGCCCGGCGCGGCGGCTGGGTCGAGCTTCTGGGTGAGCGCCTGACGGTTGATGACCTCGCCGCCCACGCGAAGACGGTTGGCTACGAGGTGCTCACCAGTCTCGGGCGGCGCTATGCCCGGCATTACATTGGCGAGCGAGGGTCGTGATGGCGCGGGCCGCGAGCATCTTTGTTTGCCAGAGTTGCGGTGCCTCGGCCGCGCGCTGGTCTGGCCAATGCGCGGCCTGCGGGGCGTGGAACACGCTCAGCGAGGAAGCCGGAGCCGCGCCCGCGGGCGGCAAACGTGCGCGGGCGAAAAAGCCGGCCGGGGTGCAGCTTTTACGGCTCGACGAGAGCGAGGGGCAGATCGCCCATGCGCCAACATGCATCGGGGAGTTCGACCGGGTGCTTGGCGGTGGGCTGGTTCCGGGCTCGGGGGTGCTGCTGGGCGGGGATCCGGGGATTGGCAAATCGACGCTGCTGCTGCAAACCGCCGCGGCCGTGGCGCTGGATGGGCGCAAGGCGCTTTATTTTTCGGGCGAAGAAGCCGCCGACCAGATCGGCTTGCGCGCCGAACGGCTCGGGCTTGCGTCCGCGCCGCTACGGGTGGCGGCCGAAACCAATACCGAGCGGATTCTCGCCACGCTCGATGCCGAGGGGGCTTGCGACCTCGTCATCATCGATTCGATTCAGACGCTATGGTCGGACACGCTGGATTCGGCGCCGGGCACGGTCAGCCAGGTGCGTGCCTGCGCTCAGAGCTTGATCGCCCATGCCAAGCGCACCGGCTGCGCGATGTTTCTCGTCGGCCATGTGACCAAGGACGGCCAGATCGCAGGCCCGAAGGTGGTCGAGCACATGGTCGATACCGTTCTCTATTTCGAGGGAGATAGCACCCAGCATTATCGCCTGCTGCGCTCGGTCAAGAACCGTTTCGGCCCGACTGGCGAAATCGGCGTTTTCGAGATGGGCGGCGATGGACTGCGCCCGGTCGCCAACCCGTCACAGCTTTTCCTTGGCGAACGCGGCGACAACGCGCCCGGCGCGGCGGTGTTTGCGGGCGTTGAGGGCACGCGCCCGCTGCTCGTGGAAATTCAGGCGCTTGTCGCCTCGACTGCCTTCCCCTCTCCGCGCCGCGCGGTGGTGGGCTGGGACGCGGGCCGGCTCGCGATGCTGCTTGCAGTTCTGGAGGCGCGCTGCGGGATCAAGCTGAGCGGCCATGACGTCTATCTCAACGTCGCAGGCGGCCTGCGGGTTGCTGAACCCGCTGCCGATCTTGCGGTCGCCGCCGCTCTGGTGTCGGCGCTTTCTGGCGTTGCACTTGATAAGGATTGCGTTTATTTCGGTGAGGTCAGTTTGTCTGGCGCGATCCGCCCTGTCCGCCTGTGCGATATCAGACTGCGTGAAGCAGCAAAACTCGGCTTTGGCGCCGCGATTGTGCCGGCTTCTGGAGATTCTGGCGATGCCGCCGGCGGCTTGCAGGTCGAGCGCATTGGCCATCTGAACGCGCTGGCCGCGCATCTGAACGGTGCGGGCAAATCAGTGCGGCTCACAACGGCTTGACATCCGTGACGATGACCGGGCTCGCCGCGTCACCGGGCATGGAGAGGGGGTTTTCGCGCATGCCGATTCAATGGCTCGATGTCATTCTGGTCCTGATCATGTTCATCTCCGCGTTCCTCGCCATGCTGCGCGGGTTGACGCGGGAGATGCTGTCGATCGTTTCCTGGGCGCTGGCCGCCGTGGCGGCGCTGTTCGCCTACCCCGCTTATCGCGACACCGCCCGACAATATGTCGAGCCGCCGATGCTCGCTGACGGCGTCCTGATCGGTACCGTGTTCCTGGTCACGCTCATCATTGTCAGCCTCATAACCGTGCGCATATCCGATTACATACTCGACAGCCGGGTCGGCGCGCTCGACCGCACTCTAGGCTTCGTGTTCGGCCTTGCGCGCGGCCTGATCCTCGTGGTGATCGCCTACGAGTTGCTGAGCATGCTGGTGCCGAAGGAAACACATCCGCGCTGGGTCACCGAGGCACGCTCGCTGCCCGTTATCGAGAGCACCGGCGCGGCGATCATATCCCTGTTGCCGGACAATCCGGCATCTGTGTTCCGCGAAGACGGGGAGCAGCGCTAATGGCGTTTTCAGGCGTCGCCAAGCAGCACGCAGCCTGTTGATGCGTCACAGATTTGACATTTTGCCATTGCGTGAGCGGCGCGAATGCGCATATTTGCGTCGTATGCAAACGGGTGCGCCTTGCGTACCCGACGCTGGCGGGCGACGGAGTTCGGCCAATGGCCACCTTTACCTGCGATGATGCCGACAAACTCCGCGAAGAATGCGGCGTGTTCGGTATCTTCAATCACGAAGACGCCGCCCCTGTGACGGTGCTCGGGTTGCACGCGTTGCAGCACCGCGGGCAGGAGGCCGCCGGCATTGTCACCTATGACGGCGAGCACTTCCATTCCGAGCGCAGACTGGGCCTCGTCGGAGATCAGTTCACCAAGAAATCAGTCGTTGACCGATTGCGCGGCCATGCTGCTGTTGGCCATGTGCGCTATTCCACCACCGGCGAGACGGCCATGCGCAATGTCCAGCCGCTGTTCGCCGACCTCTCGGGTGGTGGATTTGCGCTGGCGCATAATGGCAACCTGACGAATGCGCTTCACCTGCGCGACGAGCTCATCGCCTCTGGCGCGATCTGCCAGTCCACGTCGGATACCGAGGTGATCATGCACCTCGTCGCACGCAGCCGGAAAAAACGCCTCGTCGAGCGGTTTATCGACGCTCTGCTCCAAATCGAGGGGGGCTATGCGCTTGTCGCCGTGACCAACAAGAAGCTCATTGGCGCGCGTGATCCGCTCGGCATTCGCCCGCTTGTCCTCGGCAAGCTGGACGGGGCCTACGTCTTCGCATCGGAGACCTGCGCACTCGACATGATCGGTGCGGAGTTCATCCGCGAGGTAGACAACGGTGAGATTGTCGTGGTCACGAGCGACGGGCTGGAGAGCCACCGTCCGTTTCCACCGCGTGCGCCCCGCCCCTGCTTGTTCGAATACATCTATTTCGCCCGCCCAGACTCGATCGTAGGCGGGCGCAGCGTTTATGAGGTGCGCAAGAGTTTTGGCCAGCAGCTTGCGGCCGAGGCGCCTACCGATGCCGATGTGGTGGTGCCCGTGCCCGACTCCGGCGTCCCCGCAGCCATCGGATACGCCCAACGCTCCGGCCTGCCCTTCGAGTTGGGCATTATCCGCAACCATTATGTCGGGCGGACCTTCATCGAGCCGGAGCAGCATATCCGCAAGCTGGGCGTAAAGCTCAAGCACAGCGCGAACAGCGCGGCGATCCGGGGCAAACGGATCGTCCTGATCGACGACAGC
Source organism: uncultured Hyphomicrobiaceae bacterium (assembly GCA_964651275.1). GTDB lineage: Bacteria > Pseudomonadota > Alphaproteobacteria > Rhizobiales > Rhodomicrobiaceae > Dichotomicrobium. Next base: position 3,029 of record CAZYYQ010000054.1, on the reverse strand, counting down.
ATCGTGCGCGGGACGACCTCCATCAAGATCGTGCAGATGATGTATGAAAAGGGCGCACGCGAGGTGCACATGCGCGTTGCCTGCCCGCCAATCAACCATCCAGACTTCTACGGCATCGACATGCCGGAGAAGTCCAAGCTGCTCGCGGCGCACCAGAACCTGGAAGAAATGCGTAATTACATCGGCGTGACGTCCCTCGCCTTTCTGTCTGTCGGCGGCGTCTACAAGGCGCTCGGCTATGAGCGACGCGACCCGGAAAGCCCGCAATTCGCCGATCACTACTTCACGGGGGACTATCCGACGCGGCTCGTGGATCAGGATGACAACCAGCCGCATCGCCAGCTTTCGTTGCTGGCCGAGGCAAGCTGATCCTCACGTCAGCAGGTCGACATGTCTGAAAACCCAAAGCCGCACATCGAGGCTGGCGGGCGTCTTGCCGGGCGAACCGCCGTTATCACAGGTGCGTCGCGAGGCATCGGCCGTGCGGTTGCGCTCGGCTTTGCCCGTGAGGGCGCGCATGTCATCGCCATTGCACGGACCAAGGGCGGGCTGGAAGAACTCGACGACGACATCAAGGCTGCGGGCGGCGCCTGCTCGCTGATCGCGCTCAATCTGAAGCATGGCGAGAAGGTCGACACGCTCGGTCCGACGCTCTACCAGCGCTGGCCGCATATCGACATTTTCGTTGCCAATGCCGGCGTACTGGGCACGTTGACCCCCGTGCCGCATATCCAGAACCGCGACTGGGACGAGGTGATGGCGATCAATGTCACCGCGAATGTCCGGCTGATCCGCACGCTCGATCCGCTGCTGCGACGCTCCGATGCCGGTCGCGCAATTTTCGTGTCCTCCGGCGTCGCGCGAAACCCGCGCGCCTTCTGGGGGGCTTATGCCGCGTCGAAGGCCGCGCTGGAAACGCTAGCCCTTTCTTATGCCGCAGAAATGGAGAACAGCGCGGTCCGGGTCAACATCATCAATCCGGGCGCGACTCGCACCGCCATGCGCGCGAAAGCCTTCCCCGGCGAAGATCCGGCAACACTGAAGGACCCGGCCGCCGTCATTCCGCTGTTCATTGAGCTTGCCAGCCCGGACTGCACTGTCACGGGCGAACGCTTCGATTTTGCGGATTGGGCTGAAGGCCGCAAATGAACCCGCGCTCACGAGGGCGCTTCGATCACCATCCCGTCATAGGCCGGCTCGATGCCGGTGGGCAGTTCATGCTTCAGCGCATTGAAGTCCAGATCGCCATGCATGTGCGTGAGCACCCCGCGCCCGACCGCCAGCCGCCTGATCCAGTCCACCGCCTGCGCAACCGTGAAATGCCCTGGATGGGGCGTATGGCGCAGCGCATCCACGATCCAGATATCGAGCCCCTCCAGAAGCGGAAACGAGGCATCCGGCAAGCCGCTGATATCGCTTGAATAGGCCAGCCCGCCGACGCGAAAGCCGAGCGAGACGATGCTTCCGTGAAGCTGTGCGAACGGCATCGCCTCGATCACGCCGCCGCGCCCCTCTATCCGCACAGGCTTGCCCGAACGGATTGTGTGCGACCGCAGGATCGGCGGATAGCTGCTGCCCTCTGGCGTGCGAAAGCAATATGCGAACCGGCCCTCAAGCGAGGCGCGTGTCGGTTCGTCGAAATAAACATCGAGCTGCTCGCGGCGGCGGAACACGATCGCGCGCAGATCGTCGATGCCGTGAGCGTGGTCGGCATGATCATGGGTGTAAAGCACGCCGTCGAGCCAGTCGACCTCGTGGCGCAGGAGCTGCTCGCGCATGTCTGGCGAGGAATCCACAAGAACGCTGGTTGCTCCTTGAGGTCCGATCCGCTCGATGAGCAGGGAACATCGCGTGCGCCGATTGCGCGGCTCACCGGGGTCGCATTTACCCCAATCCCCGCCGATGCGCGGCACGCCGCCGGACGAGCCGCAGCCAAGGATCGTGAAGCGGTAGCTCATCAGGCGACCCGACCTTGCTGCGCAGAGGCAATCGCCGTATCACGCGGCAGGCGGGTAAACAGGCGGTGCACATTGTCCGTCGTGGCGCGCGCGATCTCTTGCTCACTCATGCCCTTGATCTCTGCCAGCACCTTCGCGGTATGGCGCACATAGGCGGGCTCGTTGCGCTTGCCGCGATGGGGCATCGGCGCGAGATAGGGCGCATCGGTCTCAACCAATAGCCGGTCCATGGGTACCTCCGCGGCGATTTGGCGAAGCTCGTGCGACTTCTTGAAGGTGAGGACGCCGGAGAAAGACACGTATAGCCCGAGCGCCAGCCCGCGCCGCGCCAGCGCCGGGCCGGACGTGAAGCAATGCAGCACGGCGGTGAACGCGCCCTTGGCCATCTCCTCTTCGAGGATGGCGGCGGTATCTTCCTCTGCCTCGCGGGAGTGGATCACCAGCGGCAAGCCGGTCTGGCGCGCGGCCTCGATATGGCGGCGGAAACCAGCCTTCTGATCCTCTACGGCGCTGAACTCATAGTGATAATCCAGCCCGGCCTCGCCGATCGCCACGACCTTGTCGCGCCCCGCCGCCGTCAGAATGTCCTCCAGCGGCACATCTTTTTCCTCGGTTGCGTAATGCGGATGAGTGCCAGCCGAGCAGAACACGTCCCGGTAGGCCTGCGTCAGCGCGTGGATCTCGTCGAAGCGGCGCAGGCGCGTGCAGATGGAAATCATCGGGCTGACGCCGGCTTGGCGCGCGCGCGCGACCACCGCGTCGCGCTCCGCTTCAAAGTCGGGAAAATCCAGATGGCAGTGACTGTCAATCAGCATTCGTGAGCAGCCCGGGTTTCTTCCTGTTCGACGAAACGAGGGAATACTGCTTCGGGTTTCGGCAGTTGCGTCCCCGCAGGCAAGCGGCCCGCGTCGCGTAGATGAGCGAAATCGCGTGCAACTTCCGGCACGGCAAGCTGGTCGAGCAGGCGCGCGGCGGCGTTCGGCACAAGCGGCTGTGCGAGGATCGCGATCTGCCGCACCGTCTCGGCGGTGACGTAAAGCACTGTGCCCATGCGCGCCGGATCGGTCTTTT
>CAZYYQ010000053.1:0-10615 GCA_964651275.1 uncultured Hyphomicrobiaceae bacterium | reverse complement strand
AGCCGGAGCGAATCCACGCGAAGATGACCAGCCTTTGGGAATTCTATCGCTAAGTTTTGAAGCGCCGTTTTTCGATTTTCGCCACGCTGCTGTCATTTATGGTGCGGCATGGTCATTTGGTCGAACGAGTATGTTCCCGGGGTAGATTTCGAGAGGCGCCTTGCATGTCGAGTTCATCCTTCAGCCGCAGGACGCTCCTGCGCGCTGGCGCTGTGCTGCCGGTCGCCGCGCTCGGCTTTGACGCGGTCGCACAGACCCCGTCGCCGCTGCCCACGAGCCGCCGCACGCAGGCCCCTGGCTTCTTTCGCCTCGCGCTTGGCGATCTCCGTATCACCATGGTGAGCGATGGCCAACTTGGCCTTCCGGCCCAGACGCTGGCGGCGAATGTCCCCGAGGCAACCCTGCGCAGCTATCTCAAGAGTATTCGCCAGGCAGGCGACATGCTGCGGGGGCATCTGAATCTAACGCTGATCGACACCGGCGAGCGGGTGATCCTCGTTGATGCCGGGTGCGGGCCAGGGTTTCAGGACACCGCTGGACGCATCGAGGCCAGCTTGAAAGCGGCGGGCTATGCGCCGACGGATATCGACCTCGTCGCCATCACTCACGGACACCCGGATCACGTCTGGGGTATTCTCGATGATGCCGGTGAGAAGCCGCGCTTCGCCCATGCGGAATACGCGATCAATGCGACCGAATGGCAGTTCTGGACCGACGAGACGCTGAGTGATCGGCTGCCCGAGGGGCAAAAGCCAATGGCGCGTGGCGCACGCAAGAGTCTCACCGCGGTTTCAGCGCGCACCCGTCGTGCCAAGCCAGGCGACGAGATCGCGCCGGGCGTGAGCCTGTTCGGTGCGGTGGGCCATACACCGGGCCATTGCGGCCTGATGTTGGAGTCCGCCCGGCAGCGCCTGCTGATCGTGGGCGATGCCCTCACCCATCCTTATGTTTCATTTGAGCAGCCCGACTGGTATTTCGGTTTCGACATGGACGGCGGGCAAGCGGCAGCCACCCGCAAACGTATCCTGGAAATGGCGGCGAGCGAGGATATGCGTGTCGCACTTTATCACGCGCCGTTTCCGGGCGTCGGCCGGGTGGGGCGGCTCGGGACGGCGTACAGGTTCATCCCCGAAAGCTGGGACTGGACGGTCTGAGCGGCGCGCTTGTCGCGCGGAATGGTCGATAACGCGCTGGCCCAGCGCGGCGGGACTGTGATATATGCGCCTCCAGTTCTCGATGCGCGGCGGCGCACCCCTCGCGGGCGTGGTGGAATTGGTAGACACGCCAGATTTAGGTTCTGGTGGCGAAAGCCGTGGGGGTTCAAGTCCCTCCGCCCGCACCAGAAGGTCTCGCCAGACAACATCAGCGCGCCGGATTCACAAGAACAGACCAGACGAGCGGACAAACTCATCATGCAGGTTACGGAAACGGTTTCGGACGGGTTGAAGCGGCAGTTGAAGGTGACGGTCGCGCTGCCCGAAATTCAGGAAAAGGTTGATGCGCGGCTCCACGACATGAAGCAGCGCGCGAACATCAAGGGATTCCGGCCCGGCAAGGTGCCGGTCGAGCATCTGCGCCGGCTTTACGGCCGCTCGATTATGGCCGAGGTGTTGCAGCAGACCATCTCCGAGACCAGCCAGAAGGCGCTGGCGGAGCGCGAGGAGCGCCCGGCGCAGCAGCCCGAGATCAACCTGCCGGAGGAGTCTTCCGGGGTTGAGAAGGTTATGTCAGGCGATGCCGACCTTGAATACACCATGTCCTTCGAGGTCATTCCGGACATGGAGCTTGCCGATCTGAGCAAGATTTCGCTTGAGAAGGAGGTGGCCGAGCCGGCTGAAGAGGACGTTGAAAAGAGCGTCGAGCAGCTGCTCGAGTCATCGGCTACTTACGAGCCAAAGAAAGGGGCGGCCAAGGAAGGCGATCAGGTCAAGGTTGATTTCGTCGGCAAGATCGATGGCGAACCGTTTGAGGGCGGCGCGGCCGAGGAGATCGATGTGGTGATCGGCAAGAACGCGTTCATTCCTGGGTTCGAGGAAGGGCTGGTCGGTACGAAAGCGGGGGAGGAGCGCGTCGTCAAGGTGACGTTCCCGGAGGGATACGGCGCGGAGCATCTCGCCGGGAAGCCGGCCGAGTTCGATGTCACGGTCAAGGAGGTCTCTGCGCCGAAGCTGCCGAAGGCCGATGACGATTTCGCAAAGGGCATGGGTCTGGAGTCCATGGACAAGCTGCGCGCGGCGATCCGCGACAAGTTGGCAAGGGAACTCCAGCAGGCGAGTCGCAACAAGCTGAAGCGCAAGCTTCTCGATGAACTCGACAAGCGGCATGACTTCGAACTGCCGGCCTCGCTGGTGGAGCAGGAATTCAACGAGCTTTGGCAACAGGTGACGCAGCAGATGGAGCGCGCTGGCGAAAGCTTCGAGGATAGCGGAAAAACCGAAGACGAAGCGAGGGACGAGAACCGCAAGCTCGCCGAGCGCCGCGTCCGCCTCGGGCTGGTCCTTGCCGAAATCGGCACGCGCAACAATATCGAGGTCACTGACGACGAGATGAAACGCGCCATGATGGATCAGGCGCGCCAATATCCCGGCCAGGAAAAACAGGTCATCGAATATTTTCAGCAGAATCCCGGGGCGCTGATCGAACTGCGCGGACCGATCTTCGAGGAGAAGGTAGTCGACTACGCGCTGGCCATGGCCAAGCTCACGGAGACGACAGTTTCTCCCGAAGATCTCTTCAAGACGCCGGATGACGACGAAGAGGAAGAGGCCGCCCCAGCCAAACCCGCGGCGAAAAAGACCAGGAAGAAAAAATGAGCGACCCACACGATTTCTACATGTCCTCGCTCGTGCCGATGGTGGTCGAACAGACCAACCGCGGCGAACGCGCCTACGACATTTTCTCGCTCCTTCTCAAGGAGCGCATCATCTTCGTCACCGGCGTGGTTGAGGATCACATGGCCTCGCTGGTCACCGCGCAGCTTCTCTATCTGGAGTCTGACAACCCCAAGAAAGAGATCTCGATGTACATCAACTCCCCTGGGGGCGTTGTCACCTCGGGCATGGCGATATACGACACGATGCAGTTCATCCGCCCGCCGGTCGCGACGCTGTGCATCGGGCAGGCCGCTTCGATGGGCTCGCTGCTGCTGGCCGGCGGCCATGCGGGGATGCGATTTGCTCTGCCACACGCGCGTATCATGCTGCATCAGCCGTCCGGCGGGTTCCAGGGGCAAGCGAGCGATATCGAGCGCCACGCCGAAGACATCATCAAGCTGAAGCGCAAGCTGAACGAGGTCTATGTCCGCCATACCGGTCAGCCCTTTGAGGTGATCGAGCGCACGCTCGACCGCGACTATTTCATGTCGGCTGAGGACGCCAAGGAATTCGGCCTGATCGACCAGGTTCTCGACAAGCGTGCCGTGCCGGTCGAGGAAGAGACTCGCCGCTGATTTCCGGGCCGCAACAGCTTGGCGCGGGGGTCGGCGAGCGCGCATGGGTGCGCCTGAAAATTGCCGGACGCAATGTAAATTTGTTCCCGCGTTTACCAAATCTACGCCATGCCCTGGTTATCACCTGTTTCAATGGCTCCGGTGATTCGCTCCGGCGCCACGGGGGACGACATGCGGCGCGCCATCGGCTCAAGGAATTGTCACGTGGGCGAGCCAACGGGACGCTTGATCCGGACGCGGTTAGCGTGGTCAAATCATCAAGACAGGGCAGTCTGAAAGCGGCACGGCGGCGTATGGACCATGATGTGACAAAGCTGCGACGCCTTCAGTCCGGGCGCGCAAGCGTGCGGGACGGCCAGACACCAAGGTGCGAGTGAATGAGCAAAGTGAACGGAACCGACTCGAAAAACACCCTGTATTGCTCCTTCTGCGGCAAGAGCCAGAACGAAGTGCGCAAACTCATCGCGGGGCCGACCGTTTTCATCTGTGATGAATGCGTCGAGCTGTGCATGGACATCATCCGCGAAGAGAACAAGAACGCGTATGTCAAGTCGCGCGACGGCGTGCCCACGCCGCAGGAAATCTGCAATGTCCTGAACGACTATGTCATCGGGCAGGAAACCGCCAAGCGCGTGCTCTCCGTTGCGGTGCACAATCATTACAAACGTCTCAGCCACGCCGGCAAGAACAACGACGTCGAACTGGCAAAGTCGAACATCCTGCTGATCGGCCCCACCGGGTGCGGCAAGACGCTGCTCGCACAGACGCTGGCGCGTATTCTTGATGTGCCGTTCACCATGGCCGACGCGACCACGCTGACCGAGGCCGGTTATGTTGGTGAGGATGTCGAGAACATCATCCTGAAGCTGCTCCAGTCGGCCGACTACAACGTCGACCGCGCCCAGCGCGGCATCGTCTATATTGACGAGGTCGACAAGATCAGCCGCAAATCCGACAATCCGTCCATAACGCGCGACGTGTCGGGCGAGGGCGTGCAGCAGGCGCTGCTCAAGCTGATGGAAGGCACGGTCGCGAGCGTGCCGCCGCAGGGCGGGCGCAAGCATCCGCAGCAGGAGTTCTTGCAGGTCGACACCACCAATATCCTGTTCATCTGCGGCGGCGCGTTCTCGGGCCTCGACAAGATCATCGCCCAGCGCGGGCGAACCACGGCGATCGGCTTCGGCGCGTCAGTGGAGTCCGAAGACGAGCGCAAGACCGGCGACCTGCTGCGCAAGGTGGAGCCGGAAGACCTGCTGAAATTTGGCCTGATTCCTGAGTTCATCGGGCGTGTGCCGGTACTGGCGACGCTCGAGGACCTTGACGAGGATGCGCTGATGCAGATCCTGCTGGAGCCGAAGAACGCGCTCGTCAAGCAGTATCAGCGGCTGTTCGAGATGGAGGACGTCCGGCTCACCTTCTCAGAGGAAGCGCTGCGTGCAGTCTCCCGCAAGGCGATCGAACGAAAGACCGGTGCGCGGGGCTTGCGCTCGATTCTCGAAGCCATTCTCCTCGACAGCATGTTCGAGCTGCCCAGCTTGAAGGGGGTCGAAGAGGTCGTGATCAGTCCCGAAGTCGTTGAGGGTCATGCCAAACCGCTGCGCATCTATTCCGAGCGCGCCGAGGAAGTCGAAAGCAGCGCTTAGCGGGGCGATGCGTTCTACCTGTCAATCTGAGCCGCGCCTAGCTTGACTCTGCGTGGCGTGCTCGCCACTTACCTCAGTTGAGTAAACCCGAAACTGCGCCTGCGACGTGCGCGAGAACGCGGCGGCTCGGGCGTGAGCAAAGACAAAACCATCGGGGCATCGGGGGCAGGCTCACGGTGCCAACCCTGCTGGCTGCTGCAAATGCGGGGCCGGTTTCGATGCCAGGGAGACTTGCATGACAGATCAATCTAGCGACACCCCACAGACCTCTGGCGCGGGCGGTACGACCTATCCGGTCCTTCCGCTGCGTGACATCGTCGTGTTCCCCTACATGATCGTGCCGCTGTTCGTCGGGCGCGAGAAGTCCATCGCCGCGCTCGAAGAGGTGATGAACAACGACAAGCAGATCCTGCTCGTCGCGCAGAAGGACGCAAGCGAAGACGATCCGGACACCGACGGCATTTTCGAGATGGGCACGCTGGCGTCCGTCCTGCAGCTTCTGAAGCTTCCGGATGGCACCGTTAAGGTGCTGGTCGAAGGTTCGGAGCGCGCCCGTATCACGCGCTACACCGAGAACGACGCCTATTTCGAGGCGGAAGTCGTCCAGGTCGATGAAGACACCGGCCCGGAAGACGAGGTCGAGGCGCTTGCGCGCACGGTCATCAGCCAGTTCGAAAACTACGTCAAGCTGAACAAGAAGATTTCGCCGGAGGTGCTCGGCACCCTCAGCCAGATCGACGACTATTCCAAGCTGGCCGACACTGTGGCCGCCCATCTGGCGATCAAGATTGCCGACAAGCAGAATATCCTGGAGACCACCTCGGTCGCCGGACGGCTGGAGAACATTCTCGGGCTGATGGAGAGCGAGATTTCCGTGCTGCAGGTCGAGAAGAAGATCCGGTCGCGCGTCAAACGCCAGATGGAGAAGACCCAGCGCGAGTACTATCTCAACGAGCAGATGAAGGCGATCCAGAAGGAGTTGGGCGACTCCGACGATCGCGATGATATCTCGGAAATCGAAGAGAAGATTGAAAAGACCGAGCTCACGAAGGAGGCGCGCGAGAAGGCCCTGGCCGAGCTCAAGAAGCTGAAGCAGATGAGTCCCATGTCGGCCGAGGCGACGGTCGTGCGCAACTATCTTGACTGGTTGCTGTCGATCCCGTGGGGCGACGTCGCCGAGGTCAAGACCGATCTCGAAGAGGCCCAGAAGGTCCTCGACCATGACCACTACGGTCTGGAAAAGGTCAAGGAGCGGATAGTCGAATATCTCGCGGTGCAGAAACGTACCGATGCGATGAAGGGTCCGATCCTTTGCCTGGTCGGCCCGCCGGGCGTCGGCAAGACCTCGCTGGGCAAGTCGATCGCCAAGTCCACGGGCCGCGAGTTCGTGCGCATGTCGCTGGGCGGCGTGCGTGACGAGGCCGAGATCCGAGGCCACCGGCGCACCTATATCGGCTCGATGCCGGGCAAGGTGATCCAGTCGATGCGCAAGGCCAAGCAGGCCAACCCGCTGTTCCTGCTGGACGAGATCGACAAGATGGGCTCGGACTTCCGCGGCGACCCGGCCTCTGCGCTGCTGGAGGTGCTGGACCCGGAGCAGAACAACACGTTCAACGACCACTATCTCGAGGTGGATTATGACCTGTCGAAGGTGATGTTCATCACGACGGCGAACACGCTGAACATACCGCCGGCACTTATGGACCGCATGGAGATCATTCGCATCGCGGGTTACACCGAGGATGAAAAGCTGGAGATCGCCAAGCGGCACCTGATACCCGGCCAGGTCGAGGCCCATGCCTTGAAGCCGGAAGAGTGGAGCGTGGACGACGAGGCGCTGCTCGAGATCATCCGCCGCTACACCCGCGAGGCCGGCGTGCGTAACCTTGAGCGTGAGCTTGCCAAGCTGGCGCGCAAGGCGGTCAAGCAGATCGAAGCCGGCGAGAAGACGCAGGTTTGCGTGACCAAGGCCGACCTTCAGGACTATCTGGGCGTGGCCAAATACCGGTTCGGTGAGGCTGAGCAGGAGGACCAGATCGGTGTAGTCACCGGGCTGGCCTGGACCGAGGTCGGCGGCGAATTGCTGACGATCGAGGGCGCGATGATGCCCGGACGCGGCAAGATGTCCGTCACCGGCAACCTGCGCGACGTGATGAAGGAATCCATTCAGGCGGCCGCGGCCTATGTCCGCTCCCGCGCCAAGGATTTCCATCTCGATCCCGGCATGTTCGACAAGCTGGACATCCACGTCCACGTGCCCGAAGGCGCGACGCCGAAGGACGGGCCGTCCGCGGGTGTGGCGATGGCGACTGCGATCGTTTCCGTGCTAACTGGCATCCCGGTGCACCGCGATGTGGCGATGACCGGCGAGATCACGCTGCGCGGACGCGTTCTGCCCATCGGCGGGCTGAAGGAAAAGCTGCTGGCGGCGCTGCGTGGCGGTATGAAGTCGGTGATCATCCCGGAGGAGAACGTGAAGGATCTCACCGAGATTCCGGACAACGTGAAGAACCGCCTCCAGATCACCCCTGTGGCGCGGATGGACGACGTGCTGCGCATTGCCCTCACCCGTCCGCCAGAGCCGCGGGAGTTCGACGAGGCGGCCTCCGCCGCTGCGGCCGCTGCGGCGGCTGCGGAGCCTTCCCAGCCGGACGACCAGCCGGCTGGTACGAACTTCCGCGCCCACTAAACGCGCGGGACGCTCAAAGGCGTCCAGGGCCTGTGCCGGGGCGAGCGACCCTCGTCCCGGCTTATTTTTTGGGGTTTCAGGCCGGAAAACCGGGCTTTTTTGCCCTTGCAAGCCGGTTTTGAGTGGATAAATGCTGGTCCAGACTTGGCGGCAAAGGCGAATGTGCCATTGACTTTCCGTCAACCGCCCTGTCGGGGCGCGATTTCATTGAATGAGCGTTGTGGCGAAAGGAAGAGAAGATGAACAAGAAAGAACTGGTCGCGGCTGTAGCAGATGATGCCGATCTGACCAAGGATCAGGCCAACGCTGCCGTCGACGCAGTCGTCAAGCATATCCAGAGCGCGCTTCAGGGCGGCGACGAGGTTCGCCTGCCCGGCTTCGGGAGCTTCAAGGTGTCGGACCGCAAGGCGACGACAGCGCGCAACCCGCGCACCGGCGAAGAGGTGAAGGTGCCGGCCAGCCGGGTCGCCAAGTTCCAGGCGGCGCGGGGCCTGAAGGACGCGCTGAACCCGTAAGGTGGCAGCCCTGGCCATTGTGGCCGGTCGTGAAGGATAACGAGGGCGGCCCTGCCAGGCTGCCCTTTTTCGTGGCTGGTGTGCGAGCTATCCGCGTCGTCGTTCCCTGTCCTCCCGAAAAGCATGGCCGCGCGCCTGCGAGTTCTGCTAGTTTGTCGGCGGTCAGGTCACTGGGGCTCGGGGACAGGGGTCGGAATGATGGATTTCCTTCGCGGGTTTTGGCGCAGCCGCGTGACCGGAACGTTTCTCGCGGGTCTTCTGGTCCTGCTGCCGATCGTCCTGACGGTTGTCATTATCGCCTGGCTGGTCGGCATCCTGCGCGACGCGCTCGGTCCGGGCACGTTTCTCGGCGAGTTGTTCCGCCGCGGCGGTAGCGCGCTCGTCCAGAACGATACGCTGGCCTTCTGGCTTGGTGTTGTCATCGCGATTTTCGGGATCTGGCTGCTCGGCGCGATCGTCCGGACCGAGGCCCGGCGCGGCGTCCAAGGCGCGATCGACCTGCTGTTCGCGCGGCTGCCGCTGGTCAAGAGCATCTATAACCCGGTTTCGCGCGTAATCCGTCTGGCGACCGAAAAGGGCGGCGGTGACCTCTCCGGCATGGATGTGGTCGCGGTGCGCTTCGGCGGGCAGGATGGCACCCATATCCTCGCGCTGCTGGCCAGCAATGATTATTATTATATTGGCGATCTGCGGCGGGTGATGGTGTATCTGCCGACCGCTCCGTTCCCGATGACCGGCGGGTTGATCCTTGTGCCAGAGGACAGCATCACGGTCGTCCCGGGTATGCGTGTTGACGATCTGCTGAAAGTCTATTTCTCGCTTGGGGCGCTTGCTCCGGAGAGCATGCCTCCCGAAATGATCCGGGTGCGCTCGGATGAGGCGGCGCTCCTTAAGGCCAAGGTTGCCGATGTCTCGGCGCCGCCAACTGTGGAAGAGCGCCAGAGCGACAAACCAGTCAAGCCAGACGAATAGGATGGGGCGATGATGCAGGCAAAGAATGTTTATGCCGAAGCCGACATCACCACGCGCCTGAGCCGCGATCTCCCGGCCTGGCGCTATGAAGGCGGACAATTGCGCCGCACCTACAAGACGCACGGCTTCAAGGCCGCGGTCATGGCGGCGAATGCAGTCGCGCATCTGGCCGAGGCCGCGTGGCACCATCCGGACATTGCCATATCGTTCGGAAAGGTGGAGGTGGCCCTTGCATCGCATGATGCCGGTGGTATCACCGACCGTGACTTTGAGCTTGCCGCGAAGATCGAGCAGGTCGTGGGCTGGCAGCCCGGCAAGGAGGGCGGCGCGCTCTCCGGGACGCCCGGCGATGAGCCGCTCGCGGCCTATATCAAGCATGATAGTTAGGCCGGCACTCCGGCCCGAACCGCGGGGGCGCGTTTGACTTACGAAAAGGCATTCGACCGGGACCGGCTCGCGCTGGGCGCGCCACGGGCTGAAGAAGCGGTCGAGCACGACCTCATCTTCGTGCGCGACTTGGTCCTGCCCTGCCGCATCGGTATCCACGAGGACGAGCAGGGCCCGGCGCAGCGCGTGCGCTTCAGCGTGGAGATCGCCGTGGCGCAGGGCGCGACGCGCGGACGCCGCCGGCCGGTGGTATGCTATGATGCCATCATCGGCGCGGTGCGCGGCGTCATAGATGCGGGGCATATCAACCTCGTCGAGACGCTGGCCGAGCGCGTCGCCGCGGAGTGCCTCGCGCTGGAGGGTGCGTTGCGCGCTCATGTGCGCGTGGAGAAGCTCGACCGCGTGCCCGGTGCAGCGCTGGGCGTCGAGATCACGCGTTTCCGGCCTGCGGCTGGCGACGGCAACGTTGTGCCGCTCACGCCGCCGGGCAGCGACGGCTGACGCCGCTCGCTAACGCTGCGCGCAATCATGCGCGCCGACCGAGAATGTTCGGTCACCGCGGCCTCTCACATCTTCTTCCCACTCGGCATCTCGGGCAGTTATTGCCCGTCCGCGCGCGCCCAGAGGAAACTGGGCGTTCCAGCCGGGCCTGGCTGTGTCTTTTTTGGCACAGGCGCGGTCCTCCACTTGATGTGACCTCTCGTAACCATTCGGCGCACAGGCGAATCAGCTTACGCGAATATTCATGACGCATAGTGGGGACCGCGCCTTGGGGGCGCGGGCTGGCGTCAGCCGCTTCAGGGGTGAAGCGGGAAATTGGGCATACTCGAGAGGGAATTATGCGCACATTGATGGTTGGCGCCGCGGTTGCGGCGTATCTCGGCACGGCCGGAATGGCCGCGGCCGACGGTATGTATGAAGGGTCGATGAAGGATGCGCCGGTCGAGCCGATCGCGCCGGT
>CAZYYQ010000052.1:0-11013 GCA_964651275.1 uncultured Hyphomicrobiaceae bacterium | reverse complement strand
TGGACACAGTCAGCCGCGGAAACCGCTGACCGTTATATTAGCGAACCGGCCGAGCAGCCGGCCCCGGCGCATGCTGAGCAGGAAGCGGCAACTCCTACATCTGCGGCGGGCACAGCCTCCCAAGAGTGGGCTTCATCTGCGGCGAACACGGCCTCGCAGGAGCCAGCTTCGCCTGCGGTTTCCGATCTTTCCGGTTTGCGCATCGAGCAACCTCAAGCCAACGAGACCGCCGCCAGCCAGCCGCCCCACGCGGCGGAAGCGCCTGCCGCGCAGGCTCGCGAGCAGCAGGCGGCGCAGGCCGGTTCGGCAGGCGAGGGCAGCGAGGGAGCGGTCTCCCGCTTCTTCCGCGCCCTGTTCGGGCGGAAGTCCTGAGTGCTGATCCTGATTGCACCGTGATCTGCGCGGCCGCCGCCGCGTAAACTTGTGGCCGCTCGCGCGATGAAGGAGACTGCCATGACGGCTGCCGTTCACCACGACGCTCCCTCCCCTGTGATGGCTGATGATTTGCCTCACGCCCTAGCGCAGGGAGCCGGCGCGGCGAAGCAGGTTTGCGAACTGGTGGGCGAGGCCGTGCGGCTGTCTGTTGCGCCTGATGGCAAGCTCGATGCGGCCCTGCTCGAACGCGAACAGCATGCGGCCCACGGCTTCGCATGGCTGACGACCTACGAACAAACACTGGGACAGCTCGCGGATCATGCGGCGAAGACAGCGGCTGAAGGGCGCTTTGGCGAGCTTGAGGCGCTTCTCAGCCAAATCGCGGTTGCCGAGTATCTTCATCAGATGATCGGCGGCATTCCCATGAGCCAGAGCGAGGTTTTCCGGCCTGCGGATGTGGGCATTCGTGCCGCCGACCTGGACGCCTGCCTGAACCCGGAAGCGCGCCGGCTCATGCAGTTTGGCAATACGCCTGCGGTGCGCGCGCGCATCGCGGAGCTGATGGCGGAGCGCGACGGTGCGGCGACATTCGGCGATGGCGGGCTGGACGATACGTTTGAGGCGATGCGCGAGGAGATGCGCCGCTTCTCGGCTGAGCGTGTCGCCCCTGATGCCCATGGGTGGCATCTGGAGAACGCCTACATCCCGATCGAGACGATCGCTCAGATGAGCGAACTCGGAGTGTTCGGCCTGACGATCCCGGAGGAATTTGGCGGGCTGGGGCTGGGCAAGGAGGCGATGTGCGTCGTCTCGGAGGAGTTGTCGCGCGGCTATATCGGCGTTGGCTCGCTAGGGACGCGCTCCGAGATTGCCGCCGAACTCATCCTGCTCGGCGGCACGGAGGACCAGAAGCAGCGCTGGCTGCCGGGGATCGCATCGGGGGAAATACTGCCCTGCGCCGTGTTCACCGAGCCGAACACCGGCTCTGACCTTGCCTCGCTCAAGACCCGCGCGGTGCGCGATGGCGAAGTCTACCGCATCACCGGGCAGAAAACCTGGATCACCCATCCGGTCCGCGCGGACGTCATGACGATACTCGCGCGCACTGACCCTGGCGAGCCGGGCTATCGCGGCCTGTCGATGTTCCTCGCGGAAAAGCCGCGCGGCAGCGACGACAATCCATTTCCGGCCGAAGGCATGACCGGCGGCGAGATCGAGGTGCTCGGCTATCGCGGCATGAAGGAATACGAGATTTCCTTCGACGGCTTCGCGGTGCCCGCCGAAAACCTGCTCGGCGGCGTCGAGGGGCAGGGCTTCAAGCAGCTCATGGCGACGTTCGAGTCCGCGCGCATCCAAACGGCGGCGCGGGCGGTTGGCGTAGCGCAGAACGCGCTCGACCTGTCGTTTCGCTACTCGCGCGAGCGCGAGCAGTTCGGCAAGCCGATCTTCGCCTTCCCGCGCGTGGCGAACAAACTGGTGATGATGGCGGTGGAGACACACGCCGCGCGCCTGCTGACCTACTATGCCGCGCGGGAGAAGGACCAGGGCCGGCGCTGTGATGTGGAGGCGGGCATGGCGAAGCTGCTGGCCGCGCGCGTGGCTTGGGCGGCGGCGGACGCTGGTGTGCAGGTCCACGGCGGCAATGGCTTCGCGCTGGAGTATCCGATCAGCCGCGTGCTGTGTGACGCGCGCATCCTCAGTATCTTCGAGGGCGCAGCGGAGATTCAGGCGCAGGTGATCGCGCGGCGACTTCTAGAAATCTGATCGCCGCTGCGGATCGGAGCAGGCCATGACGGTTCGCCTTCGCCCGCATCATCTGCTGTGCATGCTCACTTATGCGGGTGCCGGTTACAGCAAGGCTTTCACGGTGAACTTTGATGCGATCGCGGCGCGGATTTCCCGCGGTGCCGTGGTCGCTATCGTATCCGGCCCCGATGATATTTGCGCTCCACTGCTCGATGAGCCGGACGCGCACTGCCTGCGCGACAGTGTGCGAGAGCGCGACGTGCTCGCCGCCCGGGAACTCGGCATACTTCTGGGCACCGACATCGTGGAGGGACAGTGCCTGACGCTGGGCGCGTCAGCAATCCACACCATGCGGGAGGCATTCGCTTCGGGCCGAACACGCGATGCCTGCCTTGGATGCGAATGGCATTCTGCCTGCACCAATCTGGCCAGCGCAGACTTCCGCGGCACTCGGCTCGTCGCCCATAGTTGGAGAAGGATCAGCGCCCTTCGCGGTACCAGGTAATCGCCAGTATCCCGAGCAGCAGCGCCAGCGCCAGCGGCCCGGCATAGAGCGGCGTGTAGCTCACGCCAGTGACCATGTAGGCCTGACGGTCGCGCAAGCCCGCCCAGTCGTCGCCATGCATCTTGCGGCTCTGGCCCATCAGGCTCAGCCGCGGCAGGCGGTCGGCCGAGGCTGAGGGATCGTCGTGTCCCAGCCAGAATGCCCCGCCGGCTGTCTCCGCGAGCACGGGGTCGAGCGGGTAGCGGCTGGCCGTGACCTCCGTCAGCTCCCGCGAGTTGACCGCGCCGACATGCGCCACCGCTGCCAGCTTGCCTGACGTCACGCGGTAAAGCCCCGGCGTCTGTGCCTCGATGCTCGCCCGCCAGCGTCCAGGTTCGATCTTCTCCAGCGTCACCTCGCGGGTTTCGCCGTCCGGGCCGTTGACTTCGACCGGCCCGATGCTCTCCGCCATCGACCGGCGCATGATCGTCAGGCTCTGGCGCGCGGCGCTGACATCAAGCGATTCCTCCTCCAGTTCCGGCTCTTTCATCAGCCAGTGGCTGATCCGCCGCAGGATGTCGGCATGCGGGCCGCCGCCTTCGTAACCGCGCGCCCAAAGCCAGGCATGGTCGGACAGGAACATGCCGACGCGCCCCTCGCCCTGTCGTGAAAGCACCAGTAGCGGCTTGTCGTCCGGGCCGGTCATCAGCGTGTCGCCGCTGGCGGAATCGACGTCAATCGTGCGAAACCAGCGGCCCCATTGTGGCTCGCCGCCTTCGCGACCCGCGCCGGGCAGATCGCTGGTAACCGGATGACGCCAGCCCTTCTCGGAGAGTTGCGGCTTGAACGGCTGCTCAATCACGCGGCCAGTTGGACGCGCCGGGACGATGCCCGACAGCGGCGTGCGGTACAGGCTCAGCGGCGAAGCGAAGTCCGGCCCCGCTGCGATCAGCACCGCGCCGCCCTCGCGGACATAGCGCGCGACATTGTCGAGGTAGATCAGCGGCAACACGCCGCGCCGCTGGTAGCGGTCGAAAATGATCAGGTCGAATTCGTTCAGTTTTTCGGAGAACAACTCCCGCGTCGGGAATGCAATCAGCGAGAGCTGATTGATCGGCGTGCCATCCTGCTTTTCCGGCGGGCGCAGAATGGTGAAATGCACGAGGTCAACAGAGGCGTCGGAGCGCAACAGATTGCGCCAGGTGCGCTCGCCGGCATGCGGTTCGCCGCTGACCAGCAGGACGCGCAGGTTCTCGCGCACGCCCTCTGCTTTCAGGACGATCCGGTTGTTCGCTGTCGTCAACTCGCCGTCAATGGCCTCCAGCGCAACCTCCATATAGGTCGGTCCGGCGCGCGTGAAGCGGAACGGCAGGCGAATTTTCTGGCCGATGCCGACCCGCAACGTTTCCGGCCCCTCGCCCTCTCGGCGCACGGTCAGCGTGGCGCTGCGCGGCTGACCATCGCTGCCCGTCTGGACAACCTCGATTTCCGCAGTTTGCGTGCTGCCGACCAGCCCGAACCGCGGCGCCGTGTGGATCTTCAGGTGGCGGTCGAACTCGCCCTCGCGCCCGGTCAGCAGCGCGTGGAGCGGTGCGCCGAAATTGACCTGTGCGGCCTCGCGCGGAACGTCGTGCACCTGCCCATCGGTGATCATGAACACGCTGGCAAGCCGTTCGGCGGGTACATCGGCCATGCCGCGATTCAGCGCATCGAACAGGCGGGTTTCCTCGCGCTCGGCATCGCCGCCAGGGCCTGCGCGGACGTAGCGGATGTCAAGATTGTCGATGTCTTCCAGCCGCTCGGTGAGCGCGCGGCGCACCGCCTCCGTACGTTCGTCACGGCCGGCGATCTTCTGGCTGGAACTCTCGTCCACCACGACGACCGCGATATTGCGCAGCGGCTCGCGCTCCTCTTGCTTGAGCACCGGGTTGGAAAGCGCAAGCAGCAGCAGCGCGCCCGCGACGAGACGCAATAGCGCACCGCGCTGGCGGCGCAGCAGATGCCCCAAGACGGCGAGCAGCACAAGCGCGCCCGCGCCGATCAGCAAGCTCTCCGGTAGAAACGGAGAAAATTCGAGGGTCCAGCTCATGCGCGGTCCAAAATTTCTGGGCGGGCGGCGCTCATTGCCCGAGCCGTTCCAGCAGTGCGGGCAGATGCACCTGGTCGGCCTTGTAGTTGCCTGTCAGCGCATACATGACGATGTTGACGCCGGTGCGGTAGGCCATCTCGCGCTGCACGTCGCCGCCGGGCACGACCGGGAACATCGGCTGGCCGCTCTCGTCGCGGGCCCAGGCCCCGGCGAAGTCGTTGGAGGTGATGAGGATGGAAGTCACGCCGTCGGCGCGCACCGCCCGGCTCGGCTCTTCGGAAGTGTCCGCGCGCGCCTCGACCCAGAGCGCGCCGCCGTCCCAGCGGCCCGGGAAGCTGTCCAACAGGTAGAACGACTTGGTCAGCACATGATCCTTTGGTACCGACTCCAGACGCGGCAGGTCGAGCCCACCGATCAACGTGCCCAGCCCGGTCTGGCCCGCCGCGCCATCGCCAATGCCCATCTCCCGAAAGATTTGCTGGGTCTGGTCGCGGGTGTCGAAAACGATCATCCCGCCCTGCTTCATGTAGGCATCTACGCGGGCGAGCGTCTCGTCGCTGAGCGGCGAGGGCTCGCGCGGTACTGGCCAGTAAAGCAGCGGGAAGAACACCAGTTCATCGCGCGACACGTCCAGCCCCACCGGCTCGGCCGGCTCGATTGCGGTGCGCTCGGCGAGAATTGTTGACAGGCCGCTGAGCCCTGCACGGCTGGCGCGGTCAATCTCACTGTTGCCGGTCAGCACATAGGCGAGCCGGGTTTCGAGCGCGCCTTTCATCGCCAGCGCTTCCGCTCGGTCACCGCCCGGCTGTTGGGCGTCGGCATCCGTTGCGGCCATCGCGAGCGGCAGGAACAGGGCGATAGCGCCCACGGCCGCGCGCCGGGCTAATCGGCCTCCGCCGCGCAGGCTCATCAGCAGGATGGCGAGACTCTCGACGATGAAGACCGCGACGGCGGCCATGAACAGCCACGAGGCGACATCGACAGTTCCGCCGGCGCGATAGGCGGCCATCTGCGCGTTTGAAACGGGTTCAAGCGGGCGGAGATCCGCGTCTGCGCGGATGACATTCACCGCAAGTGAGCCACCCAATGGGCCGTAAAGGCCGGGAGGATGCTGCGGACCGGGCACGGCAGTTGCGGCCTCTCCCGCGGGCAGCGGCTCGGCGGTGGGCGGTGGCGGCCCTAGCACGCCGAAGCCATCCAGCACGCGGCGGGGCACCAGGTAGCCCGAAGAGCGGGTGTCGGCACCCTCGCTGGCCGCCGTTTCGCCTTGTGCCGCGGCGCGCGTCGTATCAGCCATCGCGACGGTGCGGCGCAGCATCTCGACGAACGCGCCCGACATCGGCAGGTTGGACCAGTCGGAGTTTGCCGTAACATGGAACAGTACGAGCCGCCCCTCGCCGCGCTCGCGGGCCGTCACCAGCGGCGTGCCGTCTTCCAGCCGAACCCAGACCTGCGCGTCGCCAAGACCTGCCCCCGGATCGGCCAGCACCTGGCGCTTAATAGCGACATCCTCGGGCACCACCATGCCAGCAAACGGACTCTCGTCGGGATAGACCGAAAGTTTTTGCGGTTGGCTCCACGACAGCGCGCCGCCCAGTACGCGCCCGCCCCGGCGCAGCGGCACGGGCAGCAACGCGTCGCCGCCGCGCTCCAGCCGCGGCCCGGCGAAACGGACAAGCAGACCGCCCTCTTCCACCCACTGCCGTATCGCCGCAGCAGGTCGGCCAATCAACTGCCCGACATCTGACAGGATCAGCACGGAGGGCGAGCGGCTGAGGATGTCTTCGGCCGCTGCCGCCGTGTTGCGATCCGACGAGGAGATCACTTCGGCATAGGGCCGCAGGGCCTTCTCGATGTAGTAGGACTGCGACAGCAGAGGCTGCGCCTTGCCGCGGGATTCGCCCGTGATGATGCCAACGCGGCGCCAGCGCGTGCGGTCGTCTATGAGATGCACGGCCCCTGCGGATGTTTCGCCGGCGATGCGCAACTGCGCCACGTCGTTACGCAACTCGAGCGGCAGGTCAAAAGCGGCTTCGGCCTCTCGCGCTCCTGTGCTGAAGCTGAAATCTGCCTCGCCCAGCCGTTCGCCGCGCGCGGAAAGCGCATGGACCTGCCCGGCCAGCGCGCTGCCACCGGGACGCAGCACGCGCGCTTTCAGGCCCCGATCCTCACCGGATGCGACATGGACGGCGAGCGCCTCTGCCCCCGAGGGATCGCTGAGGATGGTGAGGCTACCGCCATCAGCCAGCCCGCGTAGACGATCGGCAAGGACTTCCGTGCCGGGATGCGATATCCCATCACTGAGCCAGACGACCTGATAGCCATTTTCCACTGGCAGAGTTCCTTCGAGGCGGCTGGCCAGCGCCTCCCGGTCCGGTGCGAAGGGTTGCGGTTCTAGGCTGGCCGCGCGCTCGCGCACCTCTGCGGGCGTCGCCAGGCTGGGTGACCAGCTTTGCGTCACGCCGGCGCTCGGCGCGAAAATCACGGTCTGGCCGCTACGCTGCGCGCTATCTAGCACGCTGTTCATGGCGGCCTTGCGCGCATCCCATCGGCTTGCTGCGCTCCATCCGTTATCGACCACCAGCAGCAAGGGGCCGCCCCCCGTGGTCTGGGCGCCCGGCGGGTTCAGCACCGGACCTGACAACGCGAGGATTACCAGCGAAACGATAAGGATTCGAAGCGCCGTGAGCCACCAGGGGCTGCGCGCAGGCGTGCGCTCGCGCGATTGCAGTCCGGCGAGAAGGCGGGTGGCGGGAAACACGACGCGCTTCGGCGTTGGTGGGGTAAAGCGCAGCAGCCACCAGATGAGAGGTACGGCCGCGAAGCCGAGCAGCAGCCAGGGGCTTGCGAAGGAGAGTGCGCCGAGGCCCATCATCGCTGGTCCCCGGTCATGCTGCCCGCCGTATCGCCGAGCGCGTCCAGGCCGGCGTGACTCGACTTGGACCGGTAATGCTTGTCCAGCCCGGCCATGCGCGTATGAAGGGCGAGCAGCGTTTCTTCCGCGGGCCGGTCGGTGTGATGGCACAGGAACGGCCATTGCAGTTTGCGCGCGAAGGCTTCGATCTCGCCGCGATGGGCCAGCAGGCGTGCGCGGTAGCGATCGCGAAGCTCGCCCGCGCGTTCCGCGGTGATACGCTCACCCGTCTCGCTGGCAATGAACTCCACGCGCCCGTCATAGGGTAGGGTTTCCTCTGCCGGGTCGAGCACCTGCACCAGATGGCCCTCTGTGTTCTGATCGGCGACATGCTGGAGGCTGTCGCGGATATCCCCGATCGGATCGAGGAAGTCGCTGAACACGAGGCAGTTTGCGAATCGGCTGAGCCGCACTTGAGGCGGCAAGCTGCGCATGGGGCTGCCGCTCTGAAGCTGCTTGGCAAGCGCTACAGCCATGCGGTGGACCCCGCGCCGGCCCGACGTCGGCGGCGTCACGCCAAGCAGGCCCACGCGCTCGCCGCCTTGAATCAGCAACTCCGCCATTGCGAAGCCGAGTATGATCGCGCGCTCTGCCTTGGTCTGTGCCGCGAGGTGCGAGCGAAAGCCCATTGATTCAGACAGGTCGATCCATAGCCACACGGTGTGTGCCGCCTCCCACTCGCGCTCGCGCACGAACAGATGATCCGAACCCGCGGAACGGCGCCAGTCAATGCTGGTCGCTGTATCCGTCGATTCGTAATGGCGGAATTGCCAGAAAGTTTCGCCCGGCCCAGCCCTGCGGCGGCCGTGAATCCCATGCGCGACAGTGTGCGCAGCCCGGTTCGCCTCGATCAGCAGCGCTGGCAGCCGGGTTGCAAGGGCGTGCGCGCTGTGTTCCAGGTCTTGCGGTGCGGGCGCAGGAAAATGCTGCGGCATCGCTGGCGTCGAAATCCTGTTCAATTCAGCAATTCTGTCAGATTGCCGATCACATCGTCGATGGAAACATCCTCCGCACGCGCGGAGAATGACAGCGCCATGCGGTGGCGCAGCACCGGTCCGGCGAGTTCGGCAACATCGTCGATCGAGGGCGACAGGCGGCCATCGAGCAACGCCCGCGCACGGATCGTCAGCATCATCGCCTGCGTGGCGCGTGGTCCCGGACCCCAGACGACGAGGTCGTTAACCTGCGGCAGCGCATCTGCCGTGCCGGGCCGCGCCGCGCGCACGATCCGCAGGATCGCATCGACCACCTTCTCGCCAACCGGCATCTCGCGCACAAGCCGCTGAATGCTCATCAACTCGCCGGGCGAAAGCACCGTCGAGGGCTTGCGGCGTTCGGTTCCGGTGGTGGCGAGCAGCATCTGGCGCTCGGCGGCCTCGTCGGGATAATCGACGTTGACCTCCAGCAGGAAGCGGTCGAGTTGCGCCTCGGGCAGCGGGTAGGTGCCCTCCTGCTCCAGCGGGTTCTGCGTTGCAAGCACATGGAACGGCTGCGGCAGGTCGTGGCTCTCGCCCGCGACCGTGACATGGTGCTCCTGCATGGCTTGCAGCAGCGCCGATTGCGTCTTCGGGCTGGCGCGGTTGATCTCGTCCGCCATCAGAAGCTGGGTGAACACCGGCCCTTTGATGAAGCGGAAATGACGGCTGCCTGATTCGCTTTCCTCCAGAACTTCCGATCCGACGATATCGGATGGCATCAGGTCCGGCGTGAACTGGATGCGCTTCGAGTCCATCCCCAGGACGGCGCCGAGAGTTTCCACGAGGCTGGTTTTCGCGAGGCCAGGCACGCCGATCAACAATGCGTGACCGCCGGAAAGTAACGTTACCAGCGATTGTTCAATCACGCGCTGCTGGCCGAAAATCACCGATCCGGTTTCTTCGCGCGCCCGATAAACCTTGACAGCGGCCTCTTCAATTTGCTGGATGATACGGCTCTCAGCTTGCTGAATATCCACCATTTCGATGCTTCTGAACCCTGTTGATGGCCGCATTTCAACAATTGCGTTGCGTCTCAGGCTATCACAACGTTGATTGTACCACCGAGAAATAAAGTGCGGCCGATGGTTTCGCAAGGTCACACGAGGGGGCGGCGGATCATGGCGAATCGGGCTTCTTTCAAACGCGCGGCGCGCGTGAAGCGCACCGGACGAATTCGTCCACAGCTTCGCATGCCGCCGAAGCCGGTCCTGATCACCATGGAGCCGGAAGAATTGTCCGGCACTCCAGTGCGCATCGACAAGCACGGCGTCTGGCACTACCGGACTGGGCCGATCAGCCGGCGGCGCGTGCTAAGGCTCTATGCAAAAGCGCTGCGATGCGATGGTATCGGCCGGTTTTCCCTGGCCGCGCCGTGTGAGCGCGTGCCGGTTGAGGTGGAGGACGCGCCGTTCATTGGCGTGCAACTTGCCTGCAAGGGGGACGGGCGCGAGCGCCGGTTACGCCTGCGCACCAATCTCGACGAGGAAGTCACGATCAGCCGAGATCACCCGGTCCGGTTTGAACATGATGCGGTGACCGAAGGGGTGATCCCCTACGTTTTCCTGCGCGACGGGCTGGAGGCGCGCTGCTCGCGCTCCGTAGCGTTCGAACTCGCGGCGCTGGCCAGCGAAGAGATATACGGCGGCGTCGAGCATCTCGGCCTGTGGAGTTCGGGCGTGTTCTTTCCAATTTGCGCAGCGCGGATGGCGCAGCCAGCGTGACAACTGCCGTCTGCATTGTTGCCGGGCGCCGCGGTGGACCAGGGTGACCCGCACGCAAAGACCAGACAAATTCTCCGTGGAGGGCTTTCGTCGGCGGGTGGACGAGCGCATCGGCAGTTGTACTTCGATTGCTCACGCGCTTGGTGATCACATACTCAACCCGTCATGGGCGCAATCGCTCCAACGCCAGCCAAGGGCTGCAAGCGTGCTGCTGCCAATAGTTCCTCGGGGCGGTGGCCCTTGCGTCCTGTTGACGCGACGCGCGGACCACCTTGCCATCCATGCCGGACAGATCGCCTTTCCCGGCGGGAAGTTGGGACCGCAGGATGAGACCGCGCTGGCTGCGGCGCTGCGCGAGGCGCGCGAAGAGGTCGGCCTTGCACCCGAGTTTGTGGATGTCATCGGCCGGCTCGGCGCGTATCACACGGCTACCGGGTTCAACATCACCCCGTTTATCGGTATCTTGCGCCCCGGCTTCACGCTCGATGCCGATACGAGCGAGGTCGCGGAAATCTTCGAAGTTCCACTACAGTTTCTCATGACCCCAGCCAACCATCGGGTTCATGGCGTGATCTGGCGGGGGCGGCCTCGGCGTTTCTATGCCATGCCATACCGGAATCACTATATCTGGGGCGCCACCGCCGGCATCCTGCGCCACATGTACGAAAGGCTCTACAGCGAATGATCCGCGTGATCCTCATCAACCT
>CAZYYQ010000051.1:0-11176 GCA_964651275.1 uncultured Hyphomicrobiaceae bacterium | reverse complement strand
CTAGCGCCTTTCTGATAGGCGGAGCGAACATGGTAAGCCACGCAACCATCGCAGCGCACCGTGATACCAATAGCAATCGCGATCAGTTCCTTGTGCCTTGCCGAAAGCGCGCCGTCCTTGTATGCGGCCGCTCCCAGCGCCGAGAACCCGGACATTTGCTCCGGTATGACCTCTCGCAGCGCTGCCGCATCCTTTGACACGTCGTACGCAATATCCGGAAAATTCTTGCTCATCCTGCTCTCCTGCTGGCGTCCCTGGTGACGCCACGATTGTCTTGCCCCGGGGTCGGCGCCCGCATTGATCGGGATCAATGGCACCGGTTTTGCCGAGTGCTCGCTTGATGCGCCGCCCTCCTCGCTGTGCCGGGAAGCTGAAGGCACCGGAATTCTTTGTCAGCCTCGATAATATGGCGAGACCACGCCATGATGGACCCATTTGCGCCCGTGAAACTCTGGGGATAACCTGGCGGGCCCTCGACATAGCCGGGCGGGCGCGCGAAAATCTGACAAATCGGTTGCAACAGGCATCCTGATTCGCGGGATGCGGCAGCGCGCTCAGGATCGGCCTCGCCATGACGACGCACCTTCCCGCCTTGCCTTCGCCTGACCTCGGCCGGTTGGGCAGCATCGAGCCGCGAGACCTCGTGCTCGCCTCGCTGGG
The DNA here is from genome assembly GCA_964651275.1 of uncultured Hyphomicrobiaceae bacterium. Lineage (GTDB taxonomy): Bacteria > Pseudomonadota > Alphaproteobacteria > Rhizobiales > Rhodomicrobiaceae > Dichotomicrobium. The sequence continues at coordinate 10,516 of CAZYYQ010000051.1, read as the reverse complement.
CACGATGGCGGCGCGCAGCGCCTCGCCCGCAACCATCGCGAGAGGGCTGAAGCCCTGGGGTCTGGCGGGACAAAGCGCGATACGCAGACCGCTTGACGAACTGGCGAAAGCGGGGCTGGCCGAGGTTTCGGCAGGGCGCTGGCGGCTGACGCCTGAAGGCGAGCGGGAGTCCGATGCGCGTTTCGGGCAGAAGCAGGGCCGCGATGGGAGCGCGGGCGCATGGCCCGCCGTGGCCGAGCGGTTCTTCCCGGCGCAGGCGCTCGGCCTCGATCCACACGCAACGGCAATTGCCGATTATCTGCGGGATGCCCGCAACCTGTATGCCTGCGCGCTGGCCGTCCTGTTCGCGCTGGCCGACCCGGCCACGCAGCCGAAGCTTGGCGCGATGCGCGGGGCGCTCATCTGGCGGATCGCGGCGGCGCGCTGCCCGGACCTGCTGCCCGCAGATATGCCTGATGAGCTGTCCGGACCGGGCGATACGGTTGCCCGCGCGCTCTACACGGGTTTTTGCGGGGTGCCCGGCACGAAACTCGAGCAGGCCGCGCCGGCCTTGCTGCGGCGGGTTCTGCCCGGTCCGGTTGCTGCTGGCACGGGCGGGTTGCGCCGGGCGCTGGTGCGTGCCGCGCTGCGGCCTCGCGGCGCGCGTGACGGAGCATGTAAACGCGAGGTGAGCGACATGCAGACCGCGCAGGCGTCGGTGCCATCCGACACGCAGCCGGACGTGGCGGAGGATTTTGCCGCTACGGTTGCCGCGCTCGCACGCCGGCTGAGGACACCGAAAGTCCGGGGTGGCGCCTTCACCGGCGGGCAGGTGGCGATCGCGCAGGTTTACGATGCCTTTGCAGCGGATGCCCCGGCGGAGATGACGCTCGATGCGTTCAAGGCGCGGCTGTGGGCCGCGGTGCGGGAGGGGGCGGACTTCCATCTCACCCGGCTCGATATTCCGGACCTGATGGAGGAGGACCTGCGCAAGCGCTCCGCCACGCCGACGCGCGCCGGTGATGTCGTCCATTTCATCGTCGTGGATTAATCGAGGTAGGACGGCTCCCGAACTGTGGAAATACCGCGCTGTGCCCGCTTCGTTAACGGTTTGGTCGGCATTGTCCCGCGTTCTTGGCCGCCTGAATTCATGATTTGAGGGCAAAAAATTCATGAGCGATGCGTTCAGCATCTTCATAGATCCCCTGTTCTCCAGCGTCTTTTCGCAGACCGCCTCGCTTCAGGGCGCGAAGGACGAGGTCACCTACGACGTTGAGTCGCTTCATGGCGAAGCGCGAGCGGCGATCGCCTCCGCGGTGCGTGCGACGCGGGCGGGGGAGCCGGACCCCAATGCGCGGATCGCGCTGATCCTCGGCGAGGCAGGTTTCGGCAAGACTCATCTGCTTGCCGCGAGCCTGCGCCGGCTGGCGGTGCAGGGCCATCTCTACCCGGCTGTCGTGCAGATGACCTCGCCGGTCACCGACGCCGATTACGACCGCTGGATGCTGGAAGCGGTGATCCGAGAGTTGAATAACCCCTATTTCGGCATTCCCCGGATCGGCGATGACGTGAAAGCCTTGCTGGCGCTGCTGCCGGGGGAGGATGCGGGGCGGTTCCGCAAGGCGGTGCAGGACGAGGAGCAGCGCCTGTGCGAGGCGCTGGCCGATGAGTTCGCGCCGCGGCTTGTCGCGGAGTGGGAGCGGCGCGCGCCCGCGCAGCCGGTGCCAAGCGCTGAACAGATCTCCAGGCTTCTGGTCAAGCGCGGCACTACGCCGGAATGGCACCCGCCGCTGATCGACCTGGCCCATGCGCTTCTGAGCAGCCTTGGCGGGGCGGAGGCGCGCGCCTTCAGGGCCTGTGCGGAGACCGGAGATGCCGCTTGCCTTGAGGTCGTGCCGCAATTGGCGCGGGCCTTGCGCCGACACATCCACCGCAAGATTGGCGCCGTCGTGAACGAAGATTTCCTGAAGGCGCTGCTGCTGCACTACGGCGGCGATCTGGCTGGTTTCGATGCGCTGAGCGGGCAGGCCGCGGAAACCGAAGCGCCGGGCCTGCGTTTCGCCGCGCTGGAGACGCCGGAGCAATATCGCCGCAGGCTCGGCGATATATCGGTCGCGGCGCGTGCGGTCGATGGGGCGTTCGTCATCGCCTTCGATCAGCTCGAATCCTTCTGGTCGCTGGCGAACGAGTCGCTTTACGTCCGCGCCATCGAGAAGGCGGTCAATCTGGTTCAGGAGTTTCCGAACCTTTCGATTGTGCTGGCCTCGCTGCGCGCGGTCTACGAAGAGTTGCACGACAAGCTCGTGCAGTCCGTGCGTGATCGCATCCGGCTATCGCTCGCGCCGGTTCATCTGCGCCCGCCCAATCGCGAGCAGCTTCACGCGCTGTTCGCCCGGCGTATGGGCCGCGTAGCCGCGCTGTCGGGGGAAGGGGATGGCGCCGCGCTGACGGAGCTGATACCGGACTGGCTGATCGACGGGCTGGCGGGTTCGCGCATCCGTGAGGCGCTGTCGGAACTGGCGCGTTTCCGAGCGATGGCCGCCCGGCTGGAGCGACTGCCGGAAGAAGCCGAGTTCTTCGATGATGCCGGGCCGAGCGCGCCGGAGCCGCAATCCGCGCGCGACTACGCCAAGGCGTGGCAGGATCATCTCGACCGGCAGTCGGCATTCGATGTGCCGGAGACGGACGAGGCGCGCATCGACCTGCTGCGCTGGGCGGCGGGGGCGCTGGCAGCCGAGCTTGCGCCCACGCAGGTCCGCGCGGAAGCCCGCGTCATGTCCGATGAGGCTGCGACCAGGGCGATGCAACTCACCTTCAGCGGCGGCGAAGACGGCCAGGGTGAAATGCGCTTTCTGGGCATCTGCTCGGCGACGAACCGCGACTTCAAGCTGGCGCGGCAGATCGAGGCGGTGCGCCGCCATGCGGGCGATGCAAGGCCGATCGTCATTGGCAAGCAGCGCTTCCCGCGCAGCAAGAATGCGCAGGTCGCAGCCCCGCTCGACAAACTCCGCGCGTGCGGTGGCATCATTGTCGATTTCGAGCCGGCGGAATGGCAGATGCTGAGCGCGGCGCGCAGCTTCATCGAGGCGCATCAGTCCGAAGGCGGCTTCCGGGCGTGGCGGGCTGAGACCGGCTTCTTGCTGAACCGGATCGCGCCGCTGCGGGCGATCTTCCTGCCGACCCTTGCGCTGGCTGCCCCCGCGCCCGAGGTTGCGCCTGCGCTGGATGAAACCACTGCCGCGGCGGCGCCAGAGCCAAGGGATTCGACTGTCAGCGAGGTGAGCGAGCGGGCCGCCGAGCACGAAGGCCCGGAACCTTTGACCGCCGCTCCGTCGGATGCCGCCCCGCCCGCCGACGAGCCGGAGCCCGTGATCGACTTCGAAAAACACCAGGCGCGCGCGGCTGCTTCAGATCGCTTTCAGGTGTTCCTTGGCACGTCCGACGCCAAGACGCCGATCTTCTGGGACCCGCACCACCCGGACGACAAGCTGCTCAATTTCGGCTTTCTCGTCACGGGCGATCCCGGCTCGGGCAAGACCCAAACGCTGAGAGTGATCATCGACGCGATGGCACGGGCGGGCTATCCGATGTGCATCCTCGACTTCAAGAACGACTATGCCGATGACAGCTTCGCGAAGCCTCTCGGGCTTTCGGTTTATGATGTCAGCCGCGCGGGGCTGCCTTTCAATCCGCTGCATCCCGTGCCGGGCACGCAAGGCGAGGTGCAGCCGATCCGACACATCCATACGATCGCCGAGATTTTCCAGCGCGTGTTCGGTCTCGGCACGCAGCAGCAGGCGCGCCTGAAGAACGCGCTGCGCCAGGGCTTCGAGGATCGTGGCATCGACTTGCAACGCTGGTATCGGGCAGAGGAGATCACCGCGCCGGGCTTCGGCGACATCGTGGAGTATCTGCGCGAGCACAAGGAGGCGCAGACGCTGCTCAACCGCGTCGATCCGCTGTTCGATCTCGGCCTGTTCCCCAGCGACGATACCGCGCCGATGACCTTTGGCGATCTGCTGGAAAGCCGGATCGTGCTCGACCTCCACGACCTCCCGAATGACGAAATCAAGGCGGCGCTCGCCGAACTGATCATCATTCAGGCTCATGGCCATGCGCTACGCGGCGAGGCACCGCGCGTGCTGCGCCGGCTGTTCGTGTTCGACGAGGCGTGGCGTGTGAAGGACAGTCTGCGGCTACAGGAGATGGCGCGCGAGGGCCGCGCGTTCGGCATCGCCATCGCGATCGGAACGCAGTTCCCGGTGGACATTCCCGACGATCTGGCCGGAAGCCTTGAGACGCAGATTTTCCTGTCGAACTCGGAGGCCAGGCACCAGGCGGCAACCGTGCGCAAGCTGTGCTCCAGCACCAGTACCGTCGAGGGCCAGCGTCTCTGGCAGAAGGCGGCCTCGCTTGGGCAGCTTCAGGGCTTTATCCGCAACCAGCACTACAAGCCTTACAGGTTGATGGAAGTCTATCCCCATTACCTGCGTAACACGCATGCGCAAACGCGGGAAATTCGCCGTGCGGATGTGCAGAAGGAGCCCGCCGAATAGCAATCCGGCGATGCGCCATGACGGAATCGGCTGAGTTTGCGCAAGCTCAAAACTTCAACTCGACCGTACGGAGGCGTTCTGCGGGAACATCGAGGGCAACCTCGAAGTCAAGAGTCTCGCCCGGCAGCAGGGCCGCTTGCCCGAGGAAGCGCGAATCTTCCAGCAACGTCTGATCTGCCTCATCCCGCACCGTGATCTTGAGGTTGGGCATTTCGATCAGTGAACTGCCAGTGTGTTTCACGCGGCCTGTCAGGGTAAGCATGTTGGCCGGTTCCCCCTTCAGCGCATAACTGACATCCTCCAGCGCCAAGGGAGTCTGACTGACGGGAAAACCGATGGCTGCATAGACTCGCTCCGAGGCGGGTAGAGCCTCCACGATGCGCTCGCGGAAGCTCAGCGCCGACCAGCCCGCACCAGCGAGCACTGCGAGAAATAGCGCCCAGGCCGCGCCGACAACAAGAATTCCCGGGCCGCGCCGGACCTGGCCCGCGGCGATCTCGGGCGGGCCCGCATCCTCTACCGCCTCGTCGCCGAAATCGTATTCCGCCAGCAGCGCGTCATCTTCGGCGTCGCCCGGACGTGCGCTCATAAGGGCATGGTCGTCACGATAGGCGGTGGATTGATTGTGGTCTGATGCATCTTCGTATCGCGCTGTGCCCGTGTTGGCGTGATCCGCCCAGTCCGTTTCATGGTCGTCGTCATCTGCGGCGAAATCAACGCGATCGGCGGAGAATGCCAGACTGTCGCGTTGCAAGGCCACGTGGTCAGCATCGTAATAGGCCTCTGCGCTGTCGCCTATGTCACGCTGGTAGGGATCTTCGGAGCCGGCATGAGCGCCGGGCATGGCGTTTCCAGAAACGCTTCGTAGATCGTCAAAGTGCCCCTGAGCTTCGGACGGGGCTTCCGCGTCGTCTTCGTAAGCGTCATCGGCGCCATCTTCTGCGAAGTACTGCTCCGCGCTGGCGGTCTGGGGCCGTTCCGTCCCGTGATAGCGGTCAGCGCCCGTAGCGCCGCGATCAACGGACAGCGTATCCATCATGCGGGACAGCGAATCGCCGGTGTCGGCGGCATCCTCCCAGGTCTCTGAGGGCGGTGCGTCCTCACGGCGCAATGTCTCGGTGTGGCGCTGATCGCCGCCCGGTGGGCTGAATCGAACCACTTTCGCGCCGCTAGTGCTCTCGTCCTCCAACGCACCGCTGTCACGCTCGGCGATATCGGACGAAGCGGAGTGTATCCCGGATGCGCCCGTGCCGCCGATCAGCGCGCTGAGCGCGTCGCCGTCGATCCCGCCCGGCGCGGTGTCGGCAGGGTCCGATACGAAATGCTCGCCCTTGCTGGTTTCGGCGATGACCTCTTCTATACCCTCCATGATGCGCTCGAAGGACCCTTCGTGCTCCGCCTCGCCAGTGCCCACAGCGGCTTCTGTTGCGTCTCCCGATGATCTGCCGAACCAGTTGTCGGCGATCTGCTTCTGTGGACTGTCTTCCTCGGCGAGATCTTCCTTCGCGGCGTATTGGTTGCCGTGATCCGCGCCAAGGCCGGCATACGCGTCAGTGGCGCGATCGTCCGGTTCTCCGCTTCGCGCGTGTTCGGGCTCATCCGCGACATCCACGCCGGCCGATGAAGAGCCGGCACTGGGCTCATCGAGCGCAGGCTCGGAAACCGGTTCGCGAGCATCGTGATCGGGCCAGTCGTGTTCGCGGGGACCGGCTGCCGCCGCTTCCGGTACTGGCTGATCCGGCTCGCCGAGCCGACCCTCTGAGCCATCAAAAAGTGTGGACAAACTGTCGCGAACCTCCTGCAGGCCAGGGTCTTCGCCGTCCTCGTCCTGGCTCGCAGGCTCGGAGAATTCCTCCGGCATTTCGGCTTCCTCGGGCGCTTCGTTCGCGATGACGAAATCCGTCTCGGCGATCCGCCATACGTGATTGCAGCGCGCACAGCGCACCTGTTGGCCGAGTTGCACCGGAAGGCGATAGCTCGTGTCACAGGCCGGGCACCGGAATTCCATCTTGCCGTCTCCAGCTTTATACAGTCACATGCCGTCGGGGACTTTCCCCTCTCACTAGTGGTCCGATTCAGACATTCGCCTCCCAGCGCAGCACCCACCCGAGCAACTGTCTGAATTGGACCACTAGCAACTTATTGAATCTAGTGGAGCTTTTGAATTTGACATTTGAGCGAGAGCCTGGCCGCAAGCGGGACTCAAATGCCAAATTCGCTCCACTAGCTCGTGTAAATGCCAAAATTGCTTGATAGCAATAAGGCGGATGTTGAGAAAACCACAACCAAAAGCAACAATCCCCATTTCATCAACCATCAGGAGTATGCGGTGATCCGCTTCGAGAACGTCGCGCTTCGGTACGATGAAGGCGAGGACGTATTGCGGGACGTCAGCTTCCATCTGCTGCCCGGTTCGTTCTATTTCCTGGCCGGGGCGTCCGGCGCGGGAAAGTCGACGCTGCTCCGCCTGCTGTTCATGTCGCTGAAGCCGACGCGCGGCACCGTCCACCTGTTCGGCAAGAACACCACTAATCTTGCGCCGGAAGAGCGGGCGCAGACCCGCCGGCGCATCGGCATCGTGTTTCAGGATTTCCGTCTGCTCGATCATATGACGACGTGGGAAAATATTTCGCTGCCGCTGCGCGTGCATGGCCGCAAGCCCGCGGAATACCGCGAGGACGTTACCGAACTGCTCAAATGGGTTGGGCTCGGCAACCGTATGGATGCGTTTCCGCCGGTGCTCTCGGGTGGAGAAAAGCAGCGAGCCGCAATTGCGCGGGCGGTGATCGGCAAGCCCGAACTGTTGCTCGCCGACGAGCCCACGGGTAACGTCGATCCGCAGATGGCCCGCCGGCTGCTGCGTCTGTTCGTGGAGCTGAACCGGCTCGGCACTTCGGTCATCATCGCGACCCACGATTACCAGCTTATGCGCCAGTTCGGCGCCCCGCGCCTCCAGCTCGAGCGTGGCTCTGTCCAGATCGTCGGTTAGGTCCGCCATGAACATCGACACGATGCGCAATTCTCTCCCCGCCGTGATCCGGGATCAGCCGCTGGCCGTGCCCAAGCTGGCGATGGGCACCTCGCCGATCGTGCCGCCGCGCTCGGTCACCGGGCGCTCGCTTGTGGTGGTGATCACCATCATGGCCTTCCTTGCGAGCCTGACGACCGGCGTTGTCTATCTCATCAACCAGTCCGCATCAGCCTGGATGAATGACATGGCCAGCGAAGTCACGGTGCAGGTCCGCCCAGCCGATAACGCGACTGCGACAGAGGAAAAGCTGGCTCAAATCGGCACGTTCCTGTCGCGGCAGATCGGCATTTCGGACGTCCGCGTGCTGACCAAGGAAGAGACGAATGCACTTGTCGAACCGTGGCTCGGGGACGTCGAGGGGCTGGATTCGCTGCCCTTGCCGCGGCTTATCGCCGTGCAACTTGACCGCGACAATCCGCCGGACTTGCCGACGCTCAGTGTGGCGCTGGAGGGCGAGTTCGACGGAGTAATGCTTGATGATCATAGCCGGTGGCAGGCACAAATCCGCAGCGTCACAAACACGCTTGCCATTGCCGGCATCGGGGTGATCATGCTGGTGGCGCTGGCAACGGTGGCAATTGTTGTTTCGGCAACGCGCAGCGCGATGGCGTCGAACCGTGATATCGTGGAAGTGCTGCATTTCGTCGGTGCGCGCGATCAATTCATCGCGCAGCAATTCGAGAAGCATTTCCAGACGCTGGGCATCCTTGCAGGCGCTGCGGGCGCAGGGCTGGCGGCGCTGGCCTTCCTGGTGTTTCCGCTACTGCCATCACTGTTTGGGGCGTCGCCGGCGACCGATGCAGAACTGAGACGCCTCGTTGGCGCCGGGACGCTCGACTGGCTCGGCTACGCACTCCTTCTGTTCGTGGTCGTGGTTGTCGCCGGGCTTTGCCGGATGACGTCGCGTTTCGGGGTCTATCATATCCTCGATGCACAGAACCGCTGATCGATGGCTTGATGACTGTTTTGCGATTAGGCATGGACTCGATTTGGCAAGCGCGTGGCAGCCGCGCCGCGCGCCCTATCCGCGTTCGGGACGAGTGCCCGCCACGCCTCTATCAGACCCAAGCCGAACATGCGCCGCAGGCGGGATGTGATGCGAACGACGTCTGAAGGACAGACAGCAGATATGAGCCCAGCGACGCGCGGATGCAGGCGATGGCGAGCAGCCATTCGCTCGGGCGTTGTGGTTCTCGCGCTCGCGGCGGTCTTGTTAATGGCGGGATTCGCGCTGTTCGTGCGCCAGATTGAGACCGGGCCGCCGGATGACGGGATCATGGCGGACGGTATCGTCGTTCTCACTGGCGGGGATTCTCGCGTGACCGAGGCGTTGCGTCTGCTGGCAGCGGGCAGCGGGCAGCGGCTGCTTATCTCTGGCGTGCATCCGAAGACCACCACTGCCATGCTCCGCAGCCTGAACCCCGAGGCTGCACGGCTGTTCGACTGCTGCATCGACCTCGACCGGAACGCACGCGACACTATCGAGAACGCCAATGAAACGCGGCGCTGGTTGTCTCGGCAGGGTTTCCGCTCGGTGATCGTCGTGACGTCGAGCTATCATATGCCGCGCGGGCTGGTCGAGTTGCGCCGTGCACTTCCCGACCTCGAGTTGGTCCCGTATCCGGTTGCGCCGCCAAAGCTGCCGCTGGACGAGTGGTGGTCGCATCCCGGCACGCTGCGTCTGCTCGCCAGTGAATTCGTCAAGTATGTCGCGAGCGTTGGCCGCTGTGCCGGCGTGCGGGTGATGGCAGGGGGGGCGATCCTTCGCGGCGTGCGCGGCTGTTTCGCGCCCCTGTCCGTTTGAGGGACATAGGGTGCTGCGCTCGCTCGCCTTTCATGCTGCGTTTTACCTGACGACGATGCTGATCATGATCATTGGCCTGCCACTGTTTTTCGCGCCGCGCGGCTGGGTAATGTGGGCGTGGAAGCTGCACGCGCGCATAGTCATCCTGCTGTTGCGGGTGCTCGCAGGGGTGCGAATCGAGGTGCGAGGGCGCGAGCATCTGCCCGAAGGTGCCTGCATCGTTGCGGCCAAGCATCAGTCAGCCTGGGATACCATTGCCCCAATGGCCTATCTGAGCGCCCCGGCCGTGATCCTCAAGCAGGAGTTGATGCGCATCCCGCTATATGGCTGGTTTGCGCGCAAGTTGCACATGATCCCGGTTCGGCGCGGGCGCGGCGGTGCGGCAATGCGCGAGATGGCGCGCGCGGCGCGCTCTCGGGCGGCGGATGGCAGGCAGATCTTCATCTTTCCCGAGGGCACGCGTCGCGCGCCGGGGGCGCCGCCGCAATATAAACCGGGCGTGATGCTGCTGTATGAAGAGCTTGGCGTGCCGTGCGTGCCGATGGCGCTCAATTCGGGGCTGTTCTGGCCGCGCCGGTCGTGGCGGCTTCATCCGGGCACGGTCATTATGGAATTTCTACCGCCGATCCCGCCGGGGCTGCCACGCGAGGCGTTTCGCGAGCGGCTGATCGGGGCTACGGAGTGCGCGACGGTGAGGCTGATTGCCGAAGCGCGCGGCACATCGGAAAGGGCGGAGGCTGCATCCTGAGGTAACGCGAGAATGCCGCGAAATCAAAAGAGGACCGGATTGCTCCGGCCCTCTTGATGGGTCATCCAACGCTGCGGCGAAAAATTCTTGTTCTGACTGTAGCCGAGCGGCCACGGATCTGTCCAGAAGATTTTATGCGTTACGGATATGTTTTCTGAAGGGTCACGGGGTATTTGACGCCGTCCGGGCCGCGCGCGCGAGTCATTGCGTATGAGCTTGCTTTTGGACGGCGAGGGCCATTCTAGAGCGCGTTCAAAGAAATCGGAATCAGTGAACGCGCTCTAAGTTATTGTTTTGTCGCACTTTCTGACACAAAACCGGTTCCCACTTTTGCTGAAAATGCTCTAGTTGTTCAGTCCCGGCATTTGGTGGATCGGGTTTAGGTTGAATCGATCTGG
>CAZYYQ010000050.1:0-11444 GCA_964651275.1 uncultured Hyphomicrobiaceae bacterium | reverse complement strand
AAGCGGCGTGCGCCCGTGATAAAGCCCGCGCCATTCCTCCATGTAGGGCGCGAGGTCGGCTTCGGCGGTGATCGCGTGCTGCGCGCCGACGATGTTTGTCAGGCGGGCGAGGATTTCGGGGCTTGGCGGCATCGCGCCGGGACGGTTGGGCATGGCTGCACTTCGCAGTTGCTTTGCTCTGAATTGTCAATCTAAGGCCAACCGGCGCCACGAGGAAACCTTGCCGGTCAGGGCGTTTTCGGGCGGGGGGCCGCGGCGCGCACGAGCCGGTCATTGATCGCCTCGCCAAGTCCTTCGCGCGGGATCGGCATGACCGCGATTTTTTCGGCCCCTGCCGCGTCGAGTTCGCGTAGATAGGCGAACAAGTTGGCCGCCGCTTCCGCAATGTCGCCTGCTGGGCTCAGGTTGCGCGCAGCATCGGCCGGTGCGTCCGGCCCGAATGCGAGCAGCACCTCGCCGTGCCGCGCTTTGCCCGCACCCAGTCGCAGGTGTGCGCGCGGCGCGTAATGGCTGGCCAGCATCCCCGGTGCGCCGGGCGCGGCATCATCGCCCTTCGGGCGCGCCAGCATCTCGCCAAGCACCGCCTCGATCGCCGCACGCGGCACGCCGCCGGGCCGCAGCAATACCGCCGCTTCACCGGCAAGGCCAACCACCGTCGATTCCAGCCCGCCCGGACAGCGCCCGCCATCGAGGATCAGCCCCTCGACCCCGGCGAAATCCGCTGCGACATGCTCTGCTGTCGTTGGGCTGACATGGCCGGAACGGTTGGCGCTTGGCGCGGCGACCGGCACTCCAGCGGCCTCGATCAACGCGCGCGCGACCAGATGGGAGGGCACGCGCAGCCCGATCGTGTCGAGACCAGCCCTCGCGAGACTGCTGACCGGCGCGCCTGCCTTGAGCGGCACAACCAGCGTCAGCGGACCCGGCCAGAACCGCTCGGCCAGCCGTTCTGCCCGCGCATCGAATAGGCCGAGGCGCTGCGCCGCGCCGACGCCGGTCACATGCATGATCAGCGGGTTGAACCGGGGCCGCCCCTTCGCCGCGTAAAGCCGGGCGACCGCGCGCCCGTCGCTGGCATTCGCGCCGAGGCCGTAAACCGTTTCGGTTGGGAATGCCACCAGACTTCCTTCGCGCAAGGCACTGGCAGCCCGCCGAATGTTGCTGGTATCGGCGCTAAGGACTTGCAATCTCCGGCTCCCGCTGAAAATCTGGCGCACTGTGCTCAGCGACCGTCAAGCGCCTCCGGCGCCCGAGGCCCGAGAGAGTGGGCGCCGCCGGTACTGCCCGTCAAGGGCAAGCCTGTCCTCATCGCCTCGCCCGTCATTAAGAAAGACTAGACCCTCGCATGACCTCCGACCAGATGCTTGTTGTGGCTGTGCTCACCGCGGTCGTTGCGCTGCTGGTCTGGGGACGCTGGCGTTACGACCTCGTGGCCTTCGGTGCGCTGATTGTTGCAGTGGCCATCGGCGTTGTGCCGAGCGCAAGCGCATTCGAGGGATTCGGCCATCCGGCCGTGATCATTATCGCGCTGGTGCTGATCGTCAGCCGGGGTTTGACCAACGCGGGCGTAGTGCAGATCATTACCCGTCATGTCATCAATAGCGGACGTGGCCTGTCGGCGCATATTGGCATCATGTCGTCGGTCGGCGCGGCGCTTTCGGCGGTCATCAACAATGTCGCTGCGCTAGCGGTGCTGATGCCGGTCGATATGAAGGCTGCCGAACAGGCCGGACGCGCGCCGGGCCTCACGCTGATGCCGCTCGCCTTCGCCACGCTGCTCGGCGGGCTGATCACGCTGATCGGCACCCCGCCCAACATCATCATCGCCAATTTCCGCCAGCAGACCACGGGCGAGCCGTTTGCGATGTTCGATTTCGCCCCGGTGGGCCTCGCGGTTGCCGTCGCCGGGGTCGCGTTCATCGCGCTGGCGGGCTGGCGGCTGATGCCAGCGGGGCGCGGCGGCGGCGAGTCGCGGCAGGAGAGCTTCGCACTCGACGATTACATTGCCGAAGTCAAGGTGCCGGACGACGCCGACGTGATCGGCAAGCGTGTCCGCGAACTCGACGAAGCGGCGGAGTCGTCCGGCGTGGTGATCCTCGGCCTCGTGCGTGCCAAGAAGCGGATGCCCGGCTTGGCGCGGCGCGCGGTGATCGAAGCGGGCGACACACTGGTGGTCGAGGGCGCGCCAGACGATATCGACGCCTTCACCGGCGAACTCGACTTGAGCTATGTCGAGGATCATGCGGAGAAGGAGCGGCTGAAATCTTCCGATCTCGGCTTCATGGAGGTGGTGGTGCCGGAGGGCGCGCGGATCGTCGGACGCTCGGCAGCCGATGTCCGCCTTCTGACCCGCCAGGGCGTTGTGCTGCTCGGCGTGTCGCGGCGCGGCAGACGCTTCGTCGAGCAGGTGCGGCGGCTGGAGATACAACCCGGCGACGTGCTGCTGCTCTACGGGCCGGTGGAGCGTCTGTCTGCGGTCGCGGACTGGCTGGGTGGCTTGCGCCTCGCCAGTGCTGAAGTGCGCCCCGTGCGCGCGCACCAGACCTGGCTGGCCGCTGGTATGTTCATCGCCGCGATCACGCTCGCGAGCCTCGAACTGCTACCGCTTGCCGTGGCGCTGGGCGCTGTATGCGTCGGGTTCGTCGCTACGGGAATTGTGCCCGCGCGCGAGCTTTACGATGCCATCGAATGGCCGGTGATCGTGCTATTGGGAAGCCTGCTGCCAATTGGCGCAGCGCTGGAAAGCACGGGGACCACGGCGTTGCTGGCAGACCAGATCGTGGCGCTTTCATCGGGAGCATCCGCGGCGGTACTGCTGGGCGTGCTGATGGTGGTCACAATCCTGCTGTCCTCGGTGATGAACAACACCGCCACCGCCGTGATCGCCGCGCCGCTCGCCATCGACATCGCCGGCCGACTGGACGTCAGCGCCGACGCATTTCTGATGGGCGTGGCGGTGGCAGCCTCGGCCTCGTTCCTCACGCCCATCGCGCACAAGAACAATACACTCGTGATGGGGCCAGGCGGTTACCGCTTCGGCGATTACTGGCGTCTGGGGCTGCCGCTGCAAATTATCGTTCTCATCGTAGGGCTGCCCATGATCCTGATCGTATGGCCACTATGACCGGTGCACGCCCCGTGATCGAGTTGCGCGGCGTGAGCCACGATTTCGACGGCACGCTGGTGCTGCGCGGGCTGAACCTGCGGCTGGCGGAGCGGCGCATCGCGATCATCGGCGACAACGGTTCGGGCAAGAGCACGCTGGCGCGGATGCTGAACGGGTTGCTGCTGCCGCGCGATGGCGAGGTGCTGATCGACGGCGTCTCCACGCGCAAGGACGCGAAGGCGGCGCGCGGGGCGGTGGGGCTGGTGTTCCAGAACCCGGAGCATCAGATCGTCATGCCGACGGTGGAAGAAGACCTCGCCTTCGGGCCGCGCAACCTGGACCTGCCAAAGGCTGAGATCGCCGCGCGCATGGATGACCTGCTGCCGCGTTACGGCCTCGTGGACAAGCGCCAGCAGTCCGCGCATCTGCTCAGCGGCGGCGAGCAGAAGCTGCTCAGCATCCTTTCGGTAGTCATCATGCGTCCGCGCACGATCGTCTTCGACGAGCCGATGGCCTCGCTCGACCGGCTTAACCGCGCGCGCATCGCAAAGGTGATGGCAGAGTTGCCGCAACAGCTGATCACCATCACGCATGACCTCGACCTGATCGCGGATTATGATCGCGCCATCCTGCTCGCGGGCGGCGAAGTGGTCGCCGACGGCCCGCCGGTGCAGGTGGTTGCGCGCTACACGGAAGCGGACGAGACGGTATGATCGCGCTTTATATCCATCGCAATAGCCCGGTGCACCGGCTGGCGCCTGGGGCGAAGCTGGCCGGGCTGGCGCTTGCTGGTGCGGTGGTGGTCTTTCTGCCGGGGCTGTTGTGGCAGGCGGCGGCCCTGGCGCTGGTGATGGCGCTCTATCCGATGGCGCGGCTGCCGGTTGTGGAGATCGCGCGGGCGCTGAAGCCGGTTGTGGTGCTGGTCGCGGCCATCTGCGCGTTTCAGTGGTTCGTGGCCGGGCCGCTCGCGGCCGCGACCATCGGGGCGCGCATCATCACGCTGGTCCTGCTCGCCGCGCTGGTGACGCTCACGACCCCGTTCTCCGCGATGATCGACGCCTTCGCGCGCGCGGCGGGGCTGTCCCGTCCGCTTGGCGTCAATCCGCACAAGGTCGCGCTGGCCGCCGCGCTCGCGGTGCGGTTCATTCCGGTGCTGCTGGATGATTACCGCGCGATACAGGCCGCGCGGAGGGCGCGCGGGGCGCGCTCGCCGGGCGTATTCGCCGTGGGGCCGCTGCTCGTCAAGACGCTGCGCATGGCCGGCACGCTGGGCGAGGCCATCGAGGCGCGCGGCTTCGATAACCGCGAATAGGGAGCTACCATGAGGATCAGCGACATCGTCTATATCGCACTGTTCGCAGCAATCACCGCCGTTCTCGGTCTCGCGCCTCCTGTCACGCTGCCGATTATTCCGGTGCCGATCACCGCGCAGTTCCTCGGCGTCATGCTGGCCGGCTCGATCCTCGGAGCGTGGCGGGGCGGGCTGGCGCTGCTCTTGTTCATCACGCTGGTCGCGGCGGGGCTGCCGATCCTCGCGGGCGGCCGCGGGGGCCTCGGCATTCTGCTGTTTTCGCCGAGCGCCGGGTTTCTGCTCGCCTTTCCCATTGCGGCATTCGTGATCGGCGGGCTCACCGAGCGTTTCTGGCAGCGGCTTGATGTCCTCCGCGCATTCCTGATCAACGTTGTCGGCGGGATTGGCGTCGTCTATGCGATCGGCATTCCCGGCGTTGCGTTGATGGGCGATCTCAGCATCGCACAGGCGGCGGCGGGTTCGGCTGTTTTTATCCCCGGCGATATCATCAAAGCCGGGATAGCCGCGATGGCCGCAGTGTTCGTGCGTCGGGGCTATCCGCTGATCGAGGGCGCGCGGTCGTGACTGCGACGCTGTTCCATGCGTTCGAGCAAGCGGCGCGGGCACAACCGGACAAGCCCGCGCTGATCGCTGCCGCGCGTACATGGCGCTATGCCGATATGGCGGCGCGCGTGAGTACTGTCGCGGGCGGGCTTCAGGATGCGCCGCGCGGGCCCGTGGCGCTGGCAATTACCGATCCGGCCGATACCCTTATCGCGTTTTTCGCGTGCGCGGCGGCCGGGCGGCCCGCATTCTTGCTCGATCCGGACGCCCCGCCCAACGCAAGCGAGCAGGCGCTGTCTGAAGCCAAACCCGCACTGTACCTGACCGCGCTGCCAGACGCTTCGCCCCCGGCGCTTCCCGACGTTTCGCCCGACGCCGAGTTTTATTGGGGCCTCACCTCCGGCACGACGGCTGCGCCCAAGATCTTCGCGCGCACGCACCGCTCCTGGCTCGCGACATTCGAGACGGCGGAAGCCGTTTTCGATTTTGCGCCGGATGACCGTGTCGCGCTGCCTGGTTCCTTAAGCCATTCGCTGTTTCTCTTCGGCGCGGTTCACGCGCTGTGCCGGGGCATGACGGCGATCCTTTGCGGGCCATTCCGCCCGGCGCGGGTGGCGCGAGAGATGGCGGCGCGCCGCACGAGCGTGCTTTACGTCGTTCCCGCCATGCTCGACTCGCTGCTCAGAGTGCGCGAGACGGCGTGGCGCGCGGGCCTGCGGCGCATCTTTTCAAGCGGCGCGAAGCTCTCGCCCGAGATGCGCGAGACTGTCGAGGTGGCGCTGCCCGGTGTAGATCTGGTCGAGGGCTACGGTTCGTCGGAAACCAGCTACATCAGCTATGCCAGCACGCGCGCGCCCGCGCCGCCCGGCTCTGTGGGGCGGCTCTTTCCCAGCGTAGAGGTCGAGATCCGCGATGGAGGACGGCCGTGCGAACCGGGCGAAACCGGCACCGTCTGGGTGCGCAGCCCGATGACTTTTGCGCGCTATGTCGGCGGGCCCGAGGCCGTCGCGCCTGGCGGTTGGGTCACGGCGGGCGATGCGGGGCTGCTGGCCAATGGCTTCTTGTATCTCAAGGGGCGCGCGAACCGTATCATCAATGTCGCAGGCGTGAAGGTGCACCCTGAAGCCATCGAGCAGGCGCTGCTCGCTCATGCGCAGGTCGCCGGCGCGGCGGTCGTCGGTCTGGATGACGCCAAGCGCGGGCAACGGCTGGCGGCTGTGGTGGTGCCGCGCAACGGGCAGGCAGACCGGGCGCGCCTGAGCGCGCATTGCCGGGAGACGCTAGGGCCGCGCATGACACCGCAGCGCTTTTTTCTGGCCCGCGCGCTGCCTGAAACCCGCTCGGGAAAGGTGGCGGTCGATGCGCTGCGGCAGGCGCTGATGCGCGGCGATCCGGCGTATGAGGCGCTGGAATGAGCGGGCCTGTCATCATCGCGGCGCGGCGCACGACCATCGGCATGGTTGGCGGGCTGCACCGCACGCAGGCGGTCGAGGCGCTGGGCGCGGCAGTGGTGCGCGCGGCGCTCGCCGACAGCGGACTGGATGCGGGCGACATCGGCGAGGTCATCATGGGCAATGCCGCGGGCGGCGGCGGCAACCCGGCGCGGCTGATCGCGCTGGCCGCCGGGCTGCCCGAGAGCGTTCCTGCGCTGACCATCGACCGGCAATGCGCCTCGGGCCTGGACGCGATTGTCCACGGGGCGCGGCTGATCCAGACCGGCGCGGCCGAGGCGGTAATCGCGGGCGGTGCGGAGAGCCCATCGACGGCGCCGTGGCGCGTGGAAAAGCCGGCTTCGCTGCATCGCGGCCTGCCGCGTTTTTACGCGGAGGCCCAGTTCGCGCCGGGTACAGGGGGCGACAGGCAGATGATCGAGGCGGCGGAGCGGGTTGCGCAAGAGTGCGGCGTCACCCGCGCCGATCAGGATGCCTATGCGCTCGGGAGCCATGAACGGGCTGTGGCGGCGATGCGCGCCGGGCAGTTCGATGGCGAAATCGTCGCGTTCGGTGCGAGCGAGGAGCGCGACGAGGGGCCGAAGCCGGGGCTGCGGCCCGAGGTGCTGGCGCGCGCCGCGCCGCTCATCTCCGGCGGCACGGTCACGGCGGGCAATAGCTGTGCGGTGAGCGACGGCGCGGCGGCGGTGGTGATGGTCTCGCCCGCGCTGCATGCCCGGCTAGGCAGACCGCCGGGGCTGGCGTTCCGGGCAGCCGCTGCTGCGGGCGTCGGTCCGGCGCGGCTCGGTCTGGGGGCTTTGCCAGCCGTTGAGCGATTGCGTGCGCGGTGTGGGATGGAAGCCGGCGCGTTCGATGCGATCGAATTCAATGAAGCCTTCGCCTCGCAGGTACTCGCTACCTTGCGCGCGATGGACCTGCCCCATGACATCACCAACCCGCAGGGCGGCGCAATCGCGCTGGGCCACCCATACGGCGCGAGCGGCGCGGTCCTCGTCGTGCGGCTGTTCACGCGCATGGTCCGCGATGGGGTCGGCAGTATGGGCCTTGCCATGCTTGCCGCCGCGGGCGGGCTGGGCGTGGCTGCTGCCTTCGCACGAACCTGACCGGACACCGAGGCCGTAACCGCCGACGGCAAATCCCGGCAAGGATCGGCATGACTGTCAAGAGTCGGCTGAAAACTGCGGCCCTTGGTGTACATTTCGTTAACATCGTGTATAATAAAAATTCTAAACATCACGAGCACACTGGAAATTCCGGCGTACTGGAGAGTTGTCCATGCGTCGTCAATGAAAGGACGCCCCGCCGATGTTTTCTCCCTCCTTGATCGCTATGTCTGCGCCGGCCGCTGCTGGCCGCATCGGGCGGATGTGACGCCTTCCCGGTCGTGAACCGTTTTCCCCGGCGGATGTACGCGCGCGACAGCCTGTGCTCCGCGTTAACGCCTGCCAAGGCAAAATTTATTAGGTTTTTCGCCGAATCCGTGTATGCGCCGGGGCGGTGCCGGGGTTGTTGTTTCGTCTGGCAGAGGTGAGCATGATGGAGAACCTGGTGATCGGCTGGCGGGAATGGGCAGCCCTGCCGAAGCTGGGCTTGCCGGCGATCAAGGCCAAGGTCGACACAGGCGCGCGCACCTCCGCCCTGCATGCCTTTCGCGTCGAGCCGTTCGGACCTGAAGACAATCCACGGGTGCGGTTCTGGGTCCATCCTGTCGAGGGACGCGACGATATCGAGGTGAAGTGCACCGCCAAGGTCATCGCCCGCCGGCAGATCATCAGCTCCAACGGCGAATCCGAACTGCGTTACATCATCCGCACCCCGATCCGCATCGGCGACCGGGAATGGCCGATCGAAATCTCGCTGTCGAACCGGGAGACGATGACGCACCGGATGTTGATCGGCCGCACCGCGCTGGAAGCGATCGAGGCGGTCATTCAGCCCTGGGGCGATTTCTATCAGGGCACGCTCGACTACAAGGTCTATGACACCGTTCAGAAGGAGCCGGTCGAGCACCGGCCGCTGCGCATCGCGCTGCTGACAATGGAGCCGAAGAACTATTCCAACCAGCGGCTGATCAAGGCGGCCGAGGCGCGCGAGCACGTCATCGAGCCGCTGGAGACGCTCGGTTGCTACATCAACATCAACAGGATTGCCTCCGCGGTGCATTATCGTGGCGAGGCGCTCAAGGAATTCGACGCAGTGATCCCGCGGATCGGTTCCAGCATCACCGAATACGGCACGGCTCTGGTGCGCCAGTTCGAGCTGACCAAGGCATTCTGCCTGAACCCCGCGCGCGCCATCAGCAGTTCACGCAACAAGCTGTTGGCCCACCAGATCATGGCGGAGAACCAGCTCCCCATGCCCATCACGGCCTTCGCAAGCTCGCCGCACAGCACGGATGACCTGATCAACATGGTCGGCGGCCCGCCGCTCGTGGTCAAGCTCTTGCAGAGCACGCAGGGACGCGGCGTGGTGCTGGCGGAAACCCGCAAGGTGGCAACCTCGATCATCGACGCCTTCCGCAATGTCGAAGCCAACTTTCTCGTGCAGCAGTTCGTGGCGGACGCGGCGGGGCAGGACATCCGCTGCATCGTTCTGGCCGACAAGGTGATCGCCGCGATGCAACGCGTGTCCGGCAGTGAAGATTTCCGCTCCAACTTGCATTCCGGCGGCTCGGCGCTGCCCATCAAGATCACCAAGGAAGAGCGCCGGGTGGCCGTGCGCGCTGCCAAGGTGATGGGCCTCAAGTTCGCCGGCGTCGATCTGCTGCGCTCGTCCTCCGGGCCGCTGCTGCTGGAGGTGAATTCCAGCCCTGGCCTCGAAGGTATCGAGTCGGTTGCCGGTCCGATCGTCGCGGAAGCGGTGATGGGCTATATCGAGCAGCAGACGTTTCGGCCCAGCATGCGCTTCAAGAAGAAAAGCACCGCGCGCACTCCGGCTTAACCGGCCGGAGAGGTCGCGCCTTGATCGGGCGATATGCGAAGTTGCGTGATCTTGTTGCGCTGGCGGCGCAGGATCTCGAAACGGAAACCGTGGAATTTGAACACCTGCCCTTGCTCGGGGATGGTCTGGGCCTCATGGATCACCAGTCCGGCGATGGTGGTCGCCTCCTCATCCGGCAGGTTCCAGTCCAGCAGGCGATTGAGGTCGCGGATCGGCACGGTGCCTTCGGCGATCACGCTGCCGTCCGCCTGCGTCCGCACCCCGCTCACCGCGATGTCGAGTTCATCCGAAATCTCGCCAACGATCTCCTCGAGGATGTCCTCCAGCGTCACCAGCCCCATGACCTCCCCGTATTCATCGACGACGAGAGCGAAATGCGCCTTTTTCTTCAGGAAGGCGTTGAGTTGATCCTTCAGGCTTGTCGTGTCCGGGACGAACCACGGCTCCGAGGCGACCGAAAGAATGTCGATCCGGCCAACGTCTCCGCCCGCCTCCTGCACGGCACGCAACAGCGCCTTGGCGTGCACAATGCCCACGATGTTGTCGAGATCGCCTTTCCAGACCGGCAGGCGCGTGTAAGGGCTCTGCAGAACGGCTTCGACGAGTTGCTCCGGCGGATCCTCACCGTTGATTGTCTCCATCTTTGTCCGGTGAACCATGATGTCGGAGACAGTCAATTCGGGCAGGTCCAGCACGCCGCCCAGCATGTCGCGGTCATGCTTGAACACGCGTCCCTCGCGGTGATGCAAGTCGATCGCTCCACGCAGCTCCTGGCGCGGTGAAAACCGCTCGTCCTCTGTGCCATGGCCGGTGAAGGACAGCAGCGCTGATACCAGCGCCTGAACGCCCACTGTAATCGGCGAGAACAAGCGGACTATGATCGTCAGCACAGGCGCCGTGGCGAGCGCGAAACGGTCGGCATTGCCGATCGCGTAGGTCTTGGGTAGCACCTCCGCGAAAATCACGACAAGCGCGGTCATCACAAGCGTGGCGTAGGCGACGCCCGCCTGGCCGAAAAGCTGCAGGAACAGGCTGGTCGCAAGCGCCGAGCCGAGGATGTTGACCAGATTATTGCCGAGCAGGATTGCACCGAGAAAGCGCTCCTGCGTCTCGACGAGATCGTTGACCGCCTTTGCGCCTTTATCGCCTTCCTGAGCGAGGGCATGCATCCGTCCACGGGAGGCCGCCGTGAGTGCGGTTTCCGAGCCGGAGAAGAATGCCGACAGTCCAAGCAGCAGCAGGATTGCGGCGATGGTCAGGATAATAACCAGCGTCATAGTGCCCGGCATTCCTCCGCAAGCAGGCGCTTCAGGTCATCCCTGTCCACGTCGGATGTGGTGAAGGCTGCGCCGATCTCGTGCACCAGCACGAACGTCAGGTGGCCGCGGGAGACCTTCTTGTCCTGCATCATGTGCGCGATCAGCTCGTCTGGCTCGGGCAGCCGGCGTCCGGCCGGGGCGAGATCTCCGATTGCAACTGGCAGGCCCGCGGCAAGCAGATGCGCGCGCACCCGCTCCTGCTGTCCCGGCGGGCACAGGCCCAGCCGCTCGGATAGCTTGAAGGCGAGCACCATCCCTATAGAGACCGCCTCACCGTGGAGCAGATCGCCGGAATAACCCGCCCAGACTTCCAGCGCGTGGCCGAACGTGTGGCCCAGGTTGAGCAGAGCGCGCTTGCCGGATTCGCGCTCGTCCGCAGCCACGATGTCCGCCTTGGCCCGGCAGCTTTGCTCGATCGCATGGGCGCGTGCTGCCCGCTCTCCGGCCAGAACGCCTGAGCCATTTTCCTCCAGCCACGCGAAGAAACCGGCATTGCCGATGAGGCCATATTTGACGATCTCGGCATAGCCGGCGCGTAGCTCCCGTGCGGGCAGCGTGTCGAGCGTGCCGGTATCGGCAATCACGAGGCGCGGCTGATGAAAGGTGCCGATCAGGTTCTTGCCCTGCGGCGTATTGATTCCGGTCTTGCCGCCAACGGAACTGTCCACCTGTGCCAGCAGCGTGGTCGGAGCCTGAATGAGCGCGACGCCCCGGCGCAGGATGCTCGCCGCAAAACCGGCGAGGTCGCCGATCATGCCGCCGCCCAGCGCGAT
>CAZYYQ010000049.1:0-11524 GCA_964651275.1 uncultured Hyphomicrobiaceae bacterium | reverse complement strand
AGGCTAGCATAACGGCGTGCGCGCACAACCACCGACTCTCCGCAATTTGGTCGCGGGCCGCTACGGCCCTCGCGGGCTATTCCGCTGGCGAAGCCGCAGCGCGCTCTTGCTCAAGTTGCCGCGCGACCGCCTCGGGAGAGGTTGTGCCGCGGGCCAGCAGGCTGTAGGCGACCGGAACGACGAACAGCGTCAGGAAGGTCGCTGCGATCACGCCGAAGATCACCACGATCCCGATCGTCAGACGGGTTTCTGCGCCTGCGCCGAAAGACAGGATCAGCGGCACTGAGCCCGCCGCCGTGGTGATGCCGGTCATCAGGATCGGGCGCAGACGCACCTGCGCGGCTTCGTAAAGGGCCTCGTCGAAACTCCGGCCCTGATCCCGCAACTGGTTGACGAACTCGACGATCAGGATGCCGTTCTTGGCGGCCAGCCCGACCAGCATGATCAGGCCGATCTGGCTGTAGATGTTGAGCGTGCCGCCTGTCAGCCATAATCCCAGCAGCCCGCCGCCGATGGCGAGCGGCACGGTGAACATGATCACGAGTGGATGGATGAAGCTCTCGAACTGTGCGGCCAGCACGAGGAAGACGATCACCGCGCCAAGCGCGAAGATGAACCATATGGACTGCCCGGCGTTCTTGTAGTCGAGGGACTGGCCCTTGTAGTCGATGATGACCGACTCCGGCAGGTTCTCGCGCGCGAGCTTTTCCAGATGATCGAGCGCCGCCCCGAGCGACAGCCCGTCCGCCAGGTTGGCCTCGATGGTGATCGCGCGCACCCGGTTGTATCGAGCCAGCGACCGCGAGCCGGCCTGTTCCTCCAGCTTTACGAAATTCGTCAGCGGGATCAGCTTCTGCGTGGTATCGGAGCGCACATAAACGTTTTGCAAGCTGCGCGGCGTACGCTGCAAGGCGCGCTCGCCTTCCAGGATGACGTCATATTCCTCGCCGTCGTCCAGATAGGTCGTGACCTGCCGCGAGCCGTACATGGTCTGTAGTGTTGTGCCGATGTTGCGCACCGTCACGCCGAGTTCGGCCGCGAGGTCGTAGTCGATCTTCGCGCGGATTTGCGGCTGGGTCTCCTTGTAGTCGTAGTCGATGCCGCTGAGGCCCGGATTATCCTTCTCAAGCGCCGCGAGCAGCGTATCGCGCCACTGCGCAAGCTGGTCCCATGTGCCGCCGCCAATGGTGAATTGCACGGGCTTGCCCAAAGCACCGCCGATGCCCTGGCGCATGATCGGAAAGGCGCGCACGCCCGGCAGATCCGCCAGCTTTCCGCGCACTTCGTTCATGATCTCCCAGGCCGAGCGGCGCTGCGCCCAGTCGGACAACACGACGATGACGATGCCGTTGTTAAACACCTCCGCGTTGCCGAACGAGCGCGGTGCGCGCACCAGCAGGCGCTGGAACTCGCCGCTTTCGGTGTAGGGCATCAGCCTCTTTTCGATCTCCTCCATGTATTCCTTGGTGAATGAATAGCTCGCGCCCTCCGGACCGTTGACAATGATGAAGAATGCGCCGCGATCTTCGCGCGGGGCGTACTCCTGCGGAACTTGTGTGAGCAGCCAACCCGTGCCGCCGACCGCGGCGAGAAACAGGGCCAGCACCAGGAAGCGCGCGCGCAGGGCGCCGCGCAGCGTGAAGCTGTAAGCCTTGCGGACATAGCCGAAGGTGCTGTCGACGATGCGCGCCGCGAGGCCCGCCTGCTCACCGTTGTGCAGAACCTTGGAGGCGATCATCGGCGAAAGGGTGAGTGCGACGAAGCTGGAGAACGCCACTGCGGCGGCCATGGTGATCGCGAATTCGGTGAACAGCCGCCCGAGATCGCCCTCCACGAAGGCAACGGGAACGAACACCGAGATCAGCACCAGCGTGGTCGCCACCACCGCGAAGCCGACCTGCCGCGCCCCGCGATAGGCCGCGACCAGCGGGGTCTCGCCATACTCCTTGATGCGCCGAACGACATTTTCCAGCACGACGATCGCGTCATCGACGACAAGCCCGATCGCCAGCACCAGCGCCAGCAGCGTCAGCAGATTAATCGTAAACCCGAGCGCGAACAGCACCGTGAAGGTCGCAATAACGGATACCGGGACGGTGACGGCGGGCACAAGCATGGCGCGGAAACTGCCGAGGAACAGCAGGATAACGAGGATCACGCAGCCCATGGCGATCAGCAGCGTTTTGTAGACCTCATTGATTGCCGATTCGATGAAAACGCTGGTGTCGTAGCTTTGCCGGATTTCCAACCCGTCGGGTAGCGTCTCATTCAGCCGCTTCGCCTCGGCCTGCGCCTGCCGGGCGACCTCGATGGTATTGGCCGTGGACTGCTTGATGATGCCGATCCCAACCATCGGCACGCCGTTGCCGCGGAAAAAGCTGCGGTCTTCGGATGTGCCGCGTTCGACGCGGGCGACGTCCTTCAGCCGGACGAGATAGCCGCCGTCGCCGCGCTTGACAACGAGGTTGGCGAAATCCTCAGCGTCATAGAAAGCGCGCTCAAGGCGCACGGTGAACTGCAACTCGCGCGATTCCAGCGTGCCGGCGGGAAGCTCGACATTGCCGCTACGCAGCGCCTGCTCGACATCAGCCGTCGTGATGCCGCGCGCGGCCAGCGCCTTGCGGTCAAGCCAGACGCGCATGGCGTAGCTCTGCGAACCGCCGACGCGCACGCGCGCCACGCCGTCGAGGATCGAGAAACGGTCAACGAGGTAGCGCTCTGCGTAGTCGGTGAGTTCGGGGACCGAGTAGCCCGCGCCGGACAGGTTGAGCCAGACGATGACGTCTTCGTTCGAGTCGACCTTCTCGATTTCCGGCGGTTCGGCCTCGTCCGGCAGGTTGTCGAGGATGCGGGAGACCCGGTCGCGCACATCATTGGCGGCTGCGTTGACATCGCGTCCGGTCTTGAACTCGATATTGACGCGCGAGCGCCCGTCCTCGCTGGAGGATTCGATGAACGCGATGCCCTCGATGCCCGAGACACGGTCTTCGATGAGTTTCGTGATGCGCGTTTCCACCACGCTTGCGGATGCGCCGGGATAGGTGGTGTCGACGGAAACCACCGGCGGGTCGATGTCGGGATACTGGCGCAGCGGCAAACGCTCGAACGAGATGATGCCGAACGCCACCAGCAGCAGCGATGCCACCGCCGCCAGAACGGGCCGCTTGACCGAAATATCAGACAGGATCATGGGTTGCGCTCCCGGGATAGGCGGCAACTGCGTGGGGTCATCTGCGCCAGGTCTTTAAGACTTCGGCTCGCCGGAACTTGAATTGAGCAATTCCGTGAGAGTCTCGCCTCCCTTCGCCACCGCCCTTATTCGCACCTCCTGGCCCGACCTGACTTTCACGATTCCGTGCGTTATGACGGCTTCACCGGCGGAGAGCCCGGAGGCTATTTCAGCCTTGCCCGGGCGGCGCGCGCCTATCACGACTTCACGCTGCTCCACGACCGTCCTGTCGGCCTTCGGATCGACGACGAATACGAAACTCTGATTGCCGCGCATCAGGATCGACTGCTCCGGGACGACAACGGCGCGGCGCGGGTTCTTGAGCAGTTCGACCGTCATCAGCATGCCGGCCTTTAGTTCGCCGTCGGGGTTGGGCAGTTCGGCGCGCACCGTGATCGAGCGCGTATCCTGATCGACCGCATTGTCGACCGCGCTGATGGTCCCCTTGAATGTCTTGCTGTCATAGGCGGCAGCTTTGGCCTCGATTTCAACGCCCGGGCGAATGGTGGCAAGGAAGGCGGAGGGAACCGTGAAGTCCAACTTCATTACGCTGTCGTTCTGGATGGTCGTGATCACCGTACCGGGCGTCACCAGCGCGCCGACGCTGATACGGCGCAGGCCGGTGAGGCCGTCGAATGGCGCGACAATCCGGCGGTCGCTCAACCGCGCCTTGATGGCTTGAAGGCGAGCCTTGGCGGTATCGTAATCGCGCTGGCGTTCCGCGAGAACGGCTTGTGAGCTCACGCCGCGCTGCGCGAGCGGCTTTGCGCGTTCGAGTTGCGCCTTGGCTTCGCGCATGGTGGCTTCAGCCTCGGACAACTCGGACTGTTCCGCTTCGCTCGACAGTTCCGCCAGCATGTCGCCGGCCTCGACGCGCTGGCTGTCCCTGAAGTGGATCGTTGTTATGGTCTCGGTCACCTTGGCGGTCAGCTCCACGGAATCATACGCGCGCAGCGTGCCCAGCGCTTCGACCCGGTCGACAAACTCCTCGCTCTCCGCGCGTTGAAGGATGACTCCCGGCGGAGCGCCTCTCTGCGCTTCGGCTGCCTGGATGGTCCAGACCAGCGCGAAGCCGAACAGTAAGATGAGCTTCAATGGCAAGATGAGCTTCAATGGAAAGTGTCCGGCAGACGGACTCGGAGTCGCCAAGATCCCTACCTCGCGCTATGGGTAACTGATGCTTCCTACGGGGATATGTGGCGAGGCGATCAGCAGCGCAATGGCGAAAACATAACTTGTCTGATGGGACTGGCCGCAAGATCACACGGTTGCGTGGCGCTTCACGCCTTCGTGACTGGAGAGGTAGACATCGAACGCTGAAGCCACGACGCGCGCAAGCGGCTGTCCTTCCGGCGTAATGTGTAGCTGCGCACCGTCGATCCTGAGCAGACCGTCCTCCGCAAGCGGGTGCAAGCGGTCAAAGTCAGACACGAACGCTTCCTGCGGGAGGCCGAAGCGCAGCGCGATCGCTTCCAGATCGACCGCGAAATCGCACATCAGCCGCTCGATGACCGCGCGCCGCCAGATGTCCTCTGGCGTCAGCGCCAGCCCCTTGGCGACGGGCAGCGCGCCCGAATCGACCGCGCGGAGATAGTCGTTGGTCTGCACCATGTTCTGCGCATAGCCTTGCGGCAGAGCGGAGATGGAACTGGCTCCCAGCCCGATGAGCGCGCCGGCCTGGTCGGTCGTGTAACCCTGGAAGTTACGGCGAAGCCGCCCTTCGCGCGCAGCAACCGCGAGGCTATCGTCCGGCAGCGCGAAATGGTCGATTCCGATGGCCTGGTAGCCGCGCTCGACCAGAAGGCGGCTCGCAAGCGCCGCCATCTCGAACCGGACCTCTCCGTCAGGCAGGGCGTCTTCATCGATCTTGCGCTGGTTCTTCGCCATCCATGGCACATGCGCATAGCCGAACACGGCGAGCCGCGCTGGATTCAGGCGCTCAGCCCGTTTGACCGTCTCTGCCAGCATATCCGGCGTCTGGTGCGGCAGACCATACATCAGGTCAAAGTTGAGCGCGCAAATGCCTGCGCCACGCAGCCAGCCGCAGACGCTCTCAACCATCTCGAATGGCTGAACGCGGTTGATCGCTGCTTGCACTTTCGAGTCGAATTCCTGCACGCCCAGGCTGGCGCGGTTGCAGCCCATTTTCGCGAGGGCCGCCACGGTTGGCTCATCTAGCGTGCGCGGGTCTATCTCCACGGCGATCTCGGCGTCATCTGCGACATCGAACCGCTCGCGGATCGCCGTATCGACGCGGGCGAAGTCGTCAGGCGAAAGGGTCGTGGGAGTACCCCCGCCCCAATGGATGTGGCTGAGGCTATGGCGATTGCCGAGCGCGTCGGCGCGCATGTGAATTTCGGCGATCAGCCGCTCGACATATTCGGCTACCGGAGAATAGCGCGCGACGAGGCGCATGTTGCAACCGCAATACCAGCACATCCGCGCGCAGAACGGCACATGGAGATAGAGCGAAAGGCCCGTTCCAGGAGTCAGGGCCGCCAGCCAATCGCCTACCGTCCGATCGCCGATCTCGCAGGAGAAATGCGGCGCGGTGGGGTAGCTTGTGTAACGCGGCACCCGTGCGCCGAGGTGCTTGCGAACGGCTTCTCTCATGATGCGCTCCAATTGCGACACTGAGGTTAGTCAACTGAACTTGACAGATTGGCGCGTTGATCTGGATCAATTTTACGAGTGGGAGCCAGTGGGATTTTCCGACAGTGATCTACACCGAGCCCGCACGCGTTGCCTTGAGGTCTCACGCAAGGAAATCCTGAAGCTCGATTGAGCGGGTCTTGCATATCAACAAGGGAGAGTTCGCATGCGTAAAGTCTTGTTTGTCGCAGTAGCGGCGCTGGCAATCGGTACGTCTGCGCCGGCAAAGGCCGCCAACATCGTCGAGACTGCTCAGGAGGCTGGCAGCTTCAACACGCTGATCGCCGCGGCCAAGGCCGCCGGGCTGGCCGGCGCGCTGGCCGAGGGAGACAACCTGACGGTATTTGCCCCCACCGACGATGCGTTCGATGCGCTGCCCGCCGGCACGGTGGAAGACCTTCTCAAGCCGGAGAACAAGGACAAGCTCACCGCGATCCTGTCCTATCATGTGCTGCCGCGCGAGCTGACGTCGAACATGCTTCCCGGTCGCACGATCCACGTGAAGACGATCAAGTCCGGCGGTGACAGTATGCTGGCTGTAGACAAGTCGGCGCGTACACAAGCGGTGACGGTCGACGGCGCGAATGTTGTTCAGGCGGACATCGAGACCGACAACGGCGTTATCCACGTCATCGACAAGGTCCTGCTGCCATCTGATTGAGCCTTGCAAACGACGCTGCGGCTTAGGCAGTCGCGGCGTCGTCCTGCTTCTTCGCCGGTTCGGCTCCCCCCGGTTCGCGGGCATGACGGGCTGCGGCTTCAAGGCGCTCAGCCGCGCCAGTCAACGTCTCCGCATGCTCGGGCACCACCAGCCCAGCCGAAATGATCAGCTTGGCGGCCTCCTCGACGCTCATGTCCAGTACGCGCACGTCCTTCTCGGGCACGAACAGCAGGAAGCCGGAGGTCGGGTTCGGAGTGGTCGGCAGAAACACGCTCATGAGCTGGTCACTGCCGTGGCGGGTCTGGATTTCGCCGCGCGTTTCCGTCGAGATGAAGACCAGCGAATGGATGCCCTTGCGCGGATATTCGATCAGACCGACCTTCTTGAAGCTGCTGCCGCTTTTGGACAGCACCGTCTCGAAGATCTGCTTCAGCGCACCATAGAGGTTGCGCACGATCGGCATGCGCTCCAGCATCAGCTCGCCATAGCCGAACAGCGTGCGCCCGAACAGGTTTGCCGTCAGCGCACCGATCAGCATCAGGCCGATGATCGCGACGATCAGGCCGACGCCGGGAATCTCCGGCAGTGCAGAAACCGGAATGGGTAGATCAAAAGGCAAATGGCGCTGGATCTCGTTCAGGCTCGGCAGGAGCGGCTTGATCCAGCCGTCGATCAGGTTGACGAACCACCAGACGATGTACAGCGTGATGCTAATCGGGCCGACGATGATCAGGCCGGTCAGCAGGTAGTTACGCAGCCGGGTTCCGAAGTGATGGCTTTCCTCGGTCTTTTGCCCGATCAGGAGCCGCGCCAAGCTGGTGCGCCGCCGGCGCTGGCGGGGGGGGCCGTGTCCCTCGGGATGTTGCTGGGTCGTATCGTCCATTCACCACCACTCGTGCAGCCATGACTGGGCGGCATCGTAGTCGCATTTCGTTAGAATATCAGAAAAATGCACAGGCCGCAGACGCGGAAGCAGGCTCCGACGGCGTTGCGAAGCCAAGTCCGGGCGTATGTCAGCGGCTTGAGAGCACCAGACAGTCGACGCCGCGGGACTTGAACATTTGGCACATCTCTTCTGCCACGTCGCGTGAGGGCTTCGGCCCGACCAAGATGCGATAGTAGGTGTTGCCCGCTTCGGTGTCGGTGCGCACGATGCTTGCCGTCTCGCCGGCCATTGCGTCGCCGAGGATGCGCGAAAGCCGCTGCGCCTCGGATTCCGCGCCCTCGCGCGAGCTGACGGAGGCGATCTGCACGCGGAACTGGCCGCTGTCACCTTGTGCGTCCGCGCTCGCCTCTTCCACCTCGGCGGTGCGCGTGGCCCAGCCTGAAGCCGCAGAGCTGTCGCTTGATGTGTCGACAGATGCGGTCTGGCCTTCCGGCTCGTCCGCGTCTCCGCCGAACAGGCCACTGAAGAACGAGCCGATGCCGCCGCTGTCTTCTTCCTGCTCGGCGGCCTGCACTTCGGTCTGCCAGCTTTCGGGGGCTGGACGCTGCGCCGGTTGCTGGGTGCGCGCCGGCTGAGGGGATGGCGCGCTCTCTGGTTTTTCGGTGGCCTCGCTGGCGGTCGCCTCGCCGTCACCGAGTCCAAGCTTGGCGAGGGCAGCCTTGCGTCCCTCAACGGCTTCCTTGCGCTGGCTCGAACTCAGGCCTTGCAGCCAGAGGGCCGCGTTGAAGTCGGCAAGCGCCTGCGCATGACGCCCGCCCTTCGCGTAAGCCTGGCCGCGCAGCAGCATGGCCTTGGAGGCCGCATCGGCATCCTCGGGCGAGCCTTCCAGTAACGCGTCGAGTTGCTTGATGGCGTCGCCTGTCTTATCGCCCTCCATCAGCTTGTAGGCATCGGAAAGCTTGCGCAGGTTCTCCTTGGATTGCGCATGCGCGGGCGAGCCCAGGACGAGCGCACCGGCAAGACAAGCGATCACGGCGAAAGGCGTGGCGAAGCGCATGGACATGACCTTGAGTCAACTGCGCCCGATGGCGGACGCTTTCTCACTCTTGGGTCAACCAGACGAGCAAGGCAAGACTGTGACCGATTTCCCACAGCTGCCGTCCACAGGCAGGCTCACTCGACCGTCACCGACTTGGCAAGGTTGCGCGGCTGGTCGACATCGGTGCCGCGCCAGACCGCCGTATGATAAGCGAGCAGTTGAATCGGCAGCGCATAGAGGATCGGCGTCATGCATTCATGAACGTCAGGCAGCTTGCAATGGGCCATCACGGCGCAGTCTGGCGCGCCCGTCGATTCGCCGGTCAGGAGAATGATCCGCCCGCCCCGCGCGGCGACTTCTTGCATGTTCGACAAGGTCTTCTCGTGCGTGCGGCCCGGCGGGGCAATGACCACCACTGGCACGTCTTCATCGATCAGCGCGATCGCGCCATGTTTCAGTTCGCCCGCGGCGAAGCCCTCGGCGTGGATGTAGGAGATTTCCTTGAGCTTCAGCGCGCCTTCCAGCGCCAGCGGGTAGTGCACCCCGCGCCCGACATAAAGCATGTCCTGCGCGCCCGAAAGCTGGTGGGCGATGTCGATGAAGGTCTGTTCGCTGCGCAAGACCCGGCTCATCAGCCGGGGCAGTTCAATCAGTGCGCCGACAAGCTCCTGCTCTCGCGCCTCGTCAATATGCCCGCGCGCCTTGCCCGCCGCGATGGCGAGGCAGGCCAGCACGGCAAGCTGGCAGGTGAACGCCTTGGTCGATGCAACGCCGATCTCCGGCCCGGCGAGCGTGGGCAGCACGGTGTCGGATTCGCGCGCAATGGTGGAATGGGGCACGTTCACCACCGAGGCGATGTGCTGGCCCTGCTCGCGGCAATAGCGCAGACCGGCGAGCGTGTCAGCGGTCTCGCCGGACTGGCTGATAAAAATCGCCAGCCCGTTGTCGGGTAGCGGCGCCTCGCGGTAGCGGAATTCCGAGGCTACGTCGATCTCGACCGGCAGGCGCGCGATCTGCTCGAACCAGTATTTCGCAACCAGCCCGGCATAAAACGCCGTGCCGCAGGCGCATAGCGTTACGCGCGTCAGCGACGCCAGATCGACCTCAAGGTTGGGGATGTCGATGCGCCGCTCGCTCAGGTCGGCATAGTGCGCGATGGTATGGGCGATGACTTCGGGCTGTTCGTGGATTTCCTTGGCCATGAAGTGGCGGTAGTTTCCCTTGTCGACCAGGAGCGCGGATGCAACGCCCTTCTGGCGCGTGCGCTCCACCTGCGCGCCGTTTTCATCGAAAATGCGCGCTCCCGCCCGCGTCATGACCGCAACATCGCCCTCCTCCAGATATGTGATTTCTCCGGTGAAGGGGGCAAGCGCGATGGCGTCGGAGCCCAGATACATCTCGCCTTGGCCGTGGCCGAGCGCCAGCGGGCTGCCCTTGCGCGCGGCGATCATCAGGTCGTCATGTCCGGCGAAGATGATGGCTAGCGCGAACGCGCCTTCCAGCCGGCGCAGCACGGCGAGCGTGGCGGCCTCCGGGTCGCGGCCAGCGGCAAGCTCGCGCGCGATCAGATGGGCGACGACCTCGCTGTCGGTTTCGCTTTCAAGCCGCGCGCCACCGGCTTCGAGGTCGCGGCGCAGCGCGGCGAAGTTTTCGATGATGCCGTTATGCACGAGCGAGACGGGGCCGGAGACGTGCGGATGGGCATTCACTTCAGTCGGCGCGCCGTGGGTCGCCCAGCGCGTGTGGCCGATGCCCGCGCGCCCCGAAAGCGGCTGGCCGCTCAGGACCGCGTGGAGCGCATCCAGCTTGCCCGCGGCACGCCGCCGGTCGATCCGTCCGTTCTCGACCGTTGCGATCCCGGCAGAATCATAGCCGCGATATTCGAGCCGGCGCAGCGCGTCCAGTAGCGGCTCGGCCACGGGCGTGTTCCCTAAAATGCCCACGATTCCGCACATCGGCAAATCCCTCCAGGTGTATGATCAGTCGGCGCAGCAGGCCGCGCCTGCCAACTTCAAGCGAGCCGGCAGCAAACCGCATCAAATTGCACACTTCGTAGAATTGGCAGGAAGAATTATCGGCACTGCGGCGGATGGCCAAATCAAAGCGCGTTACATCCCGTTTCAGCAGGCGCCGTCAGGTCTTTTCCGGCTTGGGGCGCGCGCGGCGGGCGGCCATGCGATCGGCCCAGCCTTCGCGCTCCTCCTGCGGTGTCCGGCTTAAGCCCAGTGAGCCGTCGGAGACATCGCGCGTGATGACGCTGCCCGAGCCGATATAGGCGCGGTCGCCGATCCTGACCGGCGCGACCAGCGCGGTATTCGAGCCGATGAACGCGCCCGCGCCGATCTCGGTGAGGTGCTTGGCATGGCCGTCGTAGTTGCAGGTGATGGTGCCCGCGCCGACATTCGCGCCCGCGCCGACGCGCGCGTCGCCGATGTAGCTCAGGTGGTTGACCTTGGCCCCATCCGCGATTTGCGACTTTTTCACCTCGACGAAATTGCCGATCTTCACCTTCTCACCGAGTTCCGCGCCGGGGCGCAGCCGTGCAAACGGGCCGATGGTCGCGCCCGGGCCGATGGTCGCGCCTTCGATATGAGAAAAGCCGTTGATGCGAGCACGATCGCCAACGCGAACGCCGGGGCCGAAAATCACGTTCGGCTCTACGACGACATCCTCGCCCAGCACGGTGTCATGGCTCAAGGTGACGCTTTCGGGAGCGACAAGCGTCGCGCCGCCCGCCATCGCCGCGCCGCGCAGTCGCGCCTGCATCTGCGCTTCTGCGCTCGCCAGCTGCACCCGGTCATTTACGCCGAGTACGTCGGCTTCCTCGCCCATCACCACGGCGATGGCATGATCGCGCCCATAAGCGGCGGCCACCGCGTCGGTCAGGTAAAATTCGCCCTTCGCGTTGTCGTTGCCGATCCGCGGCAGCACCGCGCGCAACACCTCGGCGCGCACGGCCATCACGCCGGAATTGCATTCGCGGATCACGCGCTCGTCGGCGCTGGCGTCTTTTTCCTCGCGTATGCCGAACAGCGCGCCCTCGCCGTCGCGCAGCAA
>CAZYYQ010000048.1:5977-11616 GCA_964651275.1 uncultured Hyphomicrobiaceae bacterium | reverse complement strand
AGTAGATGCCGCGAACGTATTCGCGCCAGCCGATGATCTGGCGGATGAAGCCCTCCACGGCGTTGAGCGGCGCGCGGCCTTCCGCGTATTCGGCCTCGGCGCGGCGGCACATGTCGAGCGGGTCGAGCAGCCCGGCGTTCAGATATAGCGAGCACACGCTGTGATAGAGGAACTTCTGGCCGGTGAGCATCGCGTCCTGATAGTCGCCGAAGCCGGGCAGGGCGGTCTTGAGGAAATGCGTGAATGCCCGCTTTGCGTCCGCGCGGCGCGTGGCGAACCAGAACGGGTCCAGATCGCCGATGTGATTGGAAAAGCGGACGCCGACGAGGTCGATCACCGCGCGTGTCGTCTCGTCCGGCGCGAAGTGCATCGGCTCAGGGATAAACATGTCGTCGCCCGCGGGCTTGCGGTTCTCCGCATCGAAGTTCCAGCGCCCGCCCTCCGGTTCGTCGCGGTCCATCAGCAGGCCGGTCCGGCGACGCATGTCGCGGTAGAAATATTCCATGCGCAGGGATTTGCGGCCCTCGGCCCAGCGCGCGAAGTCGGCGCGCGTGCACAGAAAGCGGTCGTCGTGCAGCACCTCGACCGGAACATCGAAACGCTCGCGCCAATCCGCGAACATCTGCGCGACGCGCCACTCGCCCGGCTCGGTGACGATCAGGCGCGAAGGCCGGTGCCGCGCGATCGCGCGTTCGACTTCCCCGCCGAGAGAGCCTGTATTTTCCGGGTCATCGAGCGTGGTGTAATCGACCGCCCAGCCGTCCGCACGCAACTCTTCGGCAAAGTGGCGCATCGCCGAAAACAGGAACGCGATCTTCTTCTTGTGGTGGCGGACGTAGGTGGCTTCGTCGCGCACCTCGGCCATCAACACGACAGCGCTGGCGGGGGCGGCCGCGCGCAGGCTGCTTAGGCCGGGCGACAACTGGTCCCCGAGCACGAGAACAATGTCGCGCCCTGCGGCGCCTGCGCGCCGTTTCACCATTTGCGTCTAATTGATCTTGGCCGAGGCGAGCTGTGCCTCGATGGCGTCGGTCACTTCCTTGGCTTCCGGCTTGGTCCGTGTGCTGAACGCACCGACAAGCTTGCCGTCCGCCGAAATCAAATATTTGTGAAAGTTCCAGCGCGGCGTCAGCTTCTCGCCGCCGGTCTCGCGCGCCCACCGGTAGAACGGGTGCGCATCCGGTCCCTGCACGCGGACCTTCTCGGTCAGCGGGAACGTGACGCCGAAAGCGCCCTGGCAAAATTCCTGGATTTCGCCCTCGCTCTTGGGTTCTTGCCCGCCGAAGTCGTTGGAGGGTGCGCCGATCACGATGAACCCGCGATCACCGTAGCGTTCGTACAGCGCCTGCAAGCCCTGATACTGTGGCGTGAACCCGCACAGCGACGCTGTATTCACTACCAGCAGCACCTTGCCGGCATACTGGCCGAGCGGCATGGGGCTGCCGTCTATGGAGGTGAAGGCGAAGTCGTGCGCAGAGCCGGCCTGGCTCGACGCCGGAATGGCTGCGGCGGGGGTCGCGGTCATGGCGCCGATCAGGGCGATCGCTGCGCTCAACTGTTTCTTCATGGATCAACTCCTGCCGTATATGTTGCTGCTCGGCATACGCAAGCCGGAGCGCCCCGGTTCGCTTTAATGGGCTGACAGCCCTACTTCACAAGGGCAAGAGCGATCCCGTCATAGCCCTTCACGCCGGCGGTCTGCATGATCAGCGCCTCGACCCGCGTGTCCTTGGCCAGCGCGTCATTGAACGCTTGCACGCCGGTAACCCGCACGTCGGTATCCCTGTCGGAGAGCACGCGCCCGTCGCGCACGACATTGTCGGCAATAATCAGTCCGCCGGGACGGGTCAGCTTGATGGACCAGTCGAGATAGGCCGTGTAGTTTTCCTTGTCGGCGTCGATGAACACCATGTCGAATGGCGGGTCTCCGCGATCTGCCATTTCCTGAAGGGAATCTAGGGCCGTCCCGACCATGATCTCCACCCACGGTCCCACGGCCGCACGGTCGAGGTTCGCGCGGGCCACCCCAGCATGTTTCGGCTCAAATTCCAGCGTTACCACGTGGCCGTCTTCGGGCAGCGCGCGTGCCATCCATATGGTGCTGTAGCCGGCAAGCGTGCCGATTTCCAGTATGCGGCGCGCGCCCATGAACTTGGCCAGGAGATAAAGATATTTGCCCAGAACCGGCGACACGGCGATCGGGGGCAACCCCGCCTGTTCGGCTGCTTGCATGGCTGCATCGAGGGCAGGGTCCTCAACGATGAAGCGCTCTTCGATGTAGGCATCCACGGCCTTGAACAATTCCAGATCGGGCATTTCTTCTCCAATCGCGAGCGAGTAGGTGTGTGAGGCTGTGCAGGGATAGCCTCGCGCTTGCCTATGTCAAATCCGTTGTTTGCGCCTTCGTCAAACTGCCATACTCTAACGCCCAATGGGCTACAATCGTTGCAAAATCCGGCCGCTCCAAAGAGCCGGCTTCCACTGGAGGGAGGAGATGGACCCAATCTGGCTCGACAGCTACCCGCCGGGTGTGCCCGCGCAGATCGACCCCCAGAGATATCGTAACATTGGCGCTATGTTCGAGGAGAGCGTTGGCCGTTTCTCTGGCCAGCCCGCCTTCGCGTGCATGGGCAAGACGCTGTCCTATGGCGAAATTGACCGGCTGTCCGCGGCGTTTGGGGCCTATCTTCAGGGCGATCTGGGGCTGGAGAAAGACGCGCGCGTAGCGATCATGATGCCGAACGTGCTGCAATACCCGATCGCCATGCTCGGCGCCTTGCGCGCGGGTTATACCGTTGTGAATTGCAATCCGCTCTACACCGCCCGCGAGCTAGAAGGCCAGTTGAAGGACTCGGGCGCAGAAGCGATCGTCATCGTCGAGAATTTCGCCCACACGCTGGAGAGGGTGATCGACAAGACGCAGGTTCGCCATGTGGTCGTGACCCGGCTCGGCGACATGCTCGATTTTCCCAAGGCAGCAATCGTCAATCTGGTCGTCAAGCATGTGAAGAAGATGGTGCCGGCGTGGACCATTCCCGGCGCTGTGTCGTTCAAGGACGCGATCAAGACGGGCGCGAAACGAAAGTTCCACCCGGCCGATCCGGCGCCTGACGACATCGCCTTCTTGCAATACACCGGCGGCACGACGGGCATCCCCAAGGGCGCGATGCTCACCCACGGAAACATGATTGCGAATCTCGAACAGGCCTATGCCTGGATCAAGCCGCATGTTCGCGAGGGTCAGGAGATCATCATCACGGCGCTGCCGCTCTATCACATTTTCGCACTACTCGCCAACTGCCTGACCTTCATCAAGATCGGCGCGAAGAATGTTCTGATCACCAATCCGCGTGACATCCCCGGCTTCGTGAAGGAGCTGAGCAAAACGCCATTCACGGCGATCACGGGCGTCAACACGCTCTTCAACGCGCTGCTGCACAACGAGGATTTCCGCAAGCTCGACTTCTCCGCGCTGCGCCTGACGCTCGGCGGCGGCATGGCCGTGCAGAAGCGTGTGGCGCAGGAGTGGAAAGAAGTCACGGGCGTGCCGCTCATCGAAGCCTATGGCCTGACCGAAACCTCTCCAGCCGCCACGATCAATCCGCTCGACATAGACGAATACACCGGCTCGATCGGTCTGCCGATCTCTTCCACCGAGGTCTCGATCCGCGCGCCGGAAGGCGAGGAGGCGGGCATCGGCGAACCGGGCGAGTTGTGCATACGCGGCCCGCAAGTGATGAAGGGGTATTGGCAGCGCCCGGACGAGACCGCGCTTGTCTACACCGATGACGGTTTCCTGCGCACGGGCGACATGGCGAAGATTGATGAAAAAGGCTTCGTCTACATCATCGACCGCACGAAGGACATGATCAACGTCTCGGGTTTCAATGTCTATCCGAACGAGATCGAGGGGGTGCTGGCTTCCCATCCGGGCATTCTGGAGGCCGGTGTTGTGGGCGTTGCGGACCCGCAGTCGGGTGAGGTCGTCAAGGCGGTGATCGTCAAGAAAACCCCCGGGCTCACCGAAGAAGAGGTCATTGCGTTCTGCCGCGAGCAGATGACACCGTACAAGGTTCCGCGACAGGTTGAGTTCCGCGACGAACTGCCGAAGACCGTGGTCGGAAAGATCCTGCGCAGGGAACTGCGCGACAGCGCCTGAGCGCATGCCGTCGGTCTGTGGCCGTTCAGCTACACACAGCACAGATAAATCGACTCGCGGCTTCGGCCCGTGGACGCCAACTTCGGCGCAATGGTAAGTTACGGTCCGAGGGAGAGCTTTTTGAGATCGCGTGGGGTCAATGAGCCGGCGAATCGTAGGCGCAAATCAAGCGCTTTATCAGCAAGGCATGGCCTTGAAGGGTGCGGTGCTTGTGGCTTTGGTCGCGGGTCTATGGCTGCTTGTGGCCGGTTCAACCACCGATGCGGCCGCGACACATCTTGAGTCTGCGCACGCTCATCCTTGCCCGTCGTCCAGCGCCGTAAATCCCGTCGCTCATCATGAGTGTCGCAAAGCGATCCGACCCTCGGGTGGTGCGCTGGTTACCAGCGGATCAGGCTCCGGAGGCGGCGGCCTCGCTCGTGGTGAGGCCACGTTTTCGCTAGCGAGGCTGCCGCTTCTCATGTGGCGGGCGGCGCATCAGGGGCCGCATGTCGTCCCGACAGGTGTCGCACTGGTCGGGACGGTCCGCCTCCTGAATTGAAACGCGGGCGCTGCCGCGTGACGGGCCGGTTCGCGGCGGTTCATATGCAACGGCTCTGTAATATCTGTTGATTATCATTCGTTTTTCCGGCTTGCGGCGACTGCCGCACCATTCAGAGGTGGCTTCGATGAAAAAGACTCTTGTAACCCTCTCGGCGGCAGTGGTCTGCGCCACGGCTTTCCTGACCATGCCGGCTGCGCACTCACCGGCGTCCGCGCAGTTCTTCTCCTCATTCGGTTTCAGTTCGGCATCGGGCCGGCAAATGGTCTCTTTCCCGAAGAATTACGGGGTGGGCACGATCATCGTCAGCTTCGGTGATCGTCGTCTCTACCACGTGCGTGGCAAGGGGCGCGCCATGAGCTATCCGATCGCGATTCCACGCCGTGAGGCCATGTGGTCCGGCACGCTTCGGGTGTCGCAGAAAAGGGTGAACCCGGGCTGGACCCCTACAGCCCGCATGCGCCGCGAGAACCCCAAGCTGCCTGCTCACGTTCCGGGCGGCCACCCGCGCAACCCGCTCGGCAGCCGCGCGCTGTATCTTGGCGGCACCCTCTACCGCATTCATGGCACGGACGCGCCGCAGTTGATCGGCCGCGAAGTCTCGAGCGGCTGCATCCGCATGCACGACTCGCATGTGCAGGAGCTATACAACAAGACCCGCGTCGGCACGCGTGTGGTTGTCACCACCCGCAGCTTTCGGACCGCGGCGGTGGCAAGCACCCCATCGTCTTCTTCTAGTCCGGTGACGTCGTCGACCGACTGGAATCCTTTCCGCAACTGACGATTTGTCACTCGAAACGGATAGGCAGGCCAAATCGGCCTGCCTTCTTCATATCAGCAAGCTGATCCGGTCTCTGCTTCAGACGCGGGAAAGTTGCGCCTCGGGGACGAGCTTCTCGATCACCTTCGCGCTACTAAGCACGCCCGGCATCCCGGCCC
>CAZYYQ010000048.1:0-5877 GCA_964651275.1 uncultured Hyphomicrobiaceae bacterium | reverse complement strand
GGGACGAGCTTCTCGATCACCTTCGCGCTACTAAGCACGCCCGGCATCCCGGCCCCGGGATGCGTGCCCGCACCGACGAGGTAAAGTCCTTCGGGCCCCTCGGCGCGATTGTGGAATCGGAACCACGCCGACTGGGTAAAGTGTGGGGCTACCGAGAAGCCCGCGCCGGCTTCGCTGAGATAGTCGTGCCTGAAGTCTTCTGGCGTCATGTAGAAATCAGCCGTGATAGAGTCCTTCAGCCCGGGCAGCATGGTTTCGTCGAGCGCGTCGACGATCCGCTGTTGTAGCCGCGGGCCTTCCTCGGACCAGTCGATATCGCCGTCCAGGTTCGGCACCGGGCATAATACGTAGAATGAGTCGCAGCCTTCGGGTGCGAAGCTTGGATCGGTGGCGGTTGGCCGGTGCACGTAAAGGGAGAAGTCGTCGGCCAATTTCTTCTTCTTGAAGATTTCCTCGAGCAGCTCCTTGTATCGGGCGCCCAGCCAGATCGTGTGATGAGCGACGTCCGGATATTGCCGGCGCGTGCCGAAATACAGGACGTAAAGGCCCATCGACTTGCGCATGTATCGCGTCTTCAGGCGTGCGCTCCAACGCCGATCCTTCGTATCAAGCATGTGGCTGTACAGGTGAAGCGGATCGGCGTTCGACACGATCACGGCTGCTGGGATGGTCTCTCCACTTTCCAGCCGCACGCCGCTCACCCGACCGCTGGCCGTCTCAATCTTATCTATGGTCGTATTCAGCCGTACGGTAATGCCTTCTTCTTCCATCAGTTTGTGCAGCGCCTCAACAATCGCGCCGGTGCCGCCCATCGCAAACCAGACGCCCCATTTGCGCTCCAGATAATGTATCAGCCCATAAATGCTCGTGGTGTCGAACGGGCTGCCGCCCACCAGCAACGGCTGGATCGAAAACGCCTGTCGAATTTTCTCGTTTTTCAGGTGCTTGCAGATGAGCTGCCATACGGTGTTGTGGCTCTTGAGGCGCACGAGTGTCGGAATCTGACCGATCATCTTCAGCGGATTATGGAACGGCTGGTCCGCCAGCCGCGTGAAACCCGCATCGAAGAGCTTCTCCGAATGCTTGAGCAGTTCAAGATAGCCATCCGCGTCTGCAGGCTCGAACTTGCGGATTTCATTGAGCGTATCCTCGACCGTGCCGCCGTAGTCGAAGGTGCTGCCATCGGGGAAGCGGAAGCGATACCAAGGATCCAGAGGCACAAGCGTCAGATAGTCTTCCATCCGCTTTCCGAACAACTCGAACAACTCGCGGAACAGGAAATCCGCGGTGATCACGGTCGGCCCGGCGTCGTGGCGGAAGCCGTCGCGCTCGAAAACCTGCGCGCGACCGCCGCAGCGCCCGGCTCTGTCGAACAGAGTAACGTCATACCCCTTCGCGCGTAGCCGCAAGGCCGCTGCCATGCCTCCGAAGCCCGCCCCGATCACCGCCGCGCGTGCGGCTCTGCTGGCCGGCGCTGGCCGGGCCGCGTGCGCCGGTTCAGCGACGGCGGTTTCGCCCCGCTGCTGGTCTGCAACGATTTCCATCTTCAACTCTCCCCGTCGGGGCGGCCCTGAGGCCCGCCTGGTTCCAGTAAACGTGCTTTTCTCAGCGCGGCGAGATTATGGCTGCCGGTACAGAAGCAGGCCACGCGCAACGCCCCGATAACGCCTTCGAAATGGGCGACCACCGCTGCCGTCGATGTCATGGCGGCTTCCAGAACGCCTGCCGCCGTGCCCACGAGGTCTGCCCCAAGGCGGACCGCGCGTGCGACATCGAGGCCATGCCGGATGCCGCCCGAAGCGATGACGGTCGTTTCCGGGCACATCCGCCGGACATCGGCAATCGCGTAGCCGGTCGGGATGCCCCAGTCTGCGAACGGCGCGGCGATGGCCCGTGCTACCGGGTCCCCGGTGCGCGCCCCTTCGACCGCCGCCCAGCTTGTGCCGCCAGCGCCAGCGACATCAACCGCCGTGACGCCCGCATCGACCAGCTTGCGCGCCAGCGAACCGGAAATGCCGGCGCCGACTTCCTTCACGATAATTGGCGTCTCGGCGGAGCGAGCCAGCCGCTCGATTTCGCCGAGCAAGCCGCGCCAGTCGCGGTCGCCGCCTGGCTGCAGCGCCTCTTGCAGCGGGTTGAGATGAATGACCAGCGCATCCGCGCCAATCATCTCCACGGCGCGGCGCGCCGCTTCATTGCCATCCCACCGGCGAAGTTGCGCCGCGCCGAAATTGGCCAGGATCGGCGCCGCTCCAGCCTTGTCGCGCAGACTGCGATCGAACCCGGCCGCCGCGCCTTCTTCGAGGGCTACGCGTTGAGAGCCGACCGCGAATGCGATTCCCAGCGCGCCTGCGGCCTCGGCAAGATGGGCGTTGATGTGCGCCGCGCGAGCCACCCCGCCGGTCATCGAACTGATGATCAGGGGAGCATTCAACATCCGGCCAAGAAAGCGCGTGGACAGGTCAATCTCGTCCAGGCTGATCTCGGGCAATGCGACATGCTCGAAGCGCACCCGGTCCAGCCCCGTAGAGCCGGGCCGGCCCGCGGCGGCTCCGCTCAGGACTATGTTGAGGTGATCTTCCTTGCGTGAGACGATATCCGCCATGACATTCGCATTGGTTTCTCTGAGGCGCGAACGAGTCTTCCGGGATGAAGAAAGCGAAGGCTCCCGCGGAGGCAAATGAACTCTGTTGCTGGTACCAGCGTTTTTACGTAGGACATGGGCTGGCGGTTCTGGTCCATTCCGATTAAAAGAATGAAAACGCCCGATCATGGCCATGTGGGAAACGCCATCACAGGCAGTGGCATGCATCAGCATATTCATAACGTTGTTTCGCGCATCGGCAAGCAGGTCGATACGGCGCTGGCGCGCACCGTGCCAGATGAGACCTCCGCCGCACCGGACTTGTCCGCGGCGATCTGTCATAGCTTGCTGGCGCCGGGAAAGCGTGCACGCGCGGTGCTGCTCATGCTGGCCGCCGGTCATGGCAGTGCCGATGTGCCGCAAGCCTTTGCGCCGGCTTGCGCGATCGAGATGGTCCATGCGGCCTCGCTGGTGTTCGACGATCTCCCGGCGATGGATAATGCCACGTTGCGCCGGGGCCTTCCGGCCAGTCACTGTGCGTTCGGCGAGGCAACCGCGATACTGTCGGGCATCGCGCTGCTTAACGAAGCCTTCGGGGTGATCGCTGCGGAGACTCGGCTTGATGCATCCACGCGCGCTGACCTGACCGCCATGCTGAGCGCGGCCATCGGCCTGAATGGGCTGGTGGCGGGACAATATCTCGATCTGAAAGCGACTGGAAAGATGCCGGCGGAGGAGATAACCGCAATCCACGCTCGCAAAACCGGAGCGCTGTTCGCCGCTGCCGCGCAGATGGGCGGGCGCGCCGCCGGGCGCAGTGCGGACGATGTGGAGGTGCTGCGGATGTTCGGCATGGAGATCGGCGTCGCATTCCAGACCTATGACGATCTCATTGACGCGCTCAGTTCGCGCGAAACCGCTCACAAAAATGTCGGTACGGACGGCGACAAGCCGACACTGGTACGGCTGATGGGCGTCGAGGCGGCGGAAGAGGCGGCGAGCGCAGGCATGGAGCGGGCGGTCGCGCGCGTGAGCGCCATCGGTCCGGACGGG
The DNA here is from genome assembly GCA_964651275.1 of uncultured Hyphomicrobiaceae bacterium. Lineage (GTDB taxonomy): Bacteria > Pseudomonadota > Alphaproteobacteria > Rhizobiales > Rhodomicrobiaceae > Dichotomicrobium. Next base: position 2,240 of record CAZYYQ010000048.1, on the reverse strand, counting down.
GCGCTGTTGGCCCGGTTCGCAAGCGACCTAGCCGATATCCTGCGCGCGAAGATGAAAAGGCGTCCCGACGGGACCAGCACCGCGAGCGTATCCTGAACGTGGCAAGACGCACGGCCGAGAAGACAGGAGCGAAGCGCCGCGGCGCTGCGTCTTCGCAGCGCGCTGTCGCGCTGGCCCCGACTGGGCAGCCGAACGCGGCAAAGACGACCGAATCGGCTACCCAGAGAAAGCCCATCCTTGCGGTTCGCGATGCCATCTTCGCGTATGGCGGGCGCAAGGTGCTGCGCGGAGCGAGCCTGAGCGCCTGTCCGGGCGAGATTCTGGTGCTGCTTGGGCGCAACGGGGCGGGCAAGTCCACGCTCGTGAAGGCGATTACGGGGCGTATCGCGCTTACGGGTGGTGCCGTGACTGTTTCCGGCGCCGATCCGCGCAAGACCCCGGCGGCGCGCGCCGAGATCGGCCTCGTGCCACAGCAACTTGCGATCTACGACAAACTGACCCCGCGCGAAAACCTGAGCGTGTTTGGCCGGCTGATGGGGGTCAAATCGGAAAAGCTGGACGAGACCGCCGATGCTCTGCTGGCGCGCATCGGCCTGAGCGAGCGCCGCGACGATCCGGTGCGCGGGTTGTCCGGCGGCATGAAGCGGCGTGTGAATATCGGCGCGGCCCTGATGCATGGGCCGAAGCTGCTGATCCTAGACGAGCCGACGGTCGGGATTGACACGCGTGCGCGCCACGAGATCTGCGACATGCTGCGCCAGTTGCGCGACGAGGGGCTGGCGATCCTGCTGACGACGCATGACATGACCGAGGCCGAGGCGCTGGCCGACCGGGTGGCGATCATGGTCGATGGCCGGATCATGGCGAGTGGTACGCCCGAGACGCTGATGCTCGAACATTTCGGCGCGCGCATGGAGATTTCGGTGACGGCGGCGAAGCCGCTGCGCTGCGCCCTGGCGGCGAAGGAACTGGCGGCGCTCGAAGCGGCGGGGTTCACCATCGACCCGCACCGCAACACCGTTCACGGGCTCATGGAGATGACCAGCGATGAACTGCCGCGCGTATTCCAGACGCTGCTGGCCGACTCGCCGGAGGCACAGGAAATCCGGGTGCGCCGTCCGAGCCTCGATACGCTGCTCAACCATTTCGCCGATGCGGAGGCGGAGGAATGAGAGCGGCAGCTTTCCGGGTCATGTTGCTGAACCTGATACGCGATCGCGGCGCGCTGGCCTCAAGCTTCGCGCTGCCGGCGGCGGTGTTCGTGATCTTCGCGGTGATCTTTGCGGGCACAACCGGCGGCGCGATTGATCTGAAGATCGCGGTCGCGGATGAGCGCGGGACCGAGAATTCGACGCGGCTGCTGGAGAAAATCTTCGACAGCCGGAGCTTGCGCCGGGTGCGTGGTGATGAGCCGCTCGCGGCGCCAGAGGTGCGCGAGCTGGTGCGCACCGGCGCGGCGGATGTCGGCCTGATTATCCGCGCTCAGGGCGGCCCGCTCGACAAACCCGGCGATGGTGATGGACCCGCGCTCCAGATCGTCATTGACCCGGCCCGCGAGATCGCCGTGTCGATCTTCGAGGGCGCCTTGAGCGAGGCGTATTTCGTCGCATTCCCGCGCGCGCCGCTGCGCAGCGCCGCTCAGCAACTCGGTCGGGGCGTGCTGCGCCTGTCCGATTCCCAGACCCGTGAATTGTCCGAGCGCATCGACAATGCGCCCATGCCTGCAGAGGGCGAAACCTCTCTGCGCCCGGCCATCGAGAAGGTAACGGTCGCCGGGGATGTCGGCGTGCCGAGCGGTATCTCCTATTATGCTGGCGCGGTCGCAATGCTGTTCCTGCTGTTTTCCTCCGCCGTGGGGGCAATCACGCTGCTGGAGGAGAAAGAGGCAGGGCTGTTCGACCGGCTCACCTATGGTCCGGGCGGCACGCGCGTGCTCGTGGAGGGCAAATTCGCATTTCTCGTCGCGCAGGGGTTCGTACAGGTCACGATCATCTTTCTGGTGGCGTGGCTTGCCTTCGGCGTTGATTTGCCGGGAAATGTGCTGCCCTGGGCTGGCACAACGCTGCTCAGCGCGATTGCTGCGGCCGGCCTTGCGCTTGCCTTCGTGCTTCTGTGCCGGAGTAAACAGCAGGCGCAGACCGTGGCAAATATTGTCGTGCTGATTGTCTCTGCGGTGGGCGGCAGTATGGTGCCCCGCTTCCTCATGCCGCAATGGATACAGGACATCGGGTGGTTGACGC
>CAZYYQ010000047.1:0-11910 GCA_964651275.1 uncultured Hyphomicrobiaceae bacterium | reverse complement strand
CGGAACTCTGGCTCGACGGTGGGCATAATCCTTCCGCCGCGCAGGCGCTGGCGGGTGCCATGGCGGAGTTGGAAGAGCGCGTTTCGTGTCCGCTGCATCTCATCGTCGGCATGATGTCGAACAAGGACGCTGCGGAGTTCCTCGCGCCGTTCAACGGGCTGGCGGAATTTGTCGCCACCGTTTCCATTCCCGGCGAGCCGAACGCCTACACGGCCGAAGAACTCTCCGCCATGGCGCGTCATCAGGGGCTGTTCGCCGAGCCTGCGCGCGACATGGAAGACGCCTTCAACCTGAGCCGCAGCGTCGGGCAGGGACCGGTGCGCGTGTTGCTGACCGGCTCGCTCTATTTCGCCGGAAAGGTGCTGGAGGCTCATCAGCACGGTCTGGCGCGAATTTAATCCTCCGATGGCGCGAACAGGCTAAAGCCCTCATCCTGAACCACCTGCGCACCGTAGGCGACGCGCTCACCTTCCACCCAAGCCTGCCCGCTTGCCACAAGCCGCACCGCCCACGGATAGAGCCGGTGCTCGGCGCGCAGCACGCGCGCGGCGAGAGCATCAGCGTCGTCGCCGGGCAGCACGGCTACGGCGGCTTGCGCGACGATCGGCCCGGCATCCATTTCCGCGCGCACGAAATGCACCGTGCAGCCGCTGATGCGTACGCCTGCGGCCAGAGCGCGCTCATGCGTGTCGAGGCCCCGAAATGCGGGCAGCAGCGACGGGTGGATGTTGAGATGCCGGTCGCGCCACGCCTCAACGAAATCGGGGGTGAGGATGCGCATGAACCCCGCGTTGCACACAAGCCCGATATCCGCACCGCGCAGCGCCTCATCCAGCGCGCGCTCGAATGCCGCGCGGCTTGTAAAGCGCTTGTGGTCGATGACCTGCGCGGGAATGCCCGCTCGCGCGGCGAAGTCCAGCCCCGGTGCGCCCGGCCGATTGGAGATCACCAGCGCAATCTCGGCAGGAAATTCCCGCGCGCGACATGCCTCTATCAGCGCGGCGAGATTGCTGCCGCGCCCGGAGATCAGCACGCCGAGTTTCCTGCGCTCGCTCATGCCGGCCATGCCAGCGTGCCGGTGTAGTCCAGTGGCGCGGCCGCGCGCGGAACCAGCCGGCCGATCGGGTAGGGGGCCTCGCCAGCATTTCGCAGGGCCGCGATCACGGCATCGACATCATCCGGCGCGGCGATGATGGCCATACCCACGCCGCAGTTGAACGTGCGCAGCATATCAGGCTCGCTGACCCCGCCAGCGCGCGCGAGCCAACCGAACAAGGGCTGGGGCCTGAGGGCAGCCAGGTCGATTTCCGCGGCGAGCGAATCGGGCAGCACGCGAGGCAGGTTTTCAGTCAGCCCTCCGCCGGTGATATGCGCCAGCGCCTTGATGCCGGTGCCGAGCGCGCCGAGCACCGGGCGCACATAGATGCGTGTTGGCGCGAGCAGGGCGTTGCCCAGGGGCTGATCCGGCGCGAAGGGGGCAGGCACGGCCCAGTCCAGTCCGGCATCGGCCACGATGCGCCGGACCAGCGAAAAACCGTTGGAATGCACCCCTGACGAGGGCAGCGCAAGGATGATGTCGCCAGCCGCCACGCCGCGCGGTAGCAGCGCATCCCGCTCCACCGCGCCCACGGCAAACCCGGCGAGATCGTAGTCGCCGCGCGCATACATCCCCGGCATCTCGGCGGTCTCCCCGCCGATGAGCGCCGCGCCGGCCTCGCGGCAGCCCGCGGCCACGCCCGCGATCACCGCTTCCGCCACGGTGGCATCGAGCGCGCCGCAGGCGAAATAATCCAGAAAGAACAACGGGGTCGCACCCTGCACGAGCAGGTCGTTGACGCACATGGCGACGAGATCGACACCGACGCTGTCGTGCTGGCCGATATCAACGGCGAGTTTCAGCTTGGTGCCCACACCGTCGGTCGCCGCCACGAGGATCGGGTCGATGAACCCGGCCGCGCGCATGTCGAACAGCCCGCCGAAGCCGCCGAGCGCAGCGTCCGCGCCGGGGCGCGCGGTGGCGGCGGCCAGCGGTTTGATTGCCCGCACGAGCCGGTCCGCCGCGTCGATGTTGACGCCCGCCTGTTCATAGGTCAGACCGTCATGGTGGTTGTGCGTCTTTTCGGACATGAGCGCTGTCCTTTTGAAAGCCCTGCTGCCACCTGAGTGGCGCGGGGGCAGCCACGCGGTCAAGAGCGGAATGACGCACTCGGACGTTTTGCGCGTATTTCCGCCGCAGTCCTTGCCGATAACGCGGTGAATCGGTAAGGCGCATGACATGCAACCAGCGGACGCGACACCGGTCGACATGGTTTAGATACATCCTGATGATTCCCATGCTGAAAGATGATCAGCCGGTCTGGCTGGCGGCTCTCGCCTTGGTGGCGGGGCTTGCCATCTCCTCGGCGCATGCGGCGCAGCCGCCAGTCTACACGGTCGCTAGCGTAGCGGTGAACACCGAGGCAAGCGATGCTGTTTCCGCGAAGGAAAAGGCCATCGCCCAAGGGGGGCAGCGCGCGCTGCGTACGCTCATGTCGCGGCTGGTGGCGTTCAAGGCGCATAACCGCCTGCCCGAACTGAGCGCCGATGCCGTAGACGACCTGATGGACGGCTTCGTGGTGCGCGACGAACGGTTTTCCAGCACACGCTATATCGCAACGCTCGATTTCACCTTCGACGCGGCGAAAGTCCGCGATCTGCTGAACCGCTTTGGTTTGCCTCACACCGATCAGCAGTCTCAGACGGTGGCGTTGCTGCCTATCGCATATGATGGGGTGACCATCGAGGATTGGCGCGCGGCGTGGTCATCGCTTGACCTCAAGAACGGACTTGCTCCGTTAGTCATGACGCCGGCGCAGGCTGCGGCATCCCTGCCAACCGATATGGAACTGACCGCCGACGCGGTTGCCGCACTCAAAGACCGGCTGGGCACCCCCAGACTCGTACTTGCCGCCGCCTCGGTTGATGGTAGGGGCGAGCGCCTGCGCATTGCGCTGACCGGCCAGGATGGCGTGGGCCAATTCAGATTTTCGCAGAGCTTCCGAATTCATGATCAGGACGCGCGCGCGGCTGCGGCCCATGCGGCGCAGATCGGTCGTCTGGCGCTGGAAGCCCGCTGGCGGCTGAGCGCGCTCAAGACACAAGGCGCTCTCGACGGTCCGGCGCAGTTGGAGACCTTTACACTGACCGCGACTTTCGAGAGCCTTCGCGCCTGGCAGGACATGCGTAAGACGATCGAAAGCGTGCCCGGCGCCCAGGACATAGAGATCAAGTCGCTGTTCGCCGGAGGCGCCGACGTCGTGTTATCGTTCCCCGGCGGGCCGGATCGTTTCGCCAAGGCGGCTGGTGCCAGGGGCCTGAGCTTGACTCAAGGTGGGGGCGACTTGATCCTGCGCCGGCAGTGAACGGGCCGGAACTCGCAGGCCATCTGTCGAGGCTGATTTGTACCTCCCCAACCTGATCACGATCATCCGAATTCTCCTCGTGCCGGTTGTCGTCTGGCTGATCATCGACGGCTCGCAGGGCTGGGCCTTCGTCATCTTTCTGATCGCCGGCATCACGGATGGTATCGACGGGTTCCTCGCGCGTCATTTCCAGTGGAAGACCGAACTCGGCGCCTATCTCGATCCTCTCGCCGACAAGCTGCTGCTGGTGGCGATCTATGTTACGCTTGGCCTGCTCGGTCATATGCCCGCCTGGCTGGTGATCGCGGTAGTGAGCCGTGATGTGCTGATTGTCGGTGCGGTGATCCTCTCCTGGATGCTTGAGCGTGCGGTGGCGATGCATCCTTCGCGCGTCAGCAAGGCCAACACTGCCGGGCAGATTTTGCTGGCGGGCCTTGTGCTGGCGCAGCTTGGCTTCGCGCCGGGGCTGGCATCGTATGTCGTGCCGATGACATGGATCGTGGGTATCCTGACAGTGGTATCGGCTGGGCTTTATCTGGCGCGATGGATGCGCCACATGGCCTACTACGACACGCTGCATGAGTAGTGCGTTGCGGGCGTATGAGCATGACATCGCATGGAGTGAGAGAGGATGGCGAGCGGGGTGGGTGAAAGCGGGGACAGGCAACTCGTCCTGGACCTGCCGCACGTGCCCGCGCTCGGGGCCGATGACTTCATGGTCAGCGCCTGCAACACCGACGCGATGCGTCTCGTGCAGAACTGGCCAGACTGGAGCGCGCGCTGCGCCGTGATCGCCGGCCCGGAGGACGCGGGCAAGAGCCACCTCGTCAATGTCTGGCGCGTTCACAGTGCCGCGCAGGTTCTCTCGGCCGCCGAAGTCGACGAGCAACTGGTCGATCGCCTCGGCGCGCAGCCGCTCGCCGTCGAGGATGTGGACCGGTTTCTGCGTGATGAACGCGCCCTGTTTCATCTCATGAACCTGTCGAGGGAACGCGGCTTCGACATCCTGCTAACGGCGCGCAGCCTGCCGGGGGCGTGGCCGGTGGCGTTGAGCGACCTGCGCTCTCGGCTGAGATCGCTGCCTTTTGCGGAGATCGGCGCGCCGGACGATGCGCTGTTGCGCGCTGTGCTGGTCAAGCTTTTCGATGACCGGCAGCTTTCCGCGCCGCCTGCCGTGATCGACTATCTGCTGTTGCGCATGGAACGCTCGATCGCTGCCGCTGCGGACCTCGTTGCGCGGATGGACAGAGTGGCGCTTGCCCAGCGGCGGCGCATCACGGTCCGATTTGCCGCGCGGTTGCTGAATGCTCAGGCCGAATGAGTCACAATACTGGAGCCTTTGAGATGACGATTGCGGAGAAATTTACCGGGGAAGATGCGGCGCAGCAGCCCGAATATCGCGGCTGCAGCCGCTTCTATAACCGAGAATTGTCGTGGCTCCAGTTCAACCGCCGGGTGATGGAAGAGGCGGCCAACCCGAACCACCCGCTGCTGGAGCGGCTGCGCTTTCTCGCGATCTCGGCCTCCAATCTTGACGAGTTTTACATCGTGCGTGTCGCGGGTTTGCGCGAGCACATCGCCGAGGGCATCACAGAAGTCAGCCAGGACGGCCTCACGGCAAAGGAGCAGCTTGCCCGTATCAACGAGATGGTTGCGGAAATTTCCAAGGGCCAGCACGATCAATGGACCGAGTTGCGCAAGGCGCTGGACGCCGAGGGCGTGCATGTGCTGGGTGCGGACGACATCACGGCAAGCGACAGGGCATGGCTGGAAGGGTTCTTTCAGGACGAGGTGTTTCCGGTCCTCACGCCGATTGCCATCGACCCGGCGCATCCGTTTCCTTTCATCCCGAATTTCGGCTTCACGATCGGTCTGGAACTGACGGAAAAGAAGAAGCGCAAGGGAGATGCGCTCAGCCCGGAAAAGATGTATGCGCTGATCCCGCTGCCGATGGGCTTGCAGCGGTTCATCCGCTTGCCGGAGCCGGATGGCGCGAAAACCCGCAGTGGGCGTCCGCGTGTGCGCTTCATCCGCTCCGAGACGCTCGTCTCGCTGTTTGTCGATCAGCTCTTCCCCGACCATGCGGTGGAGAGGCAGGGTGCATTCAGGGTGCTGCGCGACAGCGATATCGAAGTACAGGAGAAGGCCGAAGACCTGGTGCGCCTGTTCGAGACCGCGCTGAAAAAGCGCCGGCTCGGATCGGTGATCCGGCTGGGAATCGAGTCCGCGATGCCAAAGCGTTTCCGCGAGATGATCATCAATGCGCTGGAGGTGGACGACACGCAGGTGTTCACCCACAAGGGGCTGCTGGGCCTCGCCGACACCAAGGAAATGATCGTCGATGACCGGCCCGACCTGCTGTTTTCGCCATTTACCATCCGCTTTCCCGAGCGCATCCGCGAGCATGGCGGGGATTGTCTGGCGGCGATCAAGGCCAAGGACATTATTGTTCATCACCCCTACGAGTCGTTCGATGTCGTTTCGCAGTTCCTGAAGCAGGCTGCCGCCGACCCGGACGTGATGGCGATCAAATGGACGCTTTATCGCACCTCGAAGCAGTCGCCGATCGTCGAGGCGCTGATCGCGGCGGCGGAGGCCGACAAGGAGGTCACGGCCGTCATCGAGATCAAGGCGCGGTTCGACGAGAAGGCCAATATCGGCTGGGCCAAGGACCTCGAGAGTGCCGGGGTGCGGGTCGTGTTCGGCTTTCTCGAACTCAAGACCCACGCAAAGCTCGGGCAGGTGGTGCGGCGCGAGCCCGGCGGCGTTCGCACCTACTGCCATATCGGCACGGGCAACTATCACCCCGTCACGGCGCGGATCTACACCGACTTGTCGTTCTTCACCGCCGATCCGGCGATCGGGCGCGATGCATCGCGCATATTCAATTATGTCACGGGATATGCCAAGCCGCGGGACCTCGAACTTATGGCGGCCTCGCCCAACGGCATCAAGCAGCGCATTCTGGAGCATATCGGCGAGGAAGTAGAGCATGCCCGCGCCGGACGTCCGGCAGCGATCTGGATGAAGATGAATGCGCTCGTCGACACAGACATCATCGATGCGCTCTATGCGGCGAGCAGGGAGGGCGTGCCGATCGACCTGGTGGTGCGCGGCATCTGCTGTCTGCGCCCTCAGGTGCCGGGCCTGTCGGACAACATCCGCGTGAAGAGCATCGTTGGCCGCTTTCTCGAACACGCGCGGATCTATTGCTTCGGCAATGGCCACGGGCTGCCCTCGACCAAAGCGCATGTCTACATAAGTTCTGCCGACATGATGCCGCGCAACCTGGAGCGGCGCGTCGAGGCCATGACGCCGATCCTCAACCCCACGGTTCACGAGCAGGTCCTGGGCCAGATCATGCTGGCCAACCTGAAGGACAACCAGCAAAGCTGGGAGATCATGGCCGATGGCACCTCACGCCGAATTCAACCTGCTGAAGGCGAGGAACCTTTCAATGCTCACCAGTATTTCATGAACAACCCCAGCCTGTCGGGGCGCGGCGAGTCGCTGCAGAAGGACTTTCCCCCCGCTGTGGTGATTGCACATGGCAATGGCGCGGGGCATAACTCGAATGATGCGCAGGCGAAGAAGGCGCAAGCGAAGCAATAGCGCGGAACGCACCGCATGGACCAGGATGAGCGTCCCCGGATCGACCGGCGCAAGCCGGTTGCGGTCATCGACATTGGCTCGAACTCGGTTCGGCTGGTGATCTTCGAAGGACTCACCCGCTCGCCCACCCAACTGCACAATGAAAGCGTGATTTGCCGGCTGGGCAGCGGTGTGGCCAAGACCGGACGCATGAAGGACGAGAATGTTCAGCTTGCGCTGGATACGTTGCGCAGGTTCCGCGCGCTCGTCAGTCATATGGGAGTCAAGCGCTTCTACCCGTTCGCGACGGCTGCTGTGCGGATCGCTGAGAACGGCGATGGGTTCATCAAGCAGGCGGAGCGGATCTGCCGCACGCGCATCGAAATCCTCAGCGATGTGCGCGAAGCCGAACTCACGGCGAACGGCATCCTCTCGGGTTTCATGAATGCGGATGGGCTGGTGGGCGACATGGGCGGCCGGTCGCTCGAACTCGTCGACATGCGCGCCGGGCAAATCCATTTGGGGAACCCACCGCCGGTCAGCCTCTCGCTCGGACATCTTTACATGCTCGAAGCGTGTGGCGACGATTTCGATTCGGGCAAGGCCATGGTGGACAAGGAACTTGCTCGCGTCGATTGGCTTGACGCGGGAGCGGGGCGCTCCTTCTACGCCATCGGCGGCGAGTGGCGGGCGATCGCGCGGCTGCACATGGCCAAGACCCGGTATCCGCTGCGTATTTTCCACGGCTACCAGATCGACGCTGAGGAGGCACTCGCCTTCACGCGCGAGGTGGTCAAGAGTCCGGACAGCGCAATCGCGGGGCTGGATCAGCTTTCGCGCAACCGCCGCGACACGGTTCGCCATGCCTGCCTGGTCATGTGGCGGCTGATCAAGCGCGTGAAGCCCTCGCACGTGGTGATCTCGGCGTTCGGGGTGCGCGAGGGACTGCTCTACACGCTGCTTGACGAAAGCGAACGGGCGCGCGACCCCCTGATCGCGGCAAGCGAGGACGCTGCGACGCTCGGCGGACGTTCGCTGCAATATGTGCGCGAGCTTTGCGACTGGACGGACAACCTGTTCGCGCTGGCCGGGCAGCAGGAAACGCCGGCAGAGCGGCGGCTACGCCGTGCGGCGTGTCTGCTGTCGGATGTGGGCTGGCGCGCACACCCGGACTATCGCGGCGAACAGAGCCTGAACCTTTCGGCGCACTGGGCCGTGGCGGGGACCGATCACCCCGGCCGGCTTTTCATCGCGCTCGCCAACTACTACCGGCACGAAGGGTCGCTGAAGGGTGAGTTGAGCCCTGTGTTCTCCGAATTGCTCGGCAAGAGCGCGGACGGCGCCCGCGCCCATGAACGCGCTCGCATTCTGGGCAGCGCCATGCGGGTTGCGTATATCGTGTCCGCGGGGACGCCCGGCATCATCAGCCGCACGCCGCTGGCGATCTCGGATCGGCAACTGACTCTCAATCTGCCGCCCGAGTTCCGTGAGTTTGGAGGCGAGCGTGTCCGCCAGCGGTTGGATCAGCTTGCGAACGTGTTAAATCTGCAATCGAGCATTCACGCAGACGAGCATGCGCGCCGCAGACCGGGCCTTGTTTCGGTGATAACGGATAAGTTGCGATGAGCCTCTTACGGGCGCGGCTGGCGAGCAACCGCTGACTGTGCCCGGTCAGCGGCCTACAGGTAAAGACAGAGCATGGATACCGATCTCTACAAGATCCTCGGGGTGAGCCGAACGGCGAGCGATGACGAGATTCGCCAAGCCTATCGCCGCCTCGCCAAGGAGAACCACCCGGATCTGCATCCCGGCGACAAGAAAGCGGAGGACAAGTTCAAGGAGATTTCAGCCGCTTTCGCGATCCTCGGCGATCCGGACAAGCGCAAGCGATACGATGCCGGTGAAATCGATGCGAGCGGGCAGGAGCGTCCGGCGCAGCAGTATTACCGGGAATATGCCGATGGCCGCGGCGGCTATCAGTACCACTCGCGCGAAGGTTTTGAGGATTTTGGCGATATTTTCGGCGATATCTTCGGGCGCGCCGGTCAGCGGCGGCGCGGCGGTGCTTTCGAGATGCGTGGCGTCGATTTCCGTTATCACCTTGAGATCGACTTTCTCGAAGCCGCGCTTGGGGCGCGCAAGCGCGTTTCGCTGCCGGAGGGTGACCAGCTGGATATCTCCGTGCCTGCTGGTGTGACTCAAGGCCAGGTGCTGCGCCTGCGCGGCAAAGGCGGGCCCGGCGCAGGCCGAGGAGAGCCGGGCGACGCGCTGATCGAACTGAGCATCCGCGCACATCCGGTTTTCACGCGCGAAGGCGATGATATCGTCGTGGAGGTGCCGCTGAGCGTGGATGAGGCAGTGCTCGGCGCCAAGGTGGAGGTGCCGACCATTCACGGCAAGGTGGCGCTGACCATTCCAAAGGGAACCAGCGGCGGCCAGGTGTTCCGCCTGCGCGGCAAGGGCATCAAGAACGCCCGCACCCAAAAGACCGGCGACCAGCACGTGCGCACCCGGCTGGTGCTGCCCCCGCAACCCGATCCGGCTTTGGAGAAGGCAATGCAGGATTGGCGCGAGGCGCATGGCGGCACCAGCGGGTTTGATCCGAGAGCGAAATTGCGGGCCTATCTGTGATGCGCAGCATTCATGAGGTCATTATCGAAGTGGAGGGCGTCAGCGAGGGTGAATTGCGCGTCTGGATCGAGAGCGGCTGGATTCGCCCCGCCCGTGCCGAAGTGGATTACGCCTTCTCCGAGGTCGATGTCGCGCGCGTCTCGCTGATCGCCGATCTGCGCCAGCGCATGGGCTTGGGCGACGAGGCAATCCCAGTGGTGCTCGATCTGATGGATCAGATCTACGGGCTGCGCCGGGAGTTGCGCCGGGTTCTCGACGTGATCGACGCACAGCCCGAGCCGGAACGCTCGCGCATTCTGGAGGCGCTTCAGGCAAGCGCGGCGGAGGATGAAACGCGGGATTAAGCCTCCGTGCTGCGCATTTCGCGTTCGTATGCGAATGCGGCAACCCTGCCGTCCTCGATGCCCAGCGCCAGCCGCCCCTCTTTCAGGGCCAAAGCCTGTTCGCCGAACAATTCGCGACGCCAGCCGTGCAGGGCATGCACATCGGCTTCGTCATCGACCGCGATCTTGTCGAGGTCCTCGCTCGTGGCGATCAGGCGCGGAGCGACGTGATGGCGCGCCGCTACGGCCTTGAGGAGCACCCGCAACAACTCTGCCACGGCCTGCGCCTCGGCGGGCATCGGCTCGCCGCGTTTGACCTCCGGCACCTCGCTCGGGTCTCGCTCCAGCCCGCGCGCCACGGCGGCAAGGATTTCCTGCCCGCGCCCGGACTTGGCCAGCCCCTCGCTGACGGTGCGCAGCCGTGACAACTCCTCTGTCGTCTTGGGGGCCTGCGTGGCGATGTCGTTGATGGCATCGTCCTTGAGAATGCGCTGGCGCGGCTGATCTTGCCGCTGCGCGACCCGTTCGCGCCACGCCGCCACTTCCATCAGCACCGCAAGCTGCCGGCGGGTGCGCACGCGCGACTTCATGCGTTGCCAGGCCCCTTCCGGGCGCACCCGGTAGTTTGCCGGGTCGGTCAGTTCGGCCATTTCCTCTGCGAGCCAGGGTTCGCGGCTGGTGTCGTGAAGCTGACGGCGCAGTTTTTCGTACACGTCGCGAAGATGGGTCACGTCGGCGAGCGCGTAATCGAGCTGGTTGCGGCTCAGCGGGCGGCGGCTCCAGTCGGTAAAGCGCGAGGACTTGTCAAGCCGGGTCTTGCATAGCTTGTTGACGAGCGCGACGTAACCGACCGAATCACCGAAGCCGCAAACCATTGCAGCGATCTGGGTATCGAACACCGGCTTCGGGATCAGCCCGGCGAGGTTGTCGATGATCTCGATATCCTGCCGTCCGGCATGGAAGACCTTGATGACGCTCTCATCCGCCATCAGCCGAAAGAACGGCGCGAGGAACGCCTTCTGGGCATCGAGATCGCCGACGGCCAGCGGGTCAATGAGTACCTCGCAATCCGCGCTTGCTGCCTGGATCAGGCATAGCTTGGGCCAGTAGGTCGACTCGCGCATGAACTCGGTGTCGACGGTGACGTAATCGGCCCGCGACAGCACATCGCAGACGCGCTTCAGCTCTTCCGGCTGCTTGACGATAAACGGCTCTTTCGTGTCCATGCCGATCTTGTATAACAGTCCGAGAAACGAGTCGCTACGCGGCTGAACCAATACGTGAAATCCACAGCCCGAAATTCAGACAAACCCGGAACGTAGCGCTGGCGCCCCCGCTTGACAAAGGCGCTGGCGCATGTGCTTTTCGCGGCGAGATAAGAGGCGAACAAGGGAATACCCGACAGATGGCTCAGGCGAAGTCGAAATCATCAGCCGCCAAATCCGCCAAGAAGGCAGGCGGCAAGAGCGCGAAGCCCGGCAAGAAGGGCGGCGCGGCACGGGCGGAACCAGTGCACAAGGCGCAGCGCACGCATATTCCCGATCTGCGCGACGGATGGGCGCCGCATACCTATCGCACCCATACCTGCGGGCAGTTGCGCAAGGCAGATGTCGGCACGCGGGCGCGGGTATCGGGCTGGGTCCACCGCGTGCGCGACCACGGCGGGCTGCTCTTCATCGACCTGCGCGACCATTACGGCCTGACACAATGTGTGATCGAGCCGGAGAACCCGCTGTTCGACCTTGCCGATTCCTTGCGCGCGGAGTGGGTGGTGCGCGTGGATGGCGAAGTCGTGGCGCGCTCCGACGAGACGGTGAACCCGAACCTGCCGACCGGCGAGGTGGAAATCCGCATCGATAAGCTTGACGTGCTGGCCGAGGCGAAGGAGCTGCCGCTGCCGGTGTTCGGCGAGCCTGACTACCCCGAGGACACGCGCCTGCGCTACCGCTTTCTCGATCTGCGCC
>CAZYYQ010000046.1:6231-12428 GCA_964651275.1 uncultured Hyphomicrobiaceae bacterium | reverse complement strand
ACCAGCCCGCAGGCCTTCGAAGGTCTGCGGCTTACCGGGCGTAAGGTGCGCAAGCCGGGGAATACGCTCGCGGTTGTCGACCATAACGTGCCGACCACTGATCGCAGCGCGGGCATCGACGATCCGGAGTCCGCGCTTCAGGTCAAGACGCTCGCCGACAACTGCGCCGAGTTCGGCATCGACTATTTCGACGAACTCGACGACCGGCAGGGCATCGTCCACATCATCGGCCCGGAGCAGGGCTTCACGCTGCCGGGCACCACCATCGTCTGCGGCGACAGTCACACCTCCACGCATGGCGCGTTCGGCGCGCTGGCGCACGGCATCGGCACCTCCGAGGTCGAGCACGTTCTGGCCACCCAGACGCTGATTCAGTCCAAGGCGAAGAACATGCGCGTCACGGTGGACGGCGAGATCCCGCGCGGCGTCGGCGCGAAGGACATCATCCTTGGCATCATCGGCCAGATCGGCACCGCTGGCGGCACCGGGCACGTGATCGAGTATGCGGGCGAGGCGATCCGAGCGCTGTCGATGGAAGGACGCATGACGGTGTGCAACATGTCGATCGAGGCGGGCGCACGCGCCGGGCTCATCGCGCCGGATGAGCGCACCTTCGAGTACCTGAAAGGCCGACCCCGCGCGCCAAAGGGCGCGGCCTGGGAAATGGCCATGCGCTACTGGGAGACCCTCTATTCCGATGACGATGCGCATTTCGATACCGAAGTGCGGCTCGACGCGGCAAACCTGCCGCCGCTCGTGACCTGGGGCACCAGCCCGCAGGACGTCGTCTCGATCGAGGGCACCGTGCCAGACCCGGACGATCTGGAGGATGCGGGCAAGGCTGCGGCAGTGCGTCGCTCTCTGGACTACATGGGCCTGACACCGGGCACGAAGATCACCGACATCAAGCTGGATCGCATCTTCATCGGCTCGTGCACCAATGGCCGGATGGAGGACCTGCGCGCCGTGGCGCAGATCGTTGCAGGCAAGCAGGTGAACGAGAATGTGAACGCCATGATCGTGCCCGGCTCAGGGCTGGTAAAGGCGCAGGCGGAAGCCGAAGGGCTGGACAAGATCTTCAAGGCCGCGGGCTTCGAGTGGCGCGAACCGGGCTGCTCGATGTGTCTGGCGATGAACGCGGACAAGCTGGCGCCGGGCGAGCGTTGCGCCTCGACCTCGAACCGCAACTTCGAGGGCCGGCAGGGCTTCAAGGGCCGCACCCATCTGGTTTCGCCCACGATGGCGGCAGCCGCGGCCATTGCCGGGCATTTCGTGGATGTGCGCGAGATGACGCCGGGGCCGCAGAGCATCGCGGCGGAGTAGCCATCGCGGCCTTTAAGCTTATCGCGCCGTCACCACCAGACAATCAACCGACTGCCGCTTCAACACGTCGCACGTCGAAGCCGCATGGGCTTTGTCGAAGCCTCCGAAACGCGCGCGGAAGAAGTCCCTGCCATTGACCTGTGCGTAGATGGCCGTGCGGGGATGATGCTCCAGCAGTTTGGCGGCCTTGCCGGTCACAGTCTCAAGCCTCCGGCGCGCATCCTCTGGCGTTGCATAGGCGCCAACCTGTACATGGTACGGACCTGCCAGGTCCGGTGCTTCCGCAGAACCGCGCGAGACAGGCTCTGCGGCGTCACTGGCGGTCGTTTCGGCGCGCGCCATTCTGACGAGGGGACGATCCTCGGAGCGCGGCAGCCGGGCCTGTATCTTCTGGCGATCGTGCTCTGCACGGCGTGAGCGACGCGCCCGCCGATCCTCGCGAGGACGGAAATCGCCTGCCAAAAGCATCGTGGAAGGCACGCCACTGGCGCTCGCCAGCCGCTGGCGGATCTCGACCTCGGTTTCACTGGGCATGAAGGCCGGGTTGCGACGAGGCAGATGCTCGGCCATCCGAGGCGCGCTAACGGATGCTTTTTTCCAGGCCGCATCGAGCAGTGCCCGCGCTCGCGCGTTGCGAGCGCGCGCCGACGGGCCGCCCATGACCACCCCGTACAGGCGCTTCTTGCCGCGCTCTGCTGCGACCATGACGTTGAAGCCCGATGCGCGGATGAAGCCCGTCTTCAGTCCGAGCATCCCCTTATAGTTGAACAGCAGCCGATTGTGATTGCGATACGTCTTGCCACGGAACTTGGCGTATTTGCGCTGGAACTCCCCGGCATATTCAGGGAAGTCGGACAGCACGCGCCGCGCGAGTATCGCCATGTCGTGCGCCGTGGTTTTCTGGCGGCTATCGGGCAAGCCGGAGGCATTGCGAAAGGTGGTATCCGTCATGCCGAGAGCGCGCGCCCTGCGGGTCATCAGCCGGGCGAAAGCGGCCTCGCTGCCAGCGATGTTCTCCGCGAGGGCCGCGGCGACGTCGTTTGCAGACTTTGTCATCAGCAGCCGGATCGCGTCGCGCACGCTCACGTTCGAGCCAGGCTTGAAGCCGATCTTGGAGGGAGGGCGCGAGGCCGCCTCGGCGGAGACAGTGAGCCGAGTATCCATGTCCAGACGCCCGTCGTGCAAATACTGGAACAGGATGTAAAGCGTCATCACCTTGGTCAGCGAGGCAGGATAGCGGGCCGCGCGGGCATTCTGCGAATAGAGCACCTCGCCGGAATTGGCGTCGATGATCAGCGCGGCCTTTGGCGGCGAGTAGGCCAGCGCGCCTGACGCTGCGGCATGAAGAAGCAGACTGGCAACTGTTGTTGCAACTAACAGGCCTAGAAATCTCTTCGATCGACCAACGTTGCTGCCGCTGGTCTTCCTTCGGTTCGGACAGAACCAATACACCCCCGCACCCATCTGCTACTCTCCAACTCCGCATCTTCACTCTTCCGGAAGGGGCGCGCCCCCGCAAATGTCCTTCCGGCACAACGTGAGAGCATGATGCGAATACCGTTAAAGAGACGTTATCGTGGCAAGCTAGGACTGTGCGGCGTGGGGCTTTGGAGGGGCTATGAGAGCGGGGTCGGACCGGCGCTTTTCGAGTCGGTAATTTTTCGCTATGATTCCTTTCGGTTGGAACACGGTGGCGTTCGCCTGTTGCACAACCGTTCGCAAATTGCGCGGCGGCAGGATGTTGAACAACCATTGGCGGCACCATACTCTTTCTGGACTAATGCATGTCCCGGCATCGGTTGGGGCGGTTGTTAGAAGAGGTAAGGTCGCCGCATTCTCATTCGGGTTGATGCAGGTGCGGCGCGGCGCGCAGGTCGGTGACGATGCCGGGGCCGTATCAGGAAGGGCAACCCAACTTGAATTCAGTCACAAAGAGCGCAAATCATGGTGGGCACACCTTCGGAGGCAGACACGCGATTGGCGCGGATGTTGCATCGTGAAGGCGCGGACGAAACCGAGGCGCCACGAAGCATGGCCGACAATGATCCTGACAACGAGGACGGACAGGGTATTGGTGACGCGCGGACCGGCATCGTCACGAAAACCCGGCCCAAGACCAAGAAACCCAGTTTATACAAGGTCTTGTTGCTGAATGACGATTATACCCCGATGGAGTTCGTCGTTTACGTGCTTGAGCGGTTCTTCAACAAGGGGCCTGAAGAAGCTACGCGGATCATGCTGCACGTACATCAAAAGGGCGTCGGAATATGCGGCGTTTACACCTATGAGGTTGCCGAAACGAAGGTCACGCAGGTCATGAGCTTCGCCCGGCAGCATCAGCACCCACTGCAATGTACCATGGAAAAGGAGTGAATTCGCATCGTGCCCTCGCTCTCCACCAGCTTAGAAGAATCGCTCCACCGTGCTCTTGAATACGCCAATGAGCGCAGTCACGAGTACGCCACCCTTGAACACTTGCTGCTTTCGCTGCTCGACGATCGCGACGCATCGGCCGTCATGCGGGCATGCAATGTCGATCTCGACGCTTTGCGTGGCAAGCTGATCGAATATCTCGACAGCCAGCTCGACAATCTGATCCTTGAGGATGAAAGCGAGGCGCAGCCCACCGCTGGCTTCCAGCGCGTCATCCATCGGGCCGTGGTGCATGTGCAGTCCTCGGGCCGCGAGGAAGTGACCGGCGCTAATGTTCTCGTCGCCATCTTCAACGAGCGCGAGAGCCACGCAGCCTACTTCCTGCAGGAACAGAACATGTCGCGTTTCGACGCGGTGAACTTCATCTCGCACGGAATCGCGAAGCGGCCCGGCATGTCCGATCCGCGGCCCGTGCGCGGCGTGGAGGATGATGCCGCGACCATGGACCAGGGCGAGGACAAGAAGCGGGCGGGCGACGCGCTCGACGTCTACTGCGTCAACCTGAACGAGAAGGCGAGCGAAGGCCGCATCGACCCGTTGATCGGGCGCGAACTGGAGGTCAATCGCACCATCCAGGTGCTGTGCCGCCGGCAGAAGAACAATCCGCTGTTCGTGGGCGACCCCGGTGTCGGCAAGACCGCCATCGCCGAAGGTCTGGCCCGCAAGATTGTGGGCGGCGAGGTGCCGGAAGTTCTCGAAAACGCGACGATCTTCCAGTTGGATATGGGCGCGCTGCTCGCCGGCACCCGCTATCGCGGCGATTTCGAAGAGCGCCTCAAGGCCGTGATGCGCGAGATCGAGGCGTTTCCAGGCGCGATCATGTTCATCGACGAGATCCACACCGTGATCGGTGCGGGCGCGACCTCAGGCGGCGCGATGGATGCCTCCAACCTGCTGAAGCCCGCGCTCCAGTCCGGCACGCTGCGCTGCATGGGCTCGACCACGTACAAGGAGTACCGGCAGCATTTCGAGAAGGACCGTGCCCTCGTGCGCCGGTTCCAGAAAATCGACGTCAACGAGCCGTCGATCCCTGACACGATCAAGATCCTCAAGGGGCTGAAGTCCTACTATGAGGATTTCCATGGCCTGAAATTCACGAATGAGGCGATCAAGGCGGCGGTGGAGTTGTCGGCGAAATACATCAACGACCGCAAGCTGCCGGACAAGGCCATCGACGTGATCGACGAGACCGGCGCCTCGCAGATGCTGCTGGCCGAAGGCAAGCGCCGCAAGACCATTGGCGTCAAGGAGATCGAGGCGACCATCGCCACCATGGCCCGGATTCCGCCGAAGACCGTCACGAAGTCGGACTCCGACCTGCTCAAGAATTTGGGCGAGGATCTGAAACGTGTCGTGTTCGGTCAGGATTCGGCCGTCGAGGCGTTGTCATCCGCGATCAAGCTGGCGCGCGCGGGCTTGCGTGAGCCTGAGAAGCCGATCGGCTGCTATCTTTTCTCCGGCCCGACCGGCGTCGGCAAGACCGAGGTGGCCCGACAACTCGCCTCGCTGATGGGCGTGGAGTTGCTGCGCTTCGATATGTCGGAATACATGGAGCGCCACACCGTTTCGCGGCTTATCGGCGCGCCTCCGGGCTATGTCGGCTTCGACCAGGGCGGCCTGCTGACTGACGGCATTGATCAGCACCCACACAGTGTCCTGCTGCTCGACGAGATCGAGAAGGCACATCCGGATCTGTTCAACGTCCTCCTGCAGGTGATGGACCACGGCAAGCTCACCGATCACAACGGCAAGCAGATCGACTTCCGCAATGTCATTCTGATCATGACGACAAATGCGGGCGCTGCCGATCTCGCCAAATCGGCGATCGGCTTCAACCGTACCAAGCGCGAGGGCGACGATCAGGACGCGATCAAGAAACTGTTCACGCCGGAGTTCCGCAACCGGCTGGACGCGGTGGTGCCGTTCTCGAACCTCGGCAAGCCGGTGATCAGCAAGGTCATCGAGAAGTTCATCTTCCAGCTTGAGGCCCAGCTTGCCGACCGCAACGTCTCGATCGAGCTGACCGAGGCCGCGAAGGAGTGGCTCGGCGAGCATGGCTACGACGAGCAATTCGGGGCCCGGCCGATGGCCCGCGTCATCCAGGAGCACATCAAGAAGCCGCTGGCCGAGGAGTTGCTGTTCGGGAAACTCGAAGGCGGCGGTACGGTGCGCGTCGATGCGCAGGAGGAAGAAGACGGCCAGACCCGGCTGGTGTTCGACATCGTCGAGAGCAGGCCAAAGGCGAAGAGCAGTGACAGGTCCGATTCCGGTGACGGCGAGGATCCGGAGGATGAGGGCGGCGAAGCCGTCGAACACGCCGACGCGCAGGGGCCATCGTCCGGGCGCTCCGGCAAGTCCGGCGGTGGCAGTTCGTCCAGCCCGATCCCGAAGGTGCCGTTGGCGCCATAGAGCGCGATCCGAAAAGTGGGGACCGGTTTTCG
>CAZYYQ010000046.1:2477-6131 GCA_964651275.1 uncultured Hyphomicrobiaceae bacterium | reverse complement strand
AGAGCGCGATCCGAAAAGTGGGGACCGGTTTTCGGAGAGATCGCGCGTCAAAACAGAGCACCAGAAAAAAACAGGTCCCGGGGATGCTCCATGGTGAGCGCCCCGGCCTTTTGCCCACCCCCATCACCGCCATGACCATAGACGTCGAAGCCGCGCGCAAGGCACTCCTCGACCGGCGCGAAGAACTGGCAAGATTGAGCGAGATCTCCGCCGAAAGCCGGCAGGCCGTCAAGCTCGATCAGCAGAGTGTCGGGCGGCTGTCGCGCATGGATGCCCTCCAGGCGCAGGCTATGGCACAGGCGAACGAACGCCACCGCCGCGCGGAACTCTTGCGCATCGAGTCGGCCCTGCGCCGGATTGCTGAGGACGAGTATGGCTACTGTCTGAAATGCGGCGAGGAAATCTCGGAAAAGCGGCTCAGGGCCGATCCGGCTGCTTCGTTCTGCGTCGATTGCGCCTGAACCTCACCTCCCGAACAGCACCGCGAGCCCGGCGAAGATTGCCAGCCCGGCGCAAGTCGCCCAGATGACGGCCCACTTCCATTGCTCAACGCGGCGACAAAACGCGACGGCCCACGGCGTGCTGCTGAAACGCGCATAGAGCGTGAGTGCCAGCCAGACCGGCGCGCCGAGCAGCATCAGGCGGAACCAGGCGTTTTCGAGCCCCTTTCCCGCAAGTACAGTCCAGAGCGTGGCGATCCCGGCCAGCTTGAGCGATCCTATAACGCACAGAGGGATGAGATACAGCACCGCGACATACATCATCAGCATGTCCCAGCCCCAGATGATCGCATCCAGCACAAGGTCGAACCTGCGCCAAAACCGTTCCCAGTTCATGTCCTCAGCCAGAGATTGCCTGTCCAGGCCTGATACACTATGCCTGACAGTCTGAGGTTGGAAGATCGTGAAGGGAGGGCAGGTGATCGAGGTTGGCTACCGGCGGAACGTGCTGTTGATGCGCCTGCTGATCGCAGGAGGCTTCACGGCGGCGGGCTTGCTGCTCTGGGGCGCGGCCGGCTGGGGCTTTGCAAGCTTCGACGCCGTGCTAGGGGCCGTGGTTGCGCTCTATTTCGGCATCCGCGGCGTCTTTGCCCTGAGCGAAGTGCTGTTTCCCCGCCCGGTGCTGCGGATCGGGTCGCGCGGCATCGAGGATCGCCGTCTCGGCGGCGAGCCGATCCCGTGGTCCGCGATCAGCGAGATCAAGCAGGTTTCCGGGAAGGCCGGCAGCGGCATGCTGTTCGTCGAGGTGATCGACCCTGGGCGCTATGTCGGTCCAGCCATGGGCATTCTGTGGCTGATTTATCAGATCAAGGGTTTGGCGGGGGCGGACCCGCGGCGCACGGGTATCTTGCCGCTCAGCCCGCCCTCCGTGCTCGATCTCGAGGACAGACCGCTGCTCGACCTGATTCAGGACGCTGCGCCGCGTGAGATTGCGGTGTCCTGATCCTCGCGACGCTGTTTCGCGAAGTTCCGCGGACCAGTCGTCAGCATCAGAAATTTACATTGTTGATGATCCATGCGCCGCCAGCGGCCGTCAGCCCGGCAAACAGGATCGGCGCGAGCGTGCGCACGATCGCACCCAGCAGCGTGGCGAAGGCCGCCAACGCGTTCTGTCCGGCCTCGAACAGCTCGCGCGCGGCCTTGTAAAGCAGGTAGATCACCGCGCCCGCGACAATCACCAGCAGGACCTGCTTGAGGATGGGCAGATCGGCCAGATTGCTCCACGGGATGGCCCGTATCTGCTCGATCGACCAGGTCCAGATCAACTCGACAAAGCGGAAGATTGCTGCGATACCATCTCGCAGAAAGCGGATCAGTTGATCGACAAATTCCATGTTGTCCCCTCTCGCATCCCGAGCCCCATCATCATGGGGCCATGAATGCAGACACCGGACAAGACCGTGGGGGCAACAGATCGGCGGGAATCGGACTAAAAAAAGCGGGCCGTCCGGTGTGCGAACGGCCCGAGTCTAGGGAGGAAACGCCCAAGGAGGGCACGCGACAGCGGACTCTCGTCCTTGCCGCGCTGCACAAATTTGACATTGCGCCGCACAAAATTCAAGTGCAAACGGTGCCATGCATAGCTGTTATGAGAGATGTTTTGTGCCTGATGAGGCAGCAATCCTCAGAAATCGGTACGATTTCCCGCAGTCAGCGGACAGATTGTCGCAGACCATCGCCGGGGGATATTGCGATGTCTGAGTGTGCAAATCCGCCACTGAACGAACTGAGCCGGTTCGCGCATCGCCTCGCTGATTCGGCTCGCGACATCATTGCTCCTCTGTTCCGCCGCTCAGGCGCGCCCGACGACAAGAACGCGGGGGGCGCATTCGATCCCGTCACCGAGGCCGACCGCGCCGCAGAACGCGCGATCCGCGAGGCGATCTCGGCAGCTTATCCCCATCACGGCATCATCGGCGAGGAATACGGGGCGTACAACGCCGATGCTGCGCATTGCTGGGTCATCGATCCGATCGACGGCACGCGCGCGTTCATGTGCGGAATGCCGGTCTGGGGCACGCTGATCGGTCTGACGGTCCACGGACGCCCGCTGATCGGGGTGATGGATCAGCCCTTCACTGCCGAGCGGTTCTGGAGCGATGGCGCGGGCGCGTACTACCAGCGGGGCGACGGGCCTGTGGAGATGATGCGCACGCGCTCTTGCGAGCGGCTCGGAGACGCGATCCTCGCCGCGACCACCCCGGACATGTTCCGCGATGGTGACGAGGGGCGGTTCGCAGCGCTGTCGGCGCGTGTCCGTCTCACCCGCTATGGGGGCGATTGCTACAACTACGCCATGCTGGCGATGGGGCTGATCGACCTTGTCGCGGAGGCGGAGCTGAAGAGCTTCGATATTGTGGCGCTTGTGCCGATCATCGAGGCGGCGGGCGGACGCGTGACGACATGGGAGGGGAGCGATCCGTCGGCGGGGGGCCGGATTGTCGCCGCGGCCAGTCCGGCGTTGCATGCGGCAGCGCTTGAAGCGCTGCGCGGCTGAGGATCAGGCGTTCTGCCCGTAGCCTTTGAATTTCTCCAGTACTGCGGCCATTTCCTCGTCATCCAACAGGTGTACCTCCCCAAGCTTCAGCACCTCCAGATATTGCGCCGCCAGCATCTCAACTTCTCCGGCGAGTTCGAGCGCGGCATCAAGGTGTGCGCCAGTTGCGATCTGCCCGTGATTGGCCATAAGGCACGCCCTGCGCGCGGCAAGCCCGCTCGCGACATGCGCGGCAAGTTCGGGCGTGCCGAAAGTCGCATAGGGCACGAGCGGAATATCGACGCCGCCGGCCACAGCGACCATGTAGTGAAATGCGGGGATGGGGCGATGTGCGCAGGCGAGTGCGGTGGCGCAGCGTGAATGGCAGTGGACGACCGCGCCGGCCTCCGCGCGCGCGGCATAGGCGGCGAGATGGAAGCGCCATTCGCTTGACGGCTTGCCGCCGCTCGCCGCGCCGCCGCCAGCGACGAACACGACGTCTTCGGGCGTCATGGCGTCATAGGCCATGCCCGAGGGCGTGATGAGCATCCCTTCGCCCCAGCGCGCCGAGACGTTGCCCGAGCGTCCATGGCTCAGGCCGGACGCGCTCATGCGCCGGGCGGTCTCGACAACGCCGGCGCGCAGGCTCCACTCGCTATCGACGTCCGCTCTCAGCAT
>CAZYYQ010000046.1:0-2377 GCA_964651275.1 uncultured Hyphomicrobiaceae bacterium | reverse complement strand
TCCTGATGCGCGCTCACGACCGTGCGCAGCGCGATCTGCGGCCATTTGCCCTTGGCGAACCTGTAGATCCGGAAGTCCTTTGCATCGGCGAACTCGCTGCCGCGCGCCTTGAGCTGCCCGCGCGCGAAGGCCGACAGGTCGGCCCATCCGCGTTTGCCGGTCATTCGCTCCAGCCGCGTGCGTGGCGGCGGCTCGTCGCCCTCGTGCGCGCGCGCGGCACGGCTGATCAGCGTGACGAAGCCGCGCGTCTCCAGCGCGAACATGATGTTGGCGATGTAGCGCGCCTTGTTCACCTTCTGCTGATCGCCCTTGCCAAATTCCAGCGGCACCGCGGCGTAATATTCCCCTCGATGATCGAACACGATGTCCTGAATCGGCGAGAGCATCTGTTCAGGCGTCGGGCGCTCGTGGAACTGGTCGTAGAAAACCTCCCGGAACATCTGCATGAAGTCGCCCATCTCGCGTGAGCGCGCTTCCTCTACGCCGCCGTAAAACGCGCGGAACGCGTGGAAAGGTCGGTTCATCGACACCAGCAGAATGCAGAAATCGACGAAAATGGCGATAGCCAGCGGGATGAAGTCGCGGGTGCCCAGACCGCTGACTGCCGAGACGGTTGCGGGATCGCGCCCCTCGGCCATCGCACGCTCGCGCGCATCGCGCAACTCCTGCGGGCTCGGCGCCACCTCTAGCTGCATCAGGCTGTAAACGCTGGTCGTCAGCCGCCGGAACGCCTCGACCACGGCGGCGGAGCCTTCCACCGGGTTGATCCGCGGTGGGTCCAGTTGTGGCAGTTCGTCGATCGCGCGCACGACGCCGTTCAGTGCAGAGGATAGCGCAGGGTCCGGGCAGCGGAATGTTCCGCCATTGCTCGGAAAAGTGGTCTGGTCGGCGCGCTGGGCAAATTCGTCGCGCAGCGAGAGCAGTTGCGGATCGGTGCGCAGCGCATTGAAGCGCGCGGAGACGAGGCGCAACTCGCGGTTCAATTCGCTCAGGAAAGCGTTGCGCGTACCGGTGCGCGGGTCGATAGTAGACGGGTCGTTCGAGATGACAAGGTTCATCTTACCTGTAAGGCTTCTGATGTCCGTCTGCACCTGCTCGACGCGGGAGCCAACGAAGTTCTGTGCGAAGCCGAAACGCGCGGCGTCGGCCTCGCGCAGGCGCATCCGCGGCCCGGCACCCGGTCCGCTTCCGGGGCAGGTGCCGCCCTGCTCGCGCTCGGTTGTCGCGCGCTCCTGCGAGATCGTCGCGAGCGTGCCGAGCGTCGCCTGAAGCTGTTCAAGCTGGCTTGCGCCGCGCTGCAACTGCGACTGCACCGCGCTGATCGACGCTTCGGCGGAGGCCCCGGATTCGGTCCGCGCCTCAAGGTACTTCCAGTAAAAACCGAAACCGAAGCCCACCGAGATCATCGTCAGGAACAGGTAGCCCGCGAGATACAGCGGGAAGATCGCGAGGACGCGCTTGCCCTGGTAGAAATCTTTCGAAAAAAACTGGTCGAGGATGAACAGGATCATGAGCTGGAGGATCGCCACCGCGAAGCCGACGGCCACCATGATGATCGTGCTGATCTGCCCGGCATTCGCGGTGATCAGTTCCAGCATGCCGGTATAGGTCGAGATCCACGACAGGATCGTCAGGCCGGCGATGAGCAGAATGCTCTTCCATGACGCTGCGAAGCGCGCGAACGCATTGCGCCCACGCCCCTCGCGAGGCCGCCCGCTGCCGGGTGTGCCTGTGCTTGCCCGGTACTGCTCGTCTGATACGCTCACGCTAGACCAGAACTCCTGTCAAGGTCGCGCACCCCATTCACCGATGGCGGGAGGGAACGGCGCGACGCCCGCACATCCATAAACGTATTATCAAGCTGTGGCGAGGGCCAGTTAACGGCTGGAAAGGTTCGACCCGCCATCACTCTGGCACCCTTTGACCGTCCCACGCAAAGACACCGCCGCTGTCGGCGGTTGTCAGTCCGTCCAGCACCGAAAGCAGACATGAGGCGGAATAGTCTGGCGTGAACAGCTTCTCCGGCGGCGTGTTGCCCTGAAATGGCTTCGACAGCCCGGTGTCGACGGTGCCAGGATGAAGTCCGACGCAGATCGCCTCGGCGTGCTTGCGCGCCAGTTCGATGGCGAGGTTGCGCAGGATCATGTTGAGCGCCGCCTTCGACGCGCGGTAGCCGTACCAGCCGCCGATCCGGTTGTCGCTGATGCTGCCCACGCGCGCTGACAGCGCGGCGAAGATCGCACGCCCGGAACGCGGGAACAGCGGCAGGAAATGCTTGGCGGTGAGGGCAGGGCCGATGGTGTTGATCTGGAAGCTGCGCGTGAGTTGATCCGCATCCAGCGCGCGCCAGCTTTTCTCGGGCTGGATCGCGCCGTCA
>CAZYYQ010000045.1:0-12722 GCA_964651275.1 uncultured Hyphomicrobiaceae bacterium | reverse complement strand
GCCGAGTTGATCGAGCGGATGGACAGCAAGACGCTGCACATCTACCTCTATCACATCCCGCCGGTCGCGCAGGTCGGCTGGTCGCTTGATCTGGTGAAGCGGCTGGCTGGCGAATTCCCCGACACGGTGGTCGGCCTGAAGGACTCAGCGGGCGACTGGTCCTACACCGAGGCGCTGCTACAGGCACTGCCAGAGTTTGCGGTGTTCTCGGGCAGCGAGGATTTCCTGCTGCGCAACCAGCGCGCGCGCGGCGCAGGCACCATCACCGCGATGGCGAACATCAACGCCCCGGCGATCGCGGAGCTTTACGCGAAGTGGGAAGAGCCTGAAGCCGAGGACTTGCAGGCGCAGGTATCGCGCGTGCGCGCTGTCGTCAGCAAGGCCGGCACAATTCCGGCGTTGAAAGCCGTTGTGGCTCATTATCGGGAGGCGCCCGCTATGGGCACCACACGCCCGCCGCTGTCGCCCCTCGAGGCTCAGGCCGCATCGAAGCTGATCGGCGACCTGGAAGCTGCCGGGTTCAATCCGGCTTTCTGAGACTACCCGGATCGGCCTTGACCCCGCCGCTGCGCTCCTCGGTGCCTAGTGCATCCGCGAGTCGTGTCGCCGACGAGCCGGGCCGCAGGGGTTGCTGCTGGCTCTCGTGGGGCGCCCAGCCGGTGAGCGTGATGATCTCGAAAGTCGCCGTGACCCGCCCGTCCCCTGTGCCGTAGTGCTCCGCATAAATTTCGGCGGTGCGCATCATCACGTCGCGGCGCAGCGGCCGGCGCGAACGCTCGTGCAGCGCATTCGCCCCGCCCATGCCGCGCAACTCCCGCATCAGCGCAAAAGGCGTTTCATAGCTTACCTGCACCACGTCGGTGTCGCTCACCGGCAGGTTGAAGCCGGCGCGCTGCAAAAGCCCGCCGAAATCGCGGACATCGGCCATAGGCGCAACCCGCGGCGCGGCCCCGCCGGTCAACTCGGTTTCCGCCGCCATCAGAGATGCGCGCAACTCGTGCAGGGTCGCGCCACCGAGCAGCGCGGCGATGAACAGGCCATCGCGCTTCAGCGCGCGGCGGATTTGCGCCAGCGCGCCTGGCAGGTCATTGGCGAACTGAAGCGTGAGCGCGGACACGATCAGGTCGAGCCGCTCAGCCCCAAATGGCAGCATCTCCATGTCTGCACGCACGCGCGGCGGCGGACATTGGCGCAGCAGCGCCTCGCAGTCCTCGATGCTGATCACCGCGCCGACACTCGCCAGCGCCGCGACAGCCTGTGACAGGACGCCGTGATGCGCGCCGACATTCACCGCGACCGGAAACTCCCGCTGCACGAGACTGAGCCGCTCGGCAATGTCCTCAGCCGCTCGGCGCAGCAGGAAGTCATGCGCGCCAATGCGCCCCGAGGCTCGCGCACGCTGGCGCGACAGCATCTGGCGATCAAACAATTCAACCGGGCTGGTCATTGGCGGATGGCCTGTTATATTTCGCTTGATTCTCGCATGAGGTGATCGCGTTGGACGCTCCGTCACGGTTCGCGAACATGTTGGGCGGTCCACTGGCATGGGCCGAAGCCGGGCTTCGCTATCTCGGCGACTTGATACTGCCGCCCATCTGCGTTGTCTGCCACGACCCGCTCGATGCGCACAATGCGTTGTGTCCGCGCTGCTGGAGCGGCCTGCAATTCATCCGCCCGCCGCTGTGTGACCGGCTCGGTCTGCCGATGCCCTATGATGCCGGAGATCGGGCGGTTTCGTCCATGGCTCTGCGGCATCCGCCGCTTTATGACCGTGCAAGGGCGGCGCTCACATTTGATGGTGTCGCGCGCGATCTTGTCCACGCCTTCAAATACGCTGACCGGCACGAGGCAGTTCCCCTGTTTGCCCGCTGGATGAGCGATGCCGGGCGCGGTCTGATCGCACAGGCCGATGTCATCGCCCCGGTGCCGCTGCACCCGTGGCGGCTTGTGCGCCGACGTTTCAACCAGTCGGCGGTGCTTGCCGGTCGGCTGGCGCGCACGCACGGCAAGCCGGTTGTGCTGGGGCTGAAACGGGTGCGCTATACGAAGCAGCAGGTCGAGCTGGCCTTTCGCGAGCGGCGGGCGAATGTCGAAGGCGCATTCCGCGTCGCGCCGCGCCAAGCCGTAGCTTTTGCAGGCAAGCGCGTGCTGTTGATAGACGATGTGATTACCACTGGTGCCACCGTGGAGGCGTGTGCGGTCGCATTGAAAGAGGTTGGCGCTTCAGCCGTCGACGTGCTGGCGATCGCGCGGGTGACGGACACAGATATTCTGCCGCTCTGACGGGCTTGGAAGTGGTTCCAATGAAGCCGAATCCAGTTCGGGATAAGAGAAAGCAGGTTGAATTTCCCGCTTGTCAGGGCCATTCTGAAAGATGAAGTTTTAAAAGGGTTCTAAAATGCCGACCGGATGCTTACCGGCCGGCTCAACCTTCGAGGTTCATGATGTTCATCCAGACCGAAGCGACGCCGAACCCGGCAACCCTGAAGTTCATGCCCGGCAAGTCCGTGCTGCCCTCCGGCACCCGCGATTACCGCGACGCCGCCGCGGCCTCAGAGGCCTCGCCGCTGGCCGCGCGCCTGTTCGAGATCGATGGCGTCCAGGGCGTGTTTCTCGCCACGGACTTCATCTCGGTGACCAAGGCAGAAGCGGAAGACTGGCAGCATCTGCGCCCTGCTGTCCTCGGTGCGATCATGGAGCATTTCATGTCGGATGCGCCGGTCGTGACCGACGTCGAGGCCGACGACACGAGCAGCGAGCAGAGCTACGCCGAGGAAGATGCCGAAACGATCAAGACGATCAAGGAATTGCTCGACACCCGCGTACGCCCGGCGGTCGCGCAGGACGGCGGCGATATCACCTTCCACGACTACAAGGATGGCGTGGTCTATCTGCATATGCGCGGGGCCTGCGCGGGCTGCCCGTCGGCCACGGCAACGCTCCAGCAAGGTATCGAGAACCTGCTGCGGCATTTCGTACCGGAGGTGCAGGCGGTTCGCCCGGTCATGTAATTTCATGAACAGCCGAATGCGCTGACCCGGCGCGGGCTGCGCAAACCAACATCACGGGAATAGACATGTCCGAACCGATCGACGGGGCCTCGCTGGATCAGCTTTTCCGCGAGGCGCGAACGCATAACGCCTGGCAGGATCGCGAGGTCAGCGACGATCAGCTCCGCGCTATCGTTGACCTGATGAAGGTGGGGCCGACCAGCGCCAACTGCTCGCCGGCACGGATCGTCTTCGTCAAGTCGGCGGAGGCGAAGGAACGCCTCAAGCCCCATCTGATGGGCAATAACCGCGACAAGAGCATGGCCGCGCCGGCCTGCGCCATCATCGGCTATGACACGCAGTTTTACGAGCATCAGGCAAAGCTGTTCCCGCATGCCCCGGAGTCGCGCGATTGGTTCACCGGCAGCGAGGAAGCCGCCTTCATGCATGGCTTTCGCAATGGCACGCTGCAGGGCGCGTATTTCATCATGGCGGCGCGCGCGCTGGGTCTCGATACCGGGCCGATGTCGGGCTTCGATAACGACGGCGTGGACCGTGAATTCTTCCCCGATGGCAGGGTCAAGTCTAATTTCCTCTGCAACATCGGCTATGGCGATGCCAGCGTTCTGTTTCCGCGCCTGCCGCGTTTCGAGTTCGATGAAATTGCCTCGATCATCTGAGCCTGCCCGGTGCCGGGCATGACGCTGCTCGCCCTCGATACCTGCATGGCCGCATGCTCTGTCGCGATATGGCGTGACGGCGCGGTGGCTGCGAATCGCAATGTCACCATGGAGCGCGGCCATGCCGAGGCGCTCTTCCCGATGATCCGCGAGGTCATGGCCGAGTCGGGCGTCGGCTTCCCCGATCTGCATGCGATCGCCGTAACGCGCGGCCCCGGCAGTTTCACCGGCGTCCGGGTGGGCGTGGCAGCCGCTCGCGGGCTGGCACTGGCCGCTGGCAAGCCGATCATCACCGCCACGAGCCTTGAGGCGGTCGCCCACGGCGCGCGGCAACGGCTGACGCAGGAGCAGGCGCAGTTTCCGCTCATCGTTGCGATGGATGCCCGGCGCGGCCAGATCTACTGCCAGCAGTTCGTGGGCGACAAGGCGGTCTCCGACGCGCAGGTGATGAGTGCGGAGGATTGCGTGGCGACGCTGCCGCATGGGGAGTGCGTGGCCGTCGGCAGCGGCGCGCGGTTGCTCGCCAATGCAGCCGGGACGGAGCACGGTGTAACGGCCTCGCATCCTGACATCCTCCCCGATGCCGCCGGTCTCGCCGTGATCTGCGCGGACCGTGCACCCGAAACCGCACCGCTCACGCCGCTTTATCTGCGCCCGCCCGATGCGAAACCGCAGGACGGCTTTGCGGTCGCGCGGCTGGGCAGGTGAGTGACCCGCGGGCGGGTGAGCCGCCCTTTGCCATTGCGCCGCTAGGCCAGGGCGATTGCGGCGTGCTTGCGCGTTTGCACGCGAAGCTGTTCCCGCCTGGGTGGGACGAGGCGGCGTTCCGCGGCTTCCTGTCGGACAAGGCAGTGTTCGGTTTCGGGTTTCGTGATCCCAAGCTCTACGGCTTTATCCTGTGCCGCGTGGCAGCCGACGAGGCGGAGATGCTGACACTGGGTGTCGCGCCGGCACAGCGCAGGCGAGGCGCGGGCCGTGCACTCGTCGCGCTGGCCATGACCGAGGCTGAGAGGCGCGGTGCAAGGCAAATGTTTCTGGAGGTCGGTGAGGACAACGCACCGGCGCGCGCCCTTTACGAAAGCCTTGGCTTCATTGGCGTCGGGCGGCGGGAGCGGTATTATCGCCGTGGGGTGGGTGGCACGGCGGAGGAGGGCGCTGCGCTTGTGCTCCGCTGCGAATTGTGCGACCTGAAGTCGCTAGTGCAGTGACACAGACACTTGATCCACGCTTGCAGCACCCTCTCATTCAAGTGTCCGTGTCGGACACTGCACTAGAAACAATATTTTGCTAGTGCATCTTTGACACATTCATTCGCTCTCGGCCACGCTGCTCGCTAAAGCGAATGAATGCGTCGATGCACTAGCCGCGCGCGGCGGTCTTCCGTGGGCGGACGAGCGGTCGAGGTGAGCATGTCATCGCGGACGGCGCGGCGCAGCCGGATCGAGCAGCTTTGCGAGGATAAGGGTCTGCGCATGACCGGGCAACGGCGCGTGATTGCGCGGGTCCTCTCCGGCGCGACCGATCACCCCGATGTCGAAGAGGTATACCGCCGCTCCAATGCGATCGACGAGCGGATTTCGCTGGCCACCGTCTACCGCACAGTTCGCCTCTTCGAGGAGCAGGGCATCGTCGAGCGCCATGATTTCGGCGACGGGCGGGCGCGCTACGAGGAAGCCGAGCGCAAGCATCATGACCACCTGATCGACATGGAATCGGGCGCTGTCATCGAGTTTCGCAACGAGGAGATCGAGCGCATTCAGGAGCGGGTAGCTCACGAACTCGGCTTTCGCCTCGTCGGGCACCGTATGGAGCTTTATGGTGTCCCGCTCGACCGCGTCGCGGAAGACAGCGAGGAAGCGGGCGGCCAGCGCGACGAGGATCGTGATGGCTGATGCCGGCTTTCATCAGGATTTTATCGGCGGGGGCCGCGGCTGATGGATCGTCTGCGTGCCGCGCTGCTGCTCGGAGCGTTCTTCGTGGTAACGCTGCTGACCATGCCATTGCAGGCGGTCTTGATCGCCATGCGCTCGCGATGGGGCGAGTGGCTGCCCCATTACTATCATCGGTTCGTGTGCTGGCTCCTTGGTGTGCGAGTGCATGTCAGCGGCCAGATCCCTCATGACCGGCCGGTGCTGCTGATTTCCAACCATATTTCATGGCTCGACATCATCGTCATCAGTGCTCTTGCGCCGCTACACTTCATCGCCAAGCGCGAGGTGGCGGATTGGCCGTTCTTCGGCTGGCTGGCGAAGCTGCAACGCACGCTGTTCGTCGATCGCGAGCGCCGCACCGCAGTAAAAGCGACCGCCCACGAGATCGCGGAACGGCTGAAGGCGGGCGAGCGCATGGTGCTGTTCGCGGAGGGCACCAGCAGCGACGGCAACCAGATTCTGCCGTTCAAGAGCGCGCTGATCGGCGCGGCCGCCCTGGCGGCGGAAGAAGAAGGCGACGGTGCCGACGTGCAGACGCTGGCGCTCGCCTACACGCGCATTCATGGCCTGCCGATGGGCCGTGTGGCGCGCACCTATGTCGCGTGGTACGGAGATATGGACATGCTCAGCCATGTCTGGGGCCTGCTGCGTCAGGGGCCGCTCGACGCGCATGTGCGCATCAGCGCGCCGCTACGTCTGGAGAATGTCCGCGACCGCAAGAAGCTGGCGGTGATATCAGAGGCGCAGGTCCGTCAGAATTTTGCCGAGCTGATCCGGGCGCGCGTGGCAGCGGAATAAGCTCTTGCGCTTTCATCGGGCGACTGCGATATGCCAGAATTGAGAGAGACGTTCTAAGCGAAAGGTGATGTGTCTTGTCTGACGGGCAACAGGCTCCCGCGACACGCAAGGTGTTCATCAAGACGTTTGGCTGCCAGATGAACGTCTATGACAGCGACCGCATGGCCGAGGCGCTGGCGCCCATGGGCTATGCGCGCAGCGAGACCATCGACGACGCGGACCTGGTAATCCTCAACACCTGCCACATCCGCGAGAAGGCTGCGGAGAAAGTGTATTCCGAGCTTGGCCGCGTGCGCGCGCTGCGCGATGAGCGCCGCCAGACCGGCGACGGGGAGATGCTGATCGCGGTGGCGGGCTGCGTCGCGCAGGCCGAAGGCGAGGAGATCGTGCGCCGCGCCCCCGCCGTCGATATCGTCGTCGGCGCGCAGAGCTATCATCGGCTGCCTCAGCTTCTGGGCCGCGCGCGCAGCGGTGAGAAGGTGGTCGAGACCGAATTCCCGGAAGGGGACAAGTTCGCCAGCCTGCCCGCGCGCGCCATGACGCGCCGGCCGAGCGCATTCCTGACGGTTCAGGAGGGCTGCGACAAGTTTTGCACTTTCTGCGTCGTGCCTTACACGCGCGGGGCAGAATTTTCGCGGCCCGTTTCCGAGGTTCTGGAGGAAGCGCGGCGGCTGGCCGGTTTCGGCGTGCGCGAACTGACGCTGCTGGGGCAGAACGTCAATGCCTATCATGGCGAAGGCCCGGACGGCGCGGAGTGGTCGCTCGCCCGGCTCATGCACGCGCTGGCGGAGGTGCCGGGCGTCGAACGGCTGCGCTACACCACGAGCCATCCGCTCGACATGAGCGACGATCTTTACGCCGCGCACCGCGATCTGCCGCAAATGATGCCTTACCTGCATCTTCCGTTTCAGGCAGGCAGCGACCACATATTGAACAGGATGAACCGCCGCCACACTGCCGAGGATTACCGCCGCGCGATTGACCGGCTGCGCGCCGCGCGCCCCGACATCGCGCTGTCGACGGATATCATCGTCGGCTTCCCGGGCGAGACGGACGCCGATTTCGAGGCGACGATGGCGCTCGTGCGCGAGGTCGGATTTGCGCAGGCATATTCTTTCAAGTACAGCAGCCGGCCCGGAACGCCCGCCGCACAAATGGATGCGCAGGTGCCGGAGTACGTGAAGGTCGCCCGGCTGCATGCGCTACAAGCGCTCCTGTCGGAGCAGCAGCGCGCGTTCAACGACGCCACGGTGGGCCGCACCCTGCCTGTCCTGTTGGAGTCCGCGGGCCGCAAACCCGGGCAGTTGATTGGACGCTCGCCCTTCATGCAGGCGGTTCACATGGACGCCGCGCCGGAGATGATTGGGCGCATCGAAGATGTGTACATCGCCGAGGCTGGCGCAAATAGTCTGAAAGGTGTCATAAACCCGCTGCCTCATGCCGGTAGAGTGTTGGCATGACAGTATCACCGGGGCCGCGCGGGCGGCCCGCGCAATGAGGCGACCACCGCGAATGCCGCAACAGCGATCCCCCCTGAAGGCAAGCCCGAACTTGCCTGCCCATGATCGTTTCCAACTTCATTTCGATGACAACCGCCTGCTCGCCGTCCTGCTGGGCGAATTTGATTCGCATCTCGTGATGCTGGAGGACAAACTCGGTATCGAGGCGGTCGCGCATGGCAATGTCGTGATGCTGGACGGGCCGGAAGGCGCGTGCGAGATTGCACGCGATGTGCTCAGCGGGCTTTATTCGAAGCTGGAATCGGGCGGGCATGTCAGCGCCGGTGATGTTGACGGTGCATTGCGTCATGCCCGCGCCGGGCACAAGGGGCGGCGGAGCGAGACGTCCGCAAGCCAGGCAAAGATGCCGCAGAAGGACCGCCCCGGCGAGATCGCCACACGCAAGCGGGTTATCACCGCGCGCACGCCGGCGCAGTCGGCCTACATCAAGGCGCTGCGCAACTGCGACATGGTGTTCGGCACCGGTCCGGCGGGTACGGGCAAGACCTATCTCGCCGTTGCCTATGCCGCAGCGATGCTGGAGCGCGGAGAAACCGAACGTCTGATCCTGTCGCGTCCGGCCGTGGAGGCTGGCGAGCGCCTCGGCTTCCTGCCAGGCGACATGCGCGAAAAGGTGGACCCGTACCTCCGCCCGCTCTATGACGCGCTGTATGACGTGCTGCCGCCGGAACGGGTCGAGCGCGGGCTTGAGACGAATGTGATCGAGATCGCGCCACTGGCGTTCATGCGCGGGCGCACGCTGAGCCATTCGGTGGTAATCCTCGACGAGGCCCAGAACACCACAACCATGCAGATGAAGATGTTTTTGACTCGGCTCGGCGAGGGCAGCAAGATGTTTGTGACCGGCGATCCGTCTCAGGTGGACCTGCCGCCGGGCCAGACCTCGGGGCTCGTGGAGGCGACGACAGTGCTTGATGGGGTGGAGGGGATCGACCATATCGCCTTCTCCAACTCGGATGTGGTTCGCAGCGAACTGGCGGCGCGGATCGTCGAGGCCTACAACAAAGCCCGTTGACAAGATGAACGACCCGGACCCAGGGCAAAGTACCACCAGCGCCGCGGCGGCTCATGCGCCCGGCGCGACGGGTGCCTGTATCTCCGTCATTCTCCATGCCGAAGGCACCGGCAAGTCCGAGATGAGCACGCTGATTTCCGACGTGCGCGATGCTGCGCGTGCGGCGTTGGGCGTGGCCGGGGTCGCGCGGGCGGAGATGACGCTGGTAATCACCGATGACGCGCGGATGCGGGCGCTCAACCGCCAGTTTCGCGGCATCGACAAGCCAACCAACGTACTGTCATTTCCCGAGCCTGAGGAGTCGCCCCACCCCGAGCAAAACGCGGCACCATCCTTGGGCGACGTGGTTGTATCGCTCGATACACTGGTGCGCGAGGCGGCGGAACAGGGGAAAAGCTTTTCCGCCCATGCCGCTCATCTCGTCGTTCACGGCGTGCTACATCTGTTGGGCTACGATCACGCTAGCGACGGGGACGCAGCGCGCATGGAGGCGCTGGAAGTTCGGACGCTCGCGCGGCTCGGTTTTCCCGACCCTTATGCAAACCCCCAACTCGTGGAAACTTAACGGACTTTTGCTTTCATCCAACAATGAGTGATATCACACACGCGTCCGGCAATGCCAATGGGACGCACGCCCAGGCCGAAGACGACTCGTCCGGCTACAGCGGTAATTTCATCAGCCAGTTCGCCCAGCGACTCGGCTTCGATAGCGATGACAACCTGCGCACGCGGCTCGAACGCGCCCTGAAGGGCGAAACGCGGGAGGCGCAGGTCTTCGAACGGCAGGAACGCACCTGGCTGCTGAACACGCTGCGCTTCGGGGCGCTGCGGGTGGAAGACGTGATGGTGCCGCGCGCGGACATCGTCGCCATCGACGAGAGCGCGCCGCTATCCGATCTGGTCTCGCTATTCCGCGAGGCTGGGCATTCACGCGTGCCGGTCTATCGTGACACGCTGGATGCCCCGACCGGCATGATTCACATAAAGGACCTGCTGACCTGGATCGTGGAGCAGGCGATGCGACCGGGCGGCCCCGACCCCGCGCCCTCGACGGAAGAGGACGAGGCTGCGGGCAACGCGCTCGAACTCGGGCAGGTGGATTTGTCGCGTCCGATTCGCTCCGCTCTCAAGCTGCGCGACATTCTCTATGTGCCGGCCTCGATGCCGGTGGTCAGCCTCCTGCTGCGGATGCAGAGCACGCCGATCCATCTTGCGCTGGTCGTGGATGAATATGGCGGCACCGACGGACTGGTCACGATCGAGAACCTCATCGAGGAAATCGTTGGCGACATCGAGGATGAGCACGACACAAACGGCGACGTGGAAATCCACGAAACCGCCGACGGACTCATCGCTTCCGCCCGCACGCCTATCGAGGACCTGCAAGAGCGTCTCGGCTGCGCCGAGCTGGTTGCGCCGGAGCATGAAGACGAGGTTGACACCCTGGGTGGGCTCGTGTTCACGCTGCTCGGCCGGGTGCCACTGCGCGGCGAGCTGATTCCGCATCCCAGCGGTATCGAATTCGAGGTGCTGGAGGCGGATCCGCGCCGGATCAAGACGCTGAAGATCCACCTCGATCTTTCGGGTGGAGCTCGGCCGGCCAAGCGCCAACCCGATACCAATCAGACCTGATCCGGGGAACGGTCAGACCTTTTCCGCCGGATAAGCCACGCCGGTTCCGCGGATGTTGCAATAACCGGCCGGGTTCTTTTCCAGATACTGCTGGTGATAATCTTCGGCGAAGTAAAAGTCCGGCGCCGGCTTGATATCAGTCACAACCTCACCGACGCCTCTAGCCTTGAGCGCCCGCGAATAGGCATCACGCGAGGCGACCACCGGGTCTTTGTGATCCGGCTTCGTGTAGTAGATCGCGGAGCGGTACTGCGTGCCGACGTCGTTGCCCTGACGCATGGTCTGCGTCGGGTCATGGTTCTCCCAGAACACCTTGAGGATATCCTCCAGCGCCACTCTGTCGGGATTGAAGGCAACCAGCACGACCTCGTTATGACCGGTCATTCCCGAGCAGACTTCTTCGTAGGTCGGGTTTGGCGTATAGCCATCGGCATAGCCCACAGAGGTGACATAAACGCCTGGAATCTGCCAGAACAGACGCTCCGCGCCCCAGAAACATCCCATCCCGAATATCACTGTTTCGATCCCCGGCGGATAAGGCCCCTTCAGCGGCACGCCGTTGACGTGGTGCAGCTTCGCGGTGCGTATCGGTTCGACACGGCCGGGCAGCGCTTCTTGCGGCGTGGGCATGACGAGCTTCTTGCGTGGCGTGAACAGTCCCATGAGTTCTCCCACTAGCTGGCTATCCTTTAGCGTTAATTAGGGTCACAGAGCCGCCATGCAAAGCGTCGACTGTTCACTTTCATATTGACCGGTCTCCAAGCGCGGCGCAATTTGCTGTCCGGTCTTGCGACAGGGGATGGAGACTGGAGATGGCGCAAGCAGCACTCGCAGCGAATGAGCGTCGCGCCTATACGCATGGCCGAGGCCTGCGGCTGGTACTCAGTGTCGGCTTTTTCCTGTTCCTCCTGTTCGTGATCAATGCCGGAGCAGGTGCGCTCTGGCTGGCGACGCACAACTTGCCGGGTACCGCGCTCGTATTCGGCCTGATGTTCGTGATCGGGTTGATCATCCTGCTTTATATCGGGATTTTCCTGTTTGCAGCCTCGCATACCGAGCTTCAAATTGGTCCGGAGGTCGTGCGCATGGTCCTGCCGAACTGGCGCGGACCGATGCCTCTGTTTCCCTATACCGAGATGGAAATCCCCTACGATCAGATCGCTGCGGTCGAGACCCGCGGGGAAATCTATCGCTATCTCGTGATCCCCACGCTGATGCGCTCGGTCAGTATCCTGCGCAAGGACGGGGAGCGCTTCACATTGGGCTACATCCGCGAGAACACAACCGACCCGGCTGTGCCGTTCAACGAAGTCGCCGAGCGTATCGCGGAGCGCGCGGGCGTGGCGGTGCAGCGCCGCGGCGTGGTCGATTGCGGCAATCGTTTTCGCGTGATGATGCAGGATGAGCCCGCCTGGGACACAGCGGAGTGTTCTTCCGACGACGTGGAAAAGGCGCGCAAGCGCGAGAAGTGGCTCTGGATCATCGCGCTTGGCCTGCTGACGAGCGCAGTCTTTGGGGCGATCGCCTTCCAGGTCATAGAGCTTTACGCGCTCGGCACTGCCGGGTGAGCCGCGCTCAGTTCGTGAACACGTCCAGATTCTTGCGGCGATAGCCCAGCAGGTAGAACAGCGCCCCAAGGCCGCCGACAACCACCCAGGCTGGCAGCAGCAGGATGGTGGCAATGACCGGGTCCCACAGCAATGGCGCGACATGGCGCTCAATACCGGCCTGGGCCGCGTTCAGACTGGCCGGATGAATGGTGTACCAGTGCTCGCCAAGCGAGGTGAACACAAGCTCGCCGTTATTGGCGAGGATCCGCGTGCCGTCATATACCAGCGCCACGACCGCCAGCAGCATCAGCCAGACGCCAACGATTCTGAGCAGTAACATCGCTATCTTTCCTCCAGCGAAGCTCGGGCAGTCCCGATGGCGGTTTACGCCTTCATGGCCGCGGGTTCAAGCGCGACCGGCCGGGAAGGCCAGCGCCCACGACCGTGAAGGCTGATGTGGTGTCCTGCCAACTACCTGTGATCTTGTGTCAGCGGTGCATGCAGGTATATTGCGGCAGTCGCGGGAGCGCGCTTACGATGCGCGCTCGTCAGGAGGGGTGGCCGAGTGGTCGAAGGCGCACGCCTGGAACGCGTGTAGGCGGGAAA
>CAZYYQ010000044.1:0-12905 GCA_964651275.1 uncultured Hyphomicrobiaceae bacterium | reverse complement strand
CGCAAGTCCGAGCTGGAAATGTCGCCGGGGCGCACCGCGGGCGCGACCGCGTAACCATCGCGTTGGTACAGGCGCGGGCTGGCTCGATCCGGCCCGCGCTATTCTTTTGGTCATACTGAAGTTGGCGATCATGAACCACTTGCAGTCAGCCACCTCTCAGAGGGGCTTGTGGCGTGTCCAGCGGCTCTCGCTGCGCCAAACGCATGGGGCGGCCTACGTCTTGCTCGCGCTTGCGCTGGCCATACCTGCCGCTTTGGGTGCGTCGGCATCGCTGTTGGACGCGCCAATGCTCGCTGGCCTTGTTATGCTGCTGCTTGGCGTCCCGCACGGCGCGTTCGATGTGGCGCTTGCGCATCGGCGCTGGCGGATCGGAAGCACGCGCGCGCTTGCCGGTTTTCTGGTGCTTTATATCGGCTTGGCGGCCGGCGTTGTGGCACTTTGGTTTGCGCTGCCGCAACTGGCGCTCCCCGCGTTTATTCTGATGTCGGGCTACCACTTTTCCAGCGACTGGGCCGACGGCCTGCCGCCGCTGCCGAGTGTGATCGTGGGGCTGGCGATGATCTGTGCGCCAGCCGTGCTGCATCGCGACGCCGTGACGGAGATCTTTAGCTGGCTTGCGCCGGCTGATGTCGCGACTGCGACGGCACAAGGGATGGCTGCCGCTGCCATCCCGCTGTTGCAAGCGGCCGCGCTGATCATTTTGGTGAGTGCGTGGACCCGCGCAGCGCTTGCGCTGGAAATGGCGGCCACGCTGATGCTGGCGTTGTTCGCTGCGCCGCTGTTGTTTTTTCTCGTCTACTGGTGCGGACTGCACAGCCCGCGGCATATGCTGGCGGTACGCGATGAGTTGCAGCCGCCCTCGCCAGCGGCCTTTGTGCGGCTTTCGCTGCCCTATGCGCCACTGGCGATTTCCGGTGTGCTGGCTGGTGCGCTGCTGCTGCCGCAACTTGCGCTCGGGCAGGCGGTTATTGCCGCGCTGTTCATTGCTCTGGCCGCGTTGACCGTACCGCACATGCTGCTCGTCGACCTGTG
Source organism: uncultured Hyphomicrobiaceae bacterium (assembly GCA_964651275.1). Lineage (GTDB taxonomy): Bacteria > Pseudomonadota > Alphaproteobacteria > Rhizobiales > Rhodomicrobiaceae > Dichotomicrobium. The sequence goes on along the minus strand of CAZYYQ010000044.1, from coordinate 11,873 downwards.
CCGCCCAAAAAAGCACATGTCGCATCACGGCAACGGTTCGAGCGTGATCGTGAGAACGCCCGAATAGATTCCCGCCGCAAGCGCGCGCCCTGCCAGCAGCCTGACGCTCACGTCCACAGGAGCGGAGCCCATTCCGGTCGCGGGCACGGAGACCGTTTCTTCGGTTTGTCCCGCTTGCGCTGTGGTGAGCACCGTGCTGACAGACCCGAAACTGGCCTGAGCCTCGAAATTGATGAAGCTGTCGAAGCCGGCGAATTGCGAGCCTGCCTGGTGGGCGAGGGGCGCTCCGGAGAGGCTGAGCTCGGCGGCGGTATTGCAGGCGGCTTCGGATAGCTGGAGCGCGCGGGCCGCGCCAAAGGGTCGGCCATCCGCGCCGATATCGTCGCTGAAGTTGATGCTATCCGGCTCCGGCGCCGACATGGTGCAAACACCAGCGACATTGGCAGACACGGGAAAGCTGCTTTCGGTGAGAAGTGCCCCGAAATCTCCATCCTGCGGACTGCGATAAACGCGGATGCGTGTGGAGCCGTCTGTGTAAAGCCCCGGCGCCACGACCTGCGCCGGCGCAACGCGTCCGCGCAGGCTGATGGTGGTGCCTTGTCCCGGGGGGAGGGTCAGCGAGATATGCGCCCCGGCTTGTGGGTCGATGGTGCTGGCAGGACGCAGCAGCGGCGCGCCGGCGAGCGTCTCAAGCGCGTAGGTCAGTGTTTCGCCGCCGCTGCGAAGCCGCCCGCTGTCATCATCGGTGGTGAAGATGATGGTGAGGTCGCAGGCGGCGGGCGAACCGTTGGTGAGCGTTACGCTGATCACCTCGCTCAGTCCGGTCTGCTCGAAAGGGCTGTAGGGGTCGTGAAAGGTGAGGGCGGGCGTGCCGGCAATATTGATCCCTGCAACCGCCTCGCAAGGTTCCTCGCCAAGCGCGGGTAGCGGCACTGTGGTCAGCAATGCGCAGACCAATGCCGGAACCCGAACGCCATACAATAACCGGCCCATTGCGCTGGGTGTAGGAAGCATCCTATGGGTCCTTTTCCTGCGGAGCAGCTTGCAGCGTGCCGGCGCGAAACAGGCCGGTCGTCTCTTTAGGAATTTCCAGAACGAAATGCTGTGGCGGGGCGCTGGCCATTTCGATCCGCCAACGCCCGGGAGAGAGCCCCTGCGCGCCGAACCGTCCTGCTCCATTGGTGAAAAAAGCGACCGGCGGCGCATCGAAGCCCTCGGGCTGTGCGGTCCCGGTGACGAGTGCCACCGGCGTACCGTCCGTCCCAATCAGCGTGCCAAAAACACTCACCGAATGCACTGAACCCACCGTGAGCGCATAGCCTCCCTTGTAGGGGGCCTTCAGGTGGAATTCCCTGTTGCCGAGGTCATAGCCAAGAGGAAGGTCCTCCACGTCATAGCCAAGCCGGCTCGCATGGTAACTTGGCAGACCGGTAACGAGCGCGGGGCCAAGGGCATCGGTTCGGGCGTGCGGGCGGGCCGGGTCGCCGAGCAGGATGCGGTTACCCGAGAGGCTGTCATGCGGCGCGATGATGGCGAACCCGCCAGGTCCGGTGATTGGCGGGCCCACCGCGACGTGTTCGTCCGCGAAGGCGATGGAGGTCCCGAGCTGGAGCGTCGTGCGCTGATCGGTAAGCCGGTCGCCGCTGCGGCTGAAGGCGCGTGCATCAAGACTGGCGGTGTGCGTGAGACTCGCGGTCAGCCGGTTGCCACGGTAATGCAGGCTGCCATCGGCGGCGACTTGCCCGGCTTCGTCATCATAGATGGATTCGATGCTGGTGCGCCAAGCGCTCACGCCGTCTCGCCATGCATGTGAGGCGGAAATGCCGGCGGACGGTTCCCCGGCCTCGAAGGTTGCCGCGATGTGTGTGTCGGCATCGGGGCGCCATGTCAGCCGCAAGGCCGCGCGGAGGTCGCCATCGTCGCCGCGCTCGAGGTCTGGGGACGTGAAGGTGGGGAGCGAATCCGAACTGTAGCTTATTGAGAACGCCAGTCCCAAGGCCTGACTGAGACTGGTGGAAAGCCCGAGCGCGAAGCCGTAGAGGTCTTCGGCTCGCTTGTCATGACGGGTCTGCTCAGAGGCAAAGGCATAGCGCGCCGAAAGGCTGGCGTGGATGCCGTAAGGGAGGGGACGGGAATAGGACGCGAGCAGGGTGAGCCAGTAATCCTCGAACTGATCGTGCGTGCCGGGGCGGGCGAAATCGGGGCTGCGTAGCGCCGCGGACAGAAACAGGCTGGCGTCATCGGCTTGTGCGCGCAGCACATCCCAATCGATCTCAAGAGCCGCGCCCGCGCCTTTCGTGTCGTGAAAGCTGGCCCCTGCTTCGACGGCGAGGAAGCCGAGTGCGCCGGCCGAGTACAGGCTTGCGCCCATCATCGCGACGCCGCTGCCCGCCTGGAAATGTGCCTCACCGGTGAGTTCCGGGCTGAGGCCTTCGCGGTAAAAGCCTGTCGCGATCGGCTGGTCGAAGTTGTAACCCAGCCCGTAGGCGTCGAACTCCGATAGTACACCGGCGGCCAGCCCCCATTCCGCGATGCCTTCGCCAAGCAGTGCGGCGTCGAAGTAGGAGGTAAAGTCGAGCGTGCGCTGTTCTCCGACATCGTCGGTGATGATCAGGCGGATTTGGTTCGCGCCGCCGCGCAGAGGCAAGTCATCGAGGTCATATTCCCCGGGGTCAAGACGCAACTGGCGCATAACGACGCCGTTCAGTTCGATCTTCACCGTGGACGGGCGCGCGATACGGAACGACCGTTTGCCGGTCGGGCGAATGTTTTCGCCGGGCCGCAGCTTGCGCAGCGAACGTTCCACCGAGACGCCCAGAAGATCGGAACCGCGCTGCAGGCTGGTCACGGCAGGGTTGATGTCTCCGGCCTGCAGGCGCAGCGCGTCGTCGGGGAGATCGTAGACAAGGCGGGTGCTGCGTCGCGAAAAGCCGTGGCCGCTGCCGGTATCCGGGTGTCCCTTTGCGGTCAGATCGCTTCGCGTGCCGTCGAACGCGGCTTCTGCTTCCAGGACGACATCCCGCCAGCGCAATACACCTTCGAAATCCGCGCGCGGGGCAGCCAGCCCGGTGTCGCCCCCGAAGGATGTGCCGACATAGTCCGTCGCCGCACGGATGTTGAGATAGCCGCTGAGGGCTGCGGGCTGCGCTAAGGTGCGGGCATGTCGGGCGGCTCGGGGGCCGAGGGTGACCTCGCCGCGGGGACGTTGCTCGATAGCCGGAGCAAACTGGACTTGCATTGCGCCGGGATCAAAGCTGTACCGGAAACCCGCTTCGTTGAGGGTGGTGAGCGTAATGAACCCGGTCTCAGCGGATAATGCCTGCAAACGCTGGGCAAACTCAGGGCGGAGCAGCGCAACACTTGCGCCGGCAAGTTGCTCTTTGTGAACTGAAATCGCGTCGTCCGGAGCGATCTGAACCGCGACCTCTCCAAGATGGCGATCGCCGTCGCGCAGATCGACGATCAGCGACAGGGTGCGCCCTGTCGGGTTCAGGCGCGGGGCGGCGGTGCTTGGCTCGGACTGCGCCGCAGGGCGCGCGCCCGCGGCAGCTATCGTCTCGTGAAGCGCCGGCAAGACGGCGGCAACGGCCAGCACCAGCACGACGGGTCCGAAACCCGATGCCCCCCGCCTGCGCCGCATGGGCTGTGTTCCTCCTTACGCCCCGCAAGTCTCTTGACTTGGCCGCCAATCTGCTGGGTGGTCAACGGCGTTTCCGCCCCAGGTATTCCAGGCGAGCCTCCAGCGACTGCACGCTGTCGGGCAGCGTCACCGGAACCTTGAAAGTGCGGGTCTGGCCGGGCATCACCGTTCCGATGCCTACCAGCGCCTGAAGCGCCGCGGGCGGGAGCACCCGGTTCCAGCCGCCGCCGCTAAGAACGATCCGCGATTCCGGCAAGCGGGCATGAACCCTGGAGCGGTTGGTCACTGTGAGGGTCGGGATGCGTTTGCCGTCGCGCGAGCGTGTGATGCCGGTGCCCGACAGTTGAAGTTCCGGCGTGCCCTCGGGAGGGGCGACGTTCACGATCACCGCGAAGTTGAGGAGAACCTGCACCGCCTTGGTCCCTTCCTGCTGGGCGACGGGGAGCTGGTTGACGGAGATACGATAGGCGCGGCTTTCGTCGATCAGCGGTTCGCCCAGCCACTGGACCTTCAGCACCTGGCTGGCGCCTGGCGGGATCATCGTCTGCATTGGCAGAACCAGAAAATCCGCTTCATCCCGGCTCACGATCTCGTTGCCCTCGGCATCGCGGGTGACACGCGAGACAACGGTCTCGATTGGCAGCGGCCTGTCGGATCGGTTGTGCACGCGGATGTCGGCGCGGCTGAGCGGGCCGGCGGAGGTCATCTCCAGATGGGTCGGGCTGACGCTCATCGCGCGCGCCGTCGGAGCCAAGGCGGTCTGTGCGCAGAGCATTGCCACCAGCGTCAACGCAGAGAACGAGATTTTCGAGCCGAGGAGTTTCATGGCGGTCTGTGGTGATCCTGGACGTGTCTGCGTCGGGGCCGGATTGGCCGTCGCGCTCGCTCCTATCGCAGCGCAGCGCTGCGGGTTGTGTGCGGGCGCGCTCGCTAAGGTCCGGCAATTCGACCGAACCGAAGCAGCGCGCCCGCCTCAGCACCGAAGGTCCAGCCTGCCCGGGCGAAGCCGTTTGACGCGGAACTTGCTGCAACGGTCTTGCCGCGGGCGGTGGACGCTCAGCGCCCGAGATTAGTTTTGCGGGAGGATCTCCAGTTGAAGCTGATCGCTGAATGTACCGGCCATCAGCGCCTGTCCGCCTGCTGAAAGCGCCGGTGTGATTTCGACCGTGAGAGCCATATCGGCGGTGGTCGTGGCGGCGTCAAACGCCGGTTGCAATCCGGTGGTTTCTTCCACAAGGAAGGCGGGATCGGCTGCAGTGTCGAGCGTGGCAAAGGTTGTGCCGCCCGCTTTTACCGCTGCGACATAGTCGAAGCGTGATGCAAAATTGGTCATCACTGGTGAGGAGTCCATTGCAACAGAGGTTTCGACGATCCCGCCCCAAGTCGAGGTCAGCCGAACCTGGCTTGGGATGTTGCAGTTGACGGTGGTTTCTGTTGAGAGCGTGCTGGTGCTCGGAAGTCCGCCGGCGACGTCAATCGATAGGGTACTGGCCGTGAACTCGGTCATCGTGCAAAGCGCCGGCACTTCGGCAAGAAGCGTAAGCATCCTGGAGTCGCTGCCCTCGGCCAATGCAGGCGCGGGAGCTATCGCCAGCGCGCCTGATCCTATTCCTGCAGCAAGCACATACTGCGCAGCACGGAATCCGAGTCTGTTCTTGATTGTCATTGCGTGTCCCTTCCCACTCTGAACTTGCCCGAAAGGCCGCCAGGCGCAACGTCACTTCGTTAGTGACTGGCTCCATGCGGAACGCTGACTTCCCCCCGGAAGCAGCGGCCCCACCACACATGGATTTGATGTGCCCAGCGGTGATAGAGATAACGTAAAGGGGAAAAAATCACGGCACAAGTAAAAAACTTGCGCCCATCCCGGTTTTCGAGCCGGAAGTCGCTGGGGCACACTTGTTGATCAGCAAATGTAGATAGGGAAGATGAGGCGCAAATGGTCGGAGCGGCGGGATTCGAACCCACGACCCCCGGTCCCCCAGACCGGTGCGCTACCGGGCTGCGCTACGCTCCGACGTTGCTGTGGGCTATGTGCACGGCGAACCAGGTAAGAATGCCCCTCTGCCATCAACCGGTCAAGCGTGAAAGCGTTGGAGGAGCTTGCCCTGAGCCATGTTCCCGGCATCTAACTGCGCGCCTGGATCTTTACTCTGCGGTCGCCGAGGCGAGTAACCGCCGGCAAGCTTCAAGTTCCGCCAGCGCTTGCGCGAGCGTTTCCCGCTGTACCGCTGAGAGTCCGGCCTCGGGCGGCTTTGCCAATGGGCGGGAGCCGGTTCCGGCGGTCTGATTCCGGAGGTTGCCTGCCCCTGCTGGGCGCTTCGCGGCTCTGGCGGGCGTCCTGGACCTCTGCATTGCTTCTTCGCGCGCGTGACCAGCCGCTTCGCCAGCAATGTCCGGTACGCGCGCGACCGCGCCGCTTTGCCGGTCACCCCCGGCGGCAAGATTGAGAGGGTATTTCTTTATGTAATTCACGCCGTGCTGACGAAACACCCGCTGGAGCCCGCGGATGCTGTAGCCTTCATCGTGGAGCAAGGTCCGAATGCCCCGCAAAAGCTCGACATCCTCGGGCCGGTAATACCGCCGCCCGCCGCCGCGCTTCATCGGTTTTACATGAGAGAATTTGGTCTCCCAGAAGCGCAAGACATGCTTGGGGACGTCCAGATCCTCGGCGACCTCACTGATCGTGCGAAATGCCTCCGGCCCTTTTCCCACCGACCTGCCCTCTTGAATATTCGCTTGCTCCGCGGACCGCCGTCCGCATCACGGCTTCGCCTTACTCAGCGGCGTCCCGGCGCGCCAAAGCCGCGTTCACGCGCTCCTTCATGATATTGCTCGGCCTGAACCCGATCACCCGCCGCGGTGAGATGGGAACGGTCTCACCGGTTTTCGGGTTCCGGCCAACCCTTTCGCGCTTCTCGCGCACATTGAACGAGCCGAAGGAGGAAATCTTCACCTGTTCGCCCCGCTCCAGACAGGCGGCGACTTCCTGAATCACAATTTCCACCATTTCGGCGGATTCATTGCGCGGGAGCCCCACTTCACGGATCACCGCTTCGGTGAGATCGGCGCGGGTAACCGTTTTCGCTTCTGACATGAGACACGACCCCTTCTGATCGTGACAAAGTGCAAAATGGTAACGGACAGGTGCCGTAACGGTCAAATACTAACCGCGCAAAACGCTGAATGAAAACGATTTTTTCGACGGAACCGGTGCGCTTACCAGCGCAGGAGCGACGCGCCCCAGGTGAAGCCCCCGCCCATTGCCTCAAGCAGCACGAGATCGCCTTCCTTCAACCGGCCATCATCTTGTGCGACATTCAACGCCAACGGAATTGACGCGGCAGAGGTGTTTCCATGCTTGTCGACGGTGATGACGATCTTGTCTTCGGGCAGGCCGATCTTGTGGGCGGTGCTTGCGAGGATGCGCTGATTGGCCTGATGCGGCACGAACCAGTCGATGTCTGAAGCGCCCAGCTTGTGGTCCTCCAGTGCTTCCTCGATCACGCTGGCGATCTTGTTGACGGCGAAGCGGAAGACCTCGCGGCCCTGCATGCGAAGATGGCCGACCGTGCGCGTGGAGCCGGGACCGCCATCGACATAGAGCATGTCCTTGTAGCGCCCGTCGGAGTGCAGATACGAGCCGAGGACGCCGCGGTCCATGTCGTCTCCGCGGCCGGGCCGCGCTTCGAGTACGACGGCTCCCGCACCGTCACCAAACAGCACGCAAGTCCCCCGGTCTTCCCAGTCGAGGATGCGCGAAAATGCTTCCGCGCCGATCACCAGCGCGCGCTGGAACTGTCCCGCCTTCAGGAAGTTGTCCGCGGTCGCTAGCGCGTAGATGAAGCCGGAGCATACGGCTTGCAAGTCGAAAGCGGCGCCGTGATGAATGCCGAGACCGGCCTGAACGGATGTTGCCGTGGCGGGAAAGGTATTATCGGGGGTAGAGGTCGCGACGACGATAAGGTCGATGGCCTCGGCCGCAAGTCCGGCGCGTTCCAGAGCCTGCCGCGCCGCTGCGACGCCCATGTCCGAGGTCAGTTCGTCATCGGCGGCGATGTGGCGCTGTTTGATACCGGTGCGTTCGGTGATCCAAGCGTCGCTCGTGTCGATCATCCGGGCGAGATCGTCATTGGTCAGGATCTTTTTGGGCAGATAGGCCCCGCATCCCGTGATGACCGAGCGGATCACCTTCATCTCAATTGGTTTCCTGTGTCACCGTACTGCCGTCCGCAGCGTGGTCCGGTTTCGTGTTGGATGACGGCGTTTCGCCCAGCGCGGCCTGGAACTTGCTCAGATCACGCGCAATGCTCTCCAGCAGCCCGCTTCGCGCCATGTCGTAACCAAGGTCCACCGCGCTGGCGAATCCGACTGCGTCGGTACCGCCGTGACTTTTGATCACGATGCCATTGAGCCCCAGGAACACGCCGCCGTTCATCTGGCGCGGGTCCATCTTGTTGCGCAACGCCTTGAACGCACCCTGAGCCAGAAACGCTCCGATACGCGACAGCAGCGAGCGATTGACGGCTGCCCGGAAATATTCCGCGATCTGGCGCGCCGTCCCTTCCGCCGTCTTGAGCGCTATATTGCCCGTAAACCCTTCGGTTACAACCACATCCACCACGCCCTGGCCGACATCGTTTCCCTCGACATATCCGTAATATGCGACCGGCAGCGACGACGACGCGAGCGCCTCATTCGCTTTCTTGACCTCATCCAGGCCCTTGATCTCCTCGACCCCGATATTCAAAAGGGCGACTGAGGGCGTTTCGACGTGAAACAGCGCCCGGGCCATCGCCGCCCCCATCTCGGCGAAGTCAACCAACTGCCGGGCATTCGCACCAACATTGGCGCCAACATCGAGGACGATGCATTCGCTCGATACGGTCGGCCAGATCGCTGCGATCGCCGGACGGTCGATACCAGCCATGGTCTTGAGGCAGAATTTAGCCATTGCCATCAGCGCGCCGGTATTGCCCGCGGAAATCACCACATGCGCGTCACCCTGTTTGACGGCTTCGAGCGCCAGCCAGATGCTGCTTTTCCAGCGGCCCTGTTTCAGTGCCTGGCTGGGCCGGGCATCCATGGCCACGGCGACATCCGTGTGAACGATCTCTACCTTGCCGGCGAGTTCGCCATGCGCCTGTACCATCGGCGCAATGCGCGCCTCGTCTCCAAACAGAATAAACCGGGCATCCGGGTGGCGCACGGCAGTCAGAGCAATGCCGGGGACGGTGACATCGGGGCCGTTGTCCCCGCCCATCGCGTCCACGGCTATCGTGATCGACTTATTCATGACGGCCCAACTCGGATCGCGCCCGCGCTGTGATTTGCTCGCGAACATGCTGATCGCCCCGCCCCCGAGGGCGGTCAGACCATAACCATTTCAAACGCACTGACAACTCAATTCTGGCAAGGGGTTCCGCCGGGCAGGGGGGGGACAATCATAGAACACGACAGGGGCGCGGACATCTCGCTCAGGAGCGATTTCGCGCTGAGAGGCCGCGCAGAACAGCGAAGGGACCGGCATTGGGGTCCTCCCGCTCGCGCCAGCTCAGTTCGGCATCCTCGCGCCGGGGAAACGGCGGCAGCGAGACAATGAACAGTTCCTCGAGAAGGCGCCCCGGGTCGATCTCATCATGCTCGATGATCTCCGGCGCGTCTTCGTCCGGGCCGAATGTCACTTCGCCATGCGAGCGCGTGTATCGCTCCCATGCCTCGGCGGTCCAGAACTCGATACTGATATTTTCGTCAATGGCGAACGGGATAGGCTCCAGTGTGACGCCGCAGGTCTGAGCGGCGCACGCGCTCCACCGGCCTGTCAGGCTGAAGCGCCCTCGGCCCACCGGGAGTAGCGTATAGTCGAGGCTCAGCCGATCGAGTTCCGCAAGGTCGAGCCTCGCGATAAGCGCGGCGCGGCCCGCGGCATCCGCCTCGATGTGACCGCTGCGCCCGTCTTCGCCGATATCGTCAACCGGCACAGGCCTGGAAAGAACACTACTCTCGATGGGGTCTGTCATGGAGGGTATCGCCGTGCAGCCAGAGTCGGTTTGGCCTCGTGTCGTATATGCGCATCGCACGGGAAAATTGAAACCCTCATGCCCCGATTCAGGCGTTGGTCTGGTCTGCGCCGCATGGGCTTGAGCAAACGACAAGGATGCTCCAACAGAGCCTGGTCCGTTCTGACCGACATGGACTGGGGCCCTGAGTACTTGAATTGACGCGCGACTTGTCCGAAAACCGGTTTCCATTTTGCTCGATCGCGCTTTAGCCGACGCGACGGGCACGCGCGACCTCGGGAAAGTCCAGATAACCCTGCAGCAGATGTGTGAGCGGCGTTTCGCGGATCGTATGGAGCGCGTCGAGGATATAGTCGGCAACGGCTTGAGCGTTTACCTGCGTATTGGGGTTGCCGGAACGGAAGCTTTTCCATACAGCCTCTGCGAGTGCGCGGGGATCTTCGCTCTCGGCTGCCTTGGCATAGATCAGGATCTGTCCGTAAAACAGCCCCGCGATTCTGCGGACCTCCTTGGGCACCTGAGTTTCGCTCACGCCCAGATCGCGCACCATGCTGTCCATTTCGCGGATAAAAGCCTCGACGACCTCGCGGCCCAGCAACTCGCCCTCCTTGCCGGCAAGGCGCAGGTTCTGGAGCACCATGAACATGTGGATGACCAGCATGTCGAAGCGGCCGGACAGCGTATCTGGCACGCCGAATCGCAGATAAAAGGCGGGGTTGCGCGACTGCGCCACAATTGAGTCATAGATTTTTTCGGCAGCTTCCTTGCGTGCCGCGCGCTCGCCGAACCAACGGAACATTATGCTTACGAAACTCCGCGTGTTGGGTCTTTATGTTTTGGCCGCCAGTCCGCAGTTCGATGGCTCGCGGTGCCGTGGCTCTGCCCCGCAGCTTCGCGAAAATCCCTTACCCGCCACATCACCAGGGTGAACCCTTTATGCCAATTCACGTCCAAAGCCAATCTGCAAGACGCCGCAACCCAACACAAGAGGTGTTTGGGGCGCGAGCAAGGCGGCTGCTGATTATGACGCTGCTCGCCGCCGGTCTTTCCGCTTGTGCCGCGCAGACTGCGCAGCACGGCCAGATTTTTACCGACGCCGAAGTTCAGCAGGTCCAGGAGGGCATGACTCAGGATCAGGTGATGCTGGCGCTCGGTTCTCCTACGACGCGCTCAACGGTGGGTGACGGCGCGTTCTATTACATCTCGACCAAGACGAAAACGCCGGTCGGCTTCATGAAGCCGCGAGTCGTGGACCGGCGCGTCGTCGCGGTTTATTTCGACGAGGGCAACCAGGTGCGGCGGGTGGCGAATTATGGCCTCGAAGACGGCAAGGTGATCGACTTCATCACCCGCGAGACGCCGACCTACAGCGGTGAGGACGGCATCCTCAAGGAGCTGTTCCGCAATGTCGGCTCAGGGGTGAAGCCGTCTGTCGGGCAGGGCAGTTAGGCGCGCATACGCCGCACGCGAGGGGTTAAGGCATGGCAGAGCGCAGCGGAACCAGCCGGCTCATATTGGGCATCTACGGCGTCGTTGTGCTGGCGGGCATGATCCTCGCCTACAACTGGCACATTTACTGGCTGGTGCTGCCGACGCTGGCCGGGCTGGACATGGTGCTGGTGGCGATCAGCGGCGTCGGGCTGGTCACATGGCTGGCCCGCGCCATTCGCGGGCGGGGGTGAGCCGGCCATGCGCCTGACGGGCAGGGCGGCGCTGGTGACGGGTGCGAGCCGGGGGATCGGGGCGGCGATCGCGCGGCGCTTCGCGGCTGAAGGCGCGGCTGTCGCGATCACCTACCTCAATTCGCCGGACAGCGCCGAGGCCGTCGTGGCGGATGTCCGCGCGCACGGCGTGACGGGCGAGGCGATCCGCGCGGATGCCGGCTCTGCCGAGGAAATGCGGGCGGCAGTGGCCACGGCGCGGGAGCGGCTCGGTGGGCTGAACATTCTCGTCAACAACGCCGGCATTTTCGACGGCAAGCCGCTGCCCGACACCGCAGACGCCGATTTCGAGCGCAGCGTGGCCGTCAACCTGCGCGGGCCTTACGCCGCGTCGCTGGCCGCAGCCGAAGGCATGGGCGCGGGCGACACGATCATCAACATGGCGAGCAGCTTCGGCCTCAGGGCGCCCTCGCCGGGGCTTGGCCTTTACGCGATGACGAAATTCGGGCTGATCGGCCTGACGCGCGGGCTGGCGCGCGATCTCGGCAGCCG
>CAZYYQ010000043.1:0-12924 GCA_964651275.1 uncultured Hyphomicrobiaceae bacterium | reverse complement strand
GCGGTGGTGGCGAGCGGCATTCTGGCCGTCGGCTTCTTGTTCAACGCGATCCTGTGAACGGAGTATGGAAAATGACACTCGCACGATCTCTCGCCGGCGGCAGTATCGCATTGTGCATTCTTGCGCTTGCTGCCGCCACGCCGTTGGGCGCACAAGAAAACGAATGGCAGGCACCGGGCTGGCTGATGAACGCCGAATACGCGCCAGCTTTTCGCGTTCGCGATACGGTTAACAAATACGGGCGCTATGATGCCGCACTCAAGACCGTCACGCTGGCCGATCTGATGAAGTTCCATGGCCATTTCTGCGGCGGTCTCGTGGAAGCAGCAGGCGCGTTGCGGCTGGCTTTCGACCAGATTTTCCCCGACGGCGTGGTTGACCGTACGGACTTGCGGATTGCCTCCAACAACTCGGCCTGCGGGGGTGACGTGGCTGCTTATCTGACCGGGGCGCGTACCCGGTTCGGCTCGCATCTGATCGACAAGACCCTCACGGCGAGCGAGTTCGTGGTGCAGCGGGTATCAACCGGCAAGACAGCGCGCGTGCTGGTGCGTGAGGAAGCCTACCCGACGGAAGTGCGCAAGCAGATGAGCAAAATCGAGGCGGGTGATGCCACCACGGCCGACTTCGAACTGTTCCAGCAATTGCAGTGGGACTACGCCAGAACCATCGTGAGCCGTCCGTTGTCCGAGACCTTCAGGCTAATTGACAGCGCAGGCTATCAATGGCCGCAGCCGCCTTGCCCAGGTTTGGGGCGGCGCAAGGACAACGACTACAAAGACATTTCCAAGAGATAACGGGACCGATCATTCACATGCGAAGGAGACGATCATGAAGAAGGTCAAGGTTTACGGACCGGGCTGCAAGCGCTGCGACGCGGTTGAGCAGATGGTGAAGGAGGCTGCCGTACGGCTCGGCGTGGACGTGGAGGTCGAAAAGGTCGCCGATCCGAAATTCATCGCGATGGCGGGCGTCATGTCCACGCCGGGCCTGTCCGTGGATGGCAAGCTCGTTCACACGGGCGGCCTGCCGGACACAGGCAGGCTTGAAGGATGGTTGTCAGAATGACGCGAGCCGTGAAAGCATCGGCGTCAAAAAGAACGCCGAACCAGCGGATGGTCCGGCGTCAGTTAAGAGACCTTGTCACTGGATCGAAGACCCGCCGTTTCCAGGTCCCGCGGTCCGCTCTGCGCGGCGGCGGGCTGCTCTGGTCGTCGCGCGGCTCATCGATCCGCCGAGATCAGCCAGGAGAAACCGGAACCGATCCGCAACCACCGGCATCTCATGTTGATATTCATAAACAATTTCGCGCCCAATGAAACAGGAACATGCCCGCGAGACAGCTTTTTTTCGCGCTCTAGGTTACTTCGCGGACCTGCTCGTCCATTCCAATCACTGCTGCCGCTGAATTGTCTGACGAGGCGTCACGAAATCGTTTAGCGAGCGTCGTGCCTAGCAGCTCGTCATAAACATTGAGCGTGGCTTCCTGCATCGCGCGGGCTGTGAATCGCGCGGTGACATGCGCCCGGCCGCGAGCGCCCATCCGCGTCAATGTTTGCGGCGGCAGGCGCAGCGCGGTCTCCAGACATGCCGCCAGCGCTTGCGGCTCATCGGGCGCGATGAGCCATCCGGTCGCCTCCTCCGCGCCAACGCGTCCGGCCGGGCGCAGTGTTTCTGGCAGTGCGCCACGGTCCGAGACGATGACCGGGCGCTCTGCGGCTTGCGCTTCCGCCGACGCGCGGCCAAAGGCTTCGGCCTCCCGCGAGGCGACCACAACGAGCGTGGCGGACCGGCAGGCGGCGGGCACATCCTCGACATGGCCAACCAGCCTGATTCGATCGGTGAGGCCAGCCGCGGCGATCATCTGGCGCAGTTGGCGCTCGTAGTCATGCCGTCCCTGCGCATCGCCTGCCAGCACCACAGCAACATCCGCCATATCCGCCTGTTTCAGCAGACGCGCCGCGGCGGCGATCACAAGATCCTGCCCCTTCCAGCGGGTAAGCCGCGCCACCTGAAGCACGATACGCGCCTCCGGCGAGACGCCCCACGCCGCGCGCAGAGCCGCGACGCGCTCCGGCGAGACGACCTCCGGCGCGAAGCGATCAGTATCCACGCCGCGATAGATCACCCGGACCCGCCCGGGCGGCGTGCCATGACGGTGCATGAGCAACTCGAACGTATACTGCGAATTGGCGATCACGATGTCGCCGCGCGCCATGACCGAGTTATAGAGGCTCTTTGCGCGGGAGTTCTGGTTGTAGGCACCGTGATAGGTGGTCACGAACGGCACTCGGGCCAGACGCGCGGCAGCCAATGCGCTCCACGCCGGGGCGCGGCTGCGCGCATGAACGAGATCGACGCCGCGCCCTCCGATCAGCAGGCGCAGCGTGCTGATATTGGACATGATGCGTAGCGGGTTCTTGGTGGCAAGCGGCAGCCGGATAAGTTCTCCTCCAGCTTCGGAGAGTGCCGGCTCCATGCGCCCGCCCTGCGAGGCGACCAGGCATACGCCGCCCGCGCGCGTCACGGCTTCGGCCATCTCGATCGTGGACTTCTCCGCGCCCCCGGTATCCAGTTCGGGCACAACCTGAAGTATTGTCGGGGAGGCAGGGCCGGTCACGCTTGAACCATCGCCGAAATTTGTGATGCTTGTCGCCAACGGCGAAAAAGGAAGCAGAACCATAGGATGAGCACCCAGAACAATCAATCGTCCTTGCGCACGCAGATGATCCCTGTTGCGGACGCCAAGGGCCACACGACCGAGATCGCCGCCATCTGGCGCGCGCCGTCAGCGCCGGAGCGCCCGACCGTGATGTGGCTGTCCGGCTTCAAATCCGACATGCGCGGCACCAAGGCGACCGCGCTCGCCGACTGGAGCGCGTGGCACGGCTACGGTTTCCTGGCTCTCGATTATTCCGGTCACGGCGAATCCGGCGGGCGCTTTGAGGACGGCACAATCGGCGACTGGCTGGCGCAGAGCCGCGCGGTGCTGGAATGGGCCGACCCGGCAAGGACGATCGTCGTCGGCTCCAGCATGGGCGGCTGGATCGCGCTGTTGCTGATGCGCCTGCTCATCCGCGAGGCGCCGGAACGCGCCGCACGAATCGCAGGCCTCGTCCTGATCGCACCGGCCTGGAACATGACCGAACTGATCTGGAACGAATTGCCGCAGGACGCTCGCGAACAGATCGAGCGTGAAGGCCACTTCATGCGCCCTTCGGAGTATGATCCGGCGGGCTATCCGATCACGCGCGGGCTGATCGAAGAGGGCAAGACACATCTTGTCCCGCCTGACATGCCCATCGACCCCGGCGCGCCGGTGCGCATCCTTCAGGGCATGGCCGATCTGGATGTGCCATGGCGCCATTCGCTGGCGCTGATCGAGCGGCTGACACGCGAGGACGCACATCTCCACCTCGTGCGCGACGGGGCGCATCAGATGTCGCGCCCGCAGGACCTCGTGCTGCTGTTCAATGCGGTGCAGCATCTGGTTGAAAACGCCGCGGTTTCCTGAGCCTGCGCAGCGCGCTTGATTTGCCTTGGATTGTTCCGTTACCGTTTCTATCTGGGGTGGTGGATGGCGGGGTTTGCCGCCACGACCCGGCATGAAGCGGAGTGGACCGTGTCCAGACACGCCAGGCGATTTCCCGAGTTTTACATTACGGCACCGCAGCCCTGCCCATATTTGCCTGACCGGCGCGAACGCAAGCTGTTCACGCACCTTGTGCCTGGCAAATCCACGGCGATCATCGACAACCTGCTGACCAACGGCTTCCGGCGCAGCCAGAACATTGCCTACATTCCGTACTGCGAGAACTGTTCGGCTTGTGTGTCGGTGCGCATCGTCGTGGATGGGTTCGAGCGCAGACGCACGCACAAGCGCATCTGGAACCGGAACCGTGATCTGTATGTTGAGCGCGTCGCCCCGGTGCCGTCGGCAGAGCAATACACCGTGTTCAGCGACTATGTCAGCGCCCGCCACGCTGATGGCGGCATGGCCGACATGACCGCTCTGGACTACTCCATGATGGTGCGCGACAGCGTGATCGACACCTTCCTGAGCGAATACCGCCAGCGCCCGGCTGACGCTGCCCCGGACGCCGACCCGCAGGATTGGCCGCTGGTGGCTGTGGCGCTATGCGACCGGCTCAGTGACGGGCTGTCGCTCGTCTACAGTTTCTTCGACCCCGAACTCTCGTGGCGCAGCCTTGGCAGCTACATCATTCTGGAGCATATCGAACAGGCACGGCGCGAAGGGCTGCCCTATGTCTACATGGGTTACTGGATCAGGAATTCGCCCAAGATGGCCTACAAGACGCGGTTCCTGCCGCAGGAGCATCTGACTGCGCGCGGCTGGATGGCGTATCAGCCGGACGACAGCGAGGACTGATCGGCAACCGCTCCCGTCGCCCGCGCGGATGGCACGCAGGCCCGAAGGACAAACCGCCCTTTGCGTTCACCGTCGCGATGCTCTATCCGATATTGCCTGAGATTTCCGCCCTTGGTGGCGATGGTGGGATATGGAGGCGCTGTTGGCGCGCGTTTCGAGCAAGGGATGGTGGTCGCGCCGCCTGGCGGGCTGGATCGAGAAGGTCCGCGAAGGCGATGTCGAGCTGTTCCTCCAGCTTTTCCGTGAATATTTCCACCTCTATTGGCGGCGCTACATCGTCATCTTCGTGCTGATCGGCATCGCCGCGGGCGCAACGGCGGTCACGGCATGGCTGGTGAAGGATGTCGTCAACAGCGTCTTCGTCGAGCAGCAGGCCGGGTTGCTGGTGCCGCTTGTCGTGCTGGTGCTGGCGATCTTCCTGGCCAAAGGCTTGAGTACCTATTTCCAGACCGTGCTGTCTAAGCGCATCTCGAATGCGATGGTCGCGGACGTCCAGCAGCGATTGATGAATCATGCGCTTTCGCAGCGCGTCTCGTTTTTCAGCGATAACGGCTCCGACGGGTTGCTCATGCGCTTCAACCAGGGCGCGCAGGCATTCTACTCTATCCTCAACCTGGTGCTGGTCAACGGTCTGCGCGATCTGGTGACGCTGGTCGGCCTCGTCATCGTGATGCTGATCCAGGACCCGATGCTGACGCTGATCAGCTTCACGGTTGCGCCGGTCGTGTTCTACGGCGTGTCGGTTCTGATCCGCCGTCTCAAGCAGCTCAGCAGGGATGAACTGGCCGGGTTTGCCGATCTCAACCGGCTGGTGCGGGAGACCGTGCAGGGCATTTCCGTCATCAAGGCATACAATCTGGAGCGCGCGCAGCGGGAGGCCTCGCAGGAGGTTATCAGCCGGATACAAGACCGACGCGACCGGATGGCCGTATTGCAGGCCGCGCCGATCCCCATGCTCGATACCATGGGCGGTATTGCGGTTGCGCTGGCGATCCTCTATGCCGGGACGCGCATGACTTCGGGCGCTTACGACCCCGGCACGTTCATGTCGTTCCTGACTGCGCTGCTGCTGGCCGCAGATCCGGCGCGACGTTTGAGCCAGATGCGGGTCAATCTGCGCAAGGCATTCATTGGCGTGCAGACGGTATTCGATCTGCTGAACACCAATGCGTCCGAGCCAAGCGGTACCAAAAAGCTGCCCACCTCCAGCGGTGCGCTCGAGAGCACGGATCGCCTCGCAGCTGAGCCTGCCATAGCCTTTCGCGGAGTACACTTCGCCTACGACGCCGAAACGCCGATCCTGCGCGGCCTCGACCTGTCGGTGCGCCCGGGCGAGATGGTGGCGCTCGTCGGGCCCTCAGGTGCAGGCAAATCGACCCTGTTCAAGCTGCTCCTGAAGTTTCATGCACCCGACTCCGGGCGCATCGAGATGTTCGGCGCCGATATCGCCGATATGGACAATGCCGCGCTGCGCGACGCTCTATCCTTCGTCAGCCAGTCGAATTTCATCTTCGCCGGTTCGATCCGCGACAATCTGAGCCTGCGCAATCCGGCGGTGGAGCAGGCGCAGATCGAGGCCGCTTGCCGGGCGGTCGGGCTGCACGCCGTGATTGCCGCGCTGCCGGAAGGCTATGACACCGATGTCGGCGAGCTTGGCACGCTGATCTCCGGCGGCCAGGCGCAGCGGCTCAACATGGCCCGCGCCATCATCAAGGACGCGCCGATCCTGCTGCTCGATGAGGTGACCTCTTCGCTCGATGCGGAAAACGAGCAACTCATCAAGGAGTATATTCGAGCGCAGGCGGGCCGGAAGACGATACTGGTGATTGCACACCGGCTTTCGACGGTAAAGGAAGCGGACCGAATCGCGCTGGTGCAGGACGGGCGGATTACGGCGCAGGGGCGTCACGACGAACTGGCGGCGACCAATGCTTATTATGAGAAGATCGTGGCGCTGCAATTTGCGGCCTGAGGCAGATTTCAGAGGGCGAGACAGAAGAGCCGGAGGGAATCGACGTGGCGGATTATGAACAGATGGCTGGCGGAACGCTGGAGACGTTATCACCGGAGGAGGTGCGGGCGCTCTATGACCGTAACGAGATCGTATTGATCGATGTCCGCACCCCGGCAGAATATGCCTTCGAGCGCATCGACGGTGCGCTGCTGTTCCCGATGTCGTCGTTTGACGCTAGGCGCCTGCCTGACCCCGGCGGCAAGCCGGTGGTGTTCCATTGTGGCTCCGGCGTGCGGTCGCAGCGCGTGGCGCAGGCGTGCCTCGCTGCGGGCTGGACGCATGTGCGGCACATGGCGGGCGGTCTGGCCGCGTGGAAAGGACTGGCGTACCCGCACATAGCTACCGATATGGCGAGCGGTATGCCGGTGGAGCGTGGGGCCTGAGCCTTCCGGGGGATCAGCCGCGCACCTCCCTGAAAATCCCTTTCGTAGTCGGTAAATTGGTGCTTGTGCCGAAAAACCGGTTCCCATCGCGGAACCAGGGTCGGCACAGGTTTCTTGCGCCCAGCAAGAATTCCTCGATGCTACAGCGCAACCTGCGCTCTCATAGAGGCATCCCGGCCACGATCGCGGCGCCGCTCGCCACGAGCCGTTCGATATCGCCCGTCTCATAGCCCAGTTCGGCCAGCACTTCGCGGGTGTGCATCCCGAGCGTCGGGGCGTGACGGCGTACGCCGCCGGGCGTGGCGGAGAACTTCACCGGCAGGCCGATCGTCTCGACCTCCCCGGCGACTGGGTGCTGCGTGGCGACAACCATTTCGCGGGCCCGGGTCTGCGGGTCGGCATGCATCTCGGTGATGGAGAGCACCGGCCCGGCGGGCACCCCGGCGGCGTCCAGCAGCTCCAGCCACTCATCAGTTATGCGCGCGCGGAACATGGCGTTGAGCGTCTCGGATAGTTCGTCGAGATGGGCCATGCGCGCCGCATTCGATGAAAAGCGCAGGTCGTCGTTCAACTCGGGCGCGCCGAGCACGGCGATCAGCCTCTCCCAGTTCGCCTGGTTGGCCGCGCCGATGTTGATCCAGCCGTCGGCTGTCTCGAACGCCTGATAGGGCGCGTTGAGCGGGTGGGCCGATCCCATCGGGCCGGGGGATACGCCGGTCGCCAGCGCGATTGCTGATTGCCAATAGGTCTGCGTGATCGCGGCCTCGAACAGCGAGGTGTCAATCTTCTGGCCCTCGCCGGTCTTGAGCTTGTGGGCATAGGCCGCGGATACCGCCATGGCGCCGAGGATGCCTGCAGTGATGTCCGATACGGGCGGCCCGACCTTCACCGGCGGACGGCCCGGCCCTTCGCCTGTGATCGACATCAGCCCTGACATGCCCTGCGCGATCAGGTCGAAACCGCCGCGCCCGGCATAAGGCCCCGTCCGCCCGAAGCCGGAAATCTCGACATAGATCAGGCCGGGGTTGGACGCGCGTAGCGTCTCGTAGCCAAGCCCGAGCTTCTCCATCGTGCCCTGGCGGTAGTTCTCGATCAGGACATCCGCATCACGAATGAGCCGGAACAGCACCTCGCGCGCGGCCCCCTGCTTCAGGTCCAGCGCAATCCCGCGCTTGTTGCGGTTCATCATCATGAAGGCAGCCGCTTCGCCTTCGATTTCCGGCGGCGTAAAGCGGCGCGTGTCGTCGCCCTGCGGCTTCTCGACCTTGATGACGTCCGCGCCCATATCCGCGAGCATCAGGCCGCAGACGGGGCCGGCCATGATGTGCGCAAGCTCGATCACGCGCATGCCCGCAAGCGGGCCATGGGTCGCGGCGGCCATGGCTACTTCCCTTGCCAATTCGGCTTGCGCTTGCCGAGAAACGCCTCCAGCCCCTCGCGGAAATCTGCGCTCATGTAGCACATGGCGATCAGGTCGCGGTCATCGATCTGCGCGGCGGCGGCGCGCAGTCGGCGCAGGCCTTCCTTCGTCGCGCGCAGGGTCAGCGGGGCGTGCCCGGCGACGGTTGCCGCCAGATCCGCCGCACGCGCGTCCGGGTCGTCGGCGATTTCGGACACCAACCCGATGGCTTTGGCCTCCTCCGCCTCGACGAGCCGCGCCGTCATCAGAATTTCGCGCACGCGCGCCGCGCCCATGATCTCGCTCAGCCGCGCCAGATTGGACACCGACAGGCAGTTGCCAAGCGTGCGCGCTACGGGGAAGCCGAATTTCAGCGTCGGGCTGGCCACCCGCAGGTCGCAGGCCGCTGCGATCGCCGCGCCGCCGCCCGTGCAGGCGCCGTTGATGGCCGCGATGGTCGGCACCGGACAAGCCTCGATGGCGCTGAACACGAGCTCCATGCGCTCCTCATAGCCCCATGCGTCCTCCGGCTTTGAAAACGCGCGGAACTGGCTCATGTCCGTGCCCGCGCCGAACGCCTTGCCGCCCGCGCCGCACATCACGAGCGCGCGGACCTCGCCGCCCGGCTCAAGCCCCGTGCAGATGTCGCGCAAGCGCTGATACATTGCGAAGGTGAAGGCGTTGCGCGCTTCCGGGCGGTTGAACGTGATCCAGCCCACGCCATCGCGGATGTCGTAGAGCAGTTCGTTGGTTTCGCTCATGGCTCGCCCCTAACGATAGAAGTATTCAACGAGGAACATCGGCACGACCGGCACGTAGGTGCATAAAAGTAGCACGAATAACAGGACCGCGATGAAGTAGATATTGACCTTGCTGACATCCCAGACATTTGCCCGTGCTATCGAGCACGCGGTGATCAGCACGCTCGCAACAGGCGGGGTCTGCTGGCCAATCGCCAGATTGAGCGTGACCACCAGTCCAAAATGTACCGGGTCGATGCCGACTTGCGTAATGAGCGGTACAACAATCGGCACCACAAGTATGATTGCCGCGGCCGAATGGAGGAAGAAACCGATTACCAGGAAGAACACGTTCAGGATCGCGAGGATCACGAACTTGTTTTCCGTCAGGTTGAGCAGCGCCGTCGCAAGGTCTTGCGGGATTTGCGCGCGGGTCAGGAAGCCGCCCATCAGCACCGACGCAGCAACCAGCACCATCACGACAGCGGTCTGCATGGCGCCGTCCAGCATGGCGAGACGAAGCTGCTTGAAATCCGTCTCGCGATACCAGAAGCCGATGATGATCGCGGCAGCTACGGCCAGCCCGCCCGCCTCGGTCGCAGTGACGAAGCCGCCGAAGATGCCGCCAAGGATGATGACCGGGAGCGCGAAAGTCGGCAGCGCGGCGAGGAAGGTCTGGCGCAGGCGTGGCAAGTCAAACGCGGCCTCGACGGGAAGATTGTAGCGGCGCGCGAAATACCAGCACAGCAACATCATGCCCGCACCGCCTAGCATCCCCGGTGCCACGCCAGCCACGAATAGCTGCTCGATCGACGCGCCGGAGGATACGCCGTACAAAATCATCGGGATCGACGGCGGTATTATGATCGCGAGCGACGCAGAGGAAGAGGTGAGCGCGGCCGCAAACGGCGCACTGTAGCCGCGCTTTTTCATCTGCGGGATCATGACCGAGCCGAGCGCGGCCACGTCGGCGACCGCAGAACCGGAGATTTCCGCGAAGAACAGCGACACACCGACATTGACCATCGCCAGGCCGCCGCGGACGAAGCCGATCAGCGCGGACACGAAGTCGATAAGCCGCTGCGTGATGCCCGAGGCGTTCATGATCGCGCCGGCGAGCACGAACATCGGGATCGCGATGAGCGAAAACTTGCTGGCGCCGTTGTACATGTCGAGCGCGATGGTGATGAGCGCGCTCGTGCCTTCAGCCGCGACGATGCCGAGCACCCCGGCGATCGCCAGCGCGACGGCGATCGGCACGTTGATGAAGATCATCGCCACGAGCGCGAGGAAGATGGCAAGGACGATCATGCCGATTTTTCCTCGATGATCTCGGGGTGCTCAAACGAGATGCCCGCCATGGTCAGACGATAATAGTCGGGGAAGCTCAGCAGGCTGCAGATGATGAACAGGGCGCCGCCAATCGGGATCACGGACTGCGTAAGCTGCACCGGGATGAAGGTCAGGCTGACCAGCGACATCCCCTCCATCACTTGCACGACTTGCCAGCCGGACCAGGTCAGCAAGGCGAAGAAGCCGATGACCAGGACTTCGCTTATGATGACCGCCACGCGGCGCGCGGGCACCGGCATGGCAAGCAGCACGCCGTCGAAGCCGATATGGCGGCGGCGCAAGGCCGCCAGCGCCGCGCCGTAATAGGTGATCCAGGCAAGCTGGATGGCTGCGATCTCGTCGTACCAGCTCAGCGACGCGCCCATCTTCCGCGAGATCACCGCGTAAATCACGATGATCGACAGCGCGAACATCTGGACGATCAGGAACCACTCAAGCACGAGCCCGAGCAGACGGGCGGCCTGTCGCATCGGCGCAACCTCTGACGGAATGGTACGCTGTCCGAAACTGCGGATCAGCGCCAAGGGTCGGGTGGTACGCCCCGCCCGAAATGGGCGAGGCGCTATCTTCGCAGGGCGTCAGTTGGTGGGAGCTAGGCTCATCACGCGCTCGACCAGCTTGTCGCCACCGTCCACGGTCGAGGCGAACTCGTCGTAGATCGGCTTGGAGGCGTCGATGAACGCCTGCTTGTCGGCCTCGTTGACCTCGGTCTGCGCGGCGATCTCCGTCAGCAACTCCTCCTCAAGGCGCGCTGCGGTCTCGTAGACATATTCCTGGGTCTCAAGAGCTGCTTCCTGAAGCGCAGCCTGCACATCTTCTGGCAAGCTCTCGAACTTGCTCTTGCCGACCAGGATATAGCCCGGCGTGTAGACGTGGCCGGTGATCGAGAGATAATCCTGCACTTCCTGGAACTTGGCCGAGGCGATCTGCGCGTACGGGTTTTCCTGCCCGTCGATTACGCCGGTCTTGAGCGCGGTGAACACGTCGGAGAAAGCCATCGGCGTCGGGTTGGCGCCGTAGGCCTTGAACATTTTCACGCGCCACTCACCCTTTGGCGTGCGCAGCTTGACGCCTTCCAGGTCTTCCGGCTTGTTGATGGGCCGGACGTTGTTGGTGATATTGCGGAAGCCGTTTTCCCAGAACGCGAGGATCTTGTAGCCTTTCGCTTCGGCGGCAGGCTGGAACGTGTCGTCGAGCATCTCCTGCGAGACGCGGCGGATGTGGTCACGGTTCTGGATGATGTAGGGCATCTCGAACACGCCAAACTCCGGCGAAACGGACGACATCACCGAAGACGGCAGCGAGAATGTCACCTGACCCAGCTTCAGCTTTTGCAGAAGCTCCGAGTCATTGCCAAGCTGCGACGAGCCGAACACCTGCACCTCGGCCTTCTCGCCGAGCTTTTCGTTGGCGCGGCGCGCGAACTCGGTCGCCGACAAGTCGAACAGCGATCCCGGCTTGCCGACATGGCCGAAGCGCAGGACCATGTCCGCGGAGAGCGCCGGCGTTGCCGTCAAAGCCAATGCGGCAAGGCCCAGCAAGATTTGCTTGAATTTCATCGTTTTGTTCCTCCCTTTCAAACTGTTAGTGCGAGGTGAATACCATAGCGGTAGGGAAATTGCGATGCCGCTAAGGCGCTTACTCGGCAGCGGTCTTTACCGTCTCCCGATAAGGCGAGTTCTGGACAAGAAAATCAAGCGCGGCCTGCGTCCCGCCCTTGCGATGAGGCACGCCGGACATGGCAAGGCCCATCTCGACGCCGCATAGCGTGCCCATCAGGCTCAGTTCGTTGAAGTCTCCCAGGTGCCCGATGCGGAACACGCGGCCGGCCACCTTCGACAGACCTGCGCCCAGCGACATGTTGAAGTTTGTCAGCACCACCTTGCGGAAGGCATCTGCATCGTGCCCCTCAGGCATGACCACGGCGGTCAGCGAACTCGAATGATGGCGCGGCTCCTGGCAGAGCATTTCCAGCCCCCAGCCCTGCACCGCGCGGCGCGTGGCCTCGGCAAAGCGGTCGTGGCGGGCGAATACGTTGTCCAGCCCTTCTTCCTCAAGCATGTCGATGGCCTCGACGAGGCCGTAGAGCATGTTGGTGGCGGGCGTGTAGGGGAAATAGCCTTTGGCATTTGGGCCGCGCATATCCTCCCAGTCCCAGTAGGAACGGGGCATCCTGGCCGTCTTGTGCGCCTCCAGCGCCTTCGGGCTGACGGCATTGAAGGACAGGCCCGGCGGCAGCATCAGACCTTTTTGGGAGCCGCCGACGATGATGTCCACGCCCCACTCGTCCATGCGCATGTCGATCGAAGCGAGTGAGGAAATCGTGTCCACCATCAGCAGCGCCGGGTGGCCCGCGGCGTCAATCGCCCGCCGCACCTCATCGATGCGCGAGGCGCAGCCGGTGGAGGTTTCGTTCTGGACGACGCAGACCGCGTTGATCTCGCGCGCGGCGTCTGCGCGCAGCGCCTGCTCGATCGCGTCCGGGTCCGCGCCGCGCCGCCAGTCGCCCTCCAGCACGATGGGGTGAAGCCCAAGCCGTTCGGCCATCTTGCGCCAGAGCATGGCGAAATGCCCGGTTTCATACATCAGTACGTGATCGCCCGGCGACAGAGTGTTGACGAGCGCGGCCTCCCATGCGCCGGTAC
>CAZYYQ010000042.1:3180-12992 GCA_964651275.1 uncultured Hyphomicrobiaceae bacterium | reverse complement strand
TAAGCTGATAGGTGAGGCCAATGGCGTGCGCGGCTGTCGAGCACGCGCTGACGGTGCCGAAGCACGGCCCCTTGATGCCATAGTCGATGCCGACATGTGCGGCGGCTGAGGAGCCGATCGAGCGCAGCAACGTGAGGGGGTGGGTGGCCTTCTTGTTGTGCCGGAACAAGTCTTCGTAGCCCTTTTCGAGGCTGACCAGCCCGCCTATCCCCGAGCCGATGATGCAGGCGGCGCGCAAACCGTTCTCTACGGGACCGTCGAAACCGGCTTGCGCCATCGCTTCCTTGGCGGCGACGCCAGCGAACTGCGAATAGCGATCTGCCAGCAGGATATGCTTGCTTTCAAGCAGCTTGCGCGGCTCGAAGTCGTCCACTTCGCCGGCGATATGGATATAAAGCTCGCTGGTATCGAAGCCTTTGATTTCGCCGATGCCGCAGCGTCCGGCGCGCACGCTTTCCCAGAACGGTCCAATCCCCACGCCGATCGGCGTTACGGCTCCGTGCCCGGTTACGACGACGCGGCGCGCGCCATTTGATCTTGTCATTATCTCGTTCGTTTCAGGTTACGCGCGGAGTTGGCGAGGTAGCGGGTATCTGCCTTCGCTAGGGCATCTCCGCGTCAGGCGACTGCGCCGGAAGCGTCGGAACTCTCGACAAGTTGGCGGACTCTGTCGACCACCGAGCCGACTGTGGCGAAGTCCTCCATCTCCTCGTTGGCGTTGTACGGGATTTCGATGCCGAAGCTGTCTTCGATGTCGAACACGATCACGGCGAGATCGAGCGACTCGATCTCAAGGTCGCTCAGTTTCGTGTCCAGCGGGATCGTCTCGGGCGGCTCCTTCATATTCTTCTTGAGGATATCGACGATCTTGGAAGCCACTTCGTCCATATCTTAATCCCCCGTACCTGTTCTGGCTGGCTTGTCTGTCACACCTTGCGGGCTGTCCGGCAACCGAAGCGCAGAGCAATTGTCTGACCACATGGTGCTGCCGTTCCCCATTAATTGGAAACGGCGTTGAAGTCCAGCGCCGGATAGCTCTTCCGTGCCTTTGTGGGAGCCCCGTGGAAGACCGATCTGCGCTTGCGCCCCGCAGAAGCAGCGTTCTGACCCACCGCCCCGCTTGCCCCCATCTTGGTGGCGATTGTGTTATGAAAGTGACAGTCGTCGCACGGAGGGCCGCTTTTCAGCGAATGAAAACATGTCCATACTGCGGCAGCCGTCGAAGCGGCACCACCTGCATGCGCGTTGCAAATTCGAGGACCGGTTTCCCATCGATGCCCAAGCACCGACAGTCGACTTCCCGTGCTGCACGTCCAAGCGCCGATGGCACGCCGATGGGCAGGCAGCCGGAGCTGTACGGCATCGGGGAACTGGCCGAGGAGCTTGGCATCAGCCAACGTGCCGTGCGCTTTTACGAAACCAAGGGACTTCTGAAGCCCCGGAGGGTGGGCCTTAACCGGGTCTATGACCGGCGCGACCGCGCCAGGCTTCTGCTCATCATGCGTGGCAAGCGGCTTGGCTTCTCGCTTCAGGAGATCGCGGAGTATCTTGACCTGTACGACCGCGATCCGGGGCAGAAGCTGCAAACGCGGCACCTTCTGAACAAGGTTGAGCAGGCGATCGAGGACCTCGAGCGAAAGCGCGCCGATATCGACTCCACGCTGGAGGAACTGGCGGCGATCCGTGAGCAGTGCTGCAACCAATTGAAATCCGAGGAGTGACAGGGTGAGCTTCGCCCGTCACCTCGCCCCGGTCAGGCGGCCTGTTCTGTGCGCGGCGCTTCCAGGATCGCCGCAACGCCCATCCCGCCCGCAGTGCAGATCGAGATCAGCCCGCGTCCGCCGCCGTTTTCGTTGAGCAGCTTGGCCAGATGCGCCGTAATGCGCGCGCCGGTCGCCGCGAACGGGTGGCCAAAAGCGATGGAGGAGCCGCGCACATTCAGCCTGGAGCGGTCGATCTCGCCGAGCGGTGCATCACGGCCAAGCACCTCGCGGCAATATTCCGCAGACTCCCATGCCTTCAGTGTGCTCAGCACCTGCGCGGCGAAAGCTTCATGGATTTCGTAGAAATCGAAGTCCTGCAAGGTGAGCCCGGCGCGCTCCAGCATCTTCGATACTGCGATCGCCGGAGCCATCAAGAGGCCGCGTCCGCCGACGAAGTCGATGCCCGCGGTCTGACCCTCGATGATATAAGCCTGCGGTACGAGGCCGTGTTCCTTCGCCCAGTCCTCCGAGGAAATCAGCACCGCGGATGCGCCGTCGGTCAGCGGCGTGGAGTTGGCAGCGGTCAGCGTGCCGCGTTTTGACTTGTCGAAGGCCGGGTTCAACGTGCCGATCTTCTCCAGGTCGATGTCCGCGCGGATGTTATTGTCCTGGAACACGCCCGCGCACGGCACGATCATGTCATCCAGGAAACCGTCCTTGTACGCCTGCGCGGCATTCCTGTGGCTGTTGTAGGCCAGCAGATCCTGCTCCTCGCGCGGGATCTCGAACTCCTTGGCCATCAGCTCGCAGTGCTGTCCCATCGACAGGCCCGTGCGCGGCTCGTTGACGTTTGGCGCCTGCGGAGCCAACTCGGCCGGCTTGAAGTCGCCGAACTGCTTGATCTTCTGGCCGACGCCCTTGGCGCGCGAAGTCTTGACGAGGCGTTGGGCAAACTTGCGGTTGAACACGATCGGCGCGTCGGACACTGAATCCGACCCCGTGGCGATGGCGCAGTCGATCTGGCCCGTGGCGATTTTCGCGCCGCTGCCCAGCGCAGCCTGAAGGCTCGTGCCGCAGGCCTGCATCATGGTGATGCCGGGCGTCGAGGGGGCGAGATCGGTGCCGATCACGGCTTCGCGCGCGAGATTCCAGTCCTTGGCGTGGGTGACGACCGCGCCGCCCACTACCTCGTCGATATGCTTGCCCTTCAGCCCGAAGCGCTCCGACAGGCCGTTGAGCGCCGTGGTCATCATGTCGAGGTTGGTGAGGTCGGCATAGGCGGTGTGCGAGCGGCAGAAGGGCGTGCGCACGCCTCCGATGACGGCAATCTTTCGCATGACTTGGCTCTCTTCGTTGATGTTCAGGCGGCCTGCTGTGCAGCGCTCTCGCCGGTCTTGTTCTGCGAGCGGCGATAGTGCAGCGGCCCGCCGCGGAAGGGTGCAAAGCCGGTGCCGAATATCACGCCGGCATCGACCAGATCGGCGTCAGCGACGATTTCGTCTTCCAGCGCGCGTTCGCATTCGTCGATCAGAGGCTTGAGCATCTCCTCGCCGAGCCGCTCCAACTCGCTTTCGTCGTAGTTGGCTTCGGCCTTCTGCGCCTTGCCCTTTTCCCACTTGTAGAAGCCTTCGCCGGTCTTCTTGCCGAGCTTGCCGGCGCTGACCAGCCGCGCGAGGTCGTTGTCCTTTGAGGCCCCAGAGCCAAGCGTTTCATTGACGTTCATGCACACATCGAGGCCGACGACGTCGGCGAGTTCGATCGGTCCCATCGGCATTCCGAATTTCTCCGCCGCGGCGTCGAGCTTCTCCTTAGGGGTGCCTTCCTGATAGCGGCCGATCGAGCCGAGCAGGTAGGGCGCCAGCACCCGGTTGACGAGGAAGCCGGGGCAGCTCTTCACGATCAGCGGCATCTTGCTGATCGCGGTGACGAACGCCGCGCCCTTCTCGACCTCCTCTTGCCGCGACTGCTCGCCCTTGACGACCTCCACCAGCGGCATCTGCGCAACCGGATTGAAGAAGTGCAGGCCGATCAGCCGGCCGGGGTCATTCAGCGCCTCGGCGATATCCTCGATCCGCAGCGAGGATGTGTTGGTCGCCAGCACCGCGCCGGGCTTGACCCATTTCTCAAGCTCGGCGAACACCTTGCGCTTGACGTCGAGGTTCTCGAAGATCGCCTCGATTACCACATCGGCGCGCTTGACGTGCGCGCCCGGCACGTCCGCGATCAGCCGTTGCATGGCAACGTCCACATCGCGGGCAGAGCGCATCCGCTTTTTAAAGAGCTGTTTCGCGCGGCCGAGCGCCTTGTTCACCGGCTCCTGCGTCTGGTCCTGCAGCGAGACCTCGAAGCCGGAGATAACGCCCCACGCCGCGATGTCCCCGCCCATGGTGCCCGCGCCGACGACGTGCAGGCGCAGCGGCTTGAAGCTGCCCTTGGGCGCCTGATCCTTGAGCATCTCGGAGAGGCGGAATACGCGGCGCAGGTTGCGCGAGGTTTCGCTGATCATCAGCGGCACGAAAGTGCGCGATTCAGCGGAGGCCATGCGCTGCGCATCGCCGCCATAGCGCTCGAAGAGATCGATCAGCTTGTAAGGCGCGGGATAGTGGTCCTGCCGGACCTTCTTCCCGGTTTCCTGACGCATGCGCTTGGCGAGATAGCTGCGCGCGGGGGACACCGTCATCAGCCGCTTCAACCACGAGCCGCCCCTTGACTTGCGTTTCTGCAGCACAGCCTTTCGCGCGGTCCAGGGCAGTTCGTTGCGGCTCGGCACCAGCGCATCGACCAGCCCCATGCCGCGCGCTGCGCCCGGGCGCAGCATCTTGCCGGTCAGCATCGCCTGCATGCCCTGAACAGGACCGGCGAGCTTCAGCATGCGCACCGTGCCGTTCAGTCCCGGAATGATGCCGAGTTTGACTTCCGGCAGGCCGATCCGCGTGCCCTCGTCGCGCGTCGCGACGCGGTAATGGCAGGCCATCGCGAACTCCAGCCCGCCGCCGAGACAGTAGCCGTTGATCGCCGCGACCGCTGGCACCTTCAGCCGCTCAACCCGGTTGAACAGTTCGATCACCGGGTTGATGACATCCTCGACATCCTTCTCTGTGCGCAGTGCGTCGAATTCTCCGATATCCGCGCCGGCTATGAAGTTGTCGCGCTTGGCGGAGATGAACACGATGCCCTTGACGTCGCCACGCTGCGCCGCGTTTTCGACCGTACTCACGATCCGCACCAGTTCCTCGACCGGCTCACGGCCCAGCGTGTTCATCCGCTGGCCTGCGCAGTCAAACCACGCCCACGCTATGTTGTCGACGTCGATATCGAAGCGCCAATGTTTCAGATCGCTCAGTTCGTATGACATCTCGCTCCCAGTCTGTTGCATTATTCTGCGGCCTGCACGCCGCCATCATTGTCGCCGCGGCGCTCAACGGTTTCGATATCGGCGGGTTCGCTCACGCGGCTGTGGTCTTCGTGCCAGCTTGCGTGGGCAGGCTCATTGGACCCGGATTTGGTTTCATCGGGGCCGGTGTCGCGCATGCTCCGGGAGCGCCCGGTCACCATCTCCGCATTGAAGTGGTCCACGGAAATGACCTTGAACACCAGTTCTTCGGTCTCACGCAATAGCTTGGCTTCCGCGGCGGAGATGATGCCCTTCGACTCCGCGTCGCCCAGCCAGTCGCGATCTAGCGAGCGGCGGATCATGCCGGATTTGAGCGCCTTTTCGACCTTGCGCTCGGCGGGTTCGGCCTCGATGATTTTCTCTAAAGCGACCTCCAGGACGCCCATCGGATCGTTCGCGTCGCGGCTGATGTAGATGTCGCGGGTGAGCCGGTCGCGGACCTCGCCGGGACCGAGCGCCGCGCGCACCGCCGCCTTGCCCACGGCGTGGCTTGCCGGGCGCGCCGGGAAGCCGAGCGGGAACACCAGCCGGCGCAGCATCCAGCCTACGCCAAAGACGGGAAAGTTGCGCGTCACCTCCTGCAGCGCGGAATAGAAGCGGAACAGGGAATTGCGCAGCGCCATCTCTACGATCCGGCGGTCGGCCAGAGGCTGGCTGTCATCCTCGTAGCGCTTCAGCACGGCAGAGGCGAGATAAAGCTCCGACAGCGCATCGGCCATTTGCCCGGTCAGGCGCTGGCGCGTGCGCAAGGCCCCGCCCAACAAAGCGACGCACAGATCGGCCACGAGCGCAAAGTTCCGGCTTGCGCGGCTGAGTTGGGCGTACCAGCGCCGTGTTTCGGAAACCGGCGGCGCTTCCGCAAACAGGCCGAAGGTCACATTGTGGAACAGCGAGCCGAAGACATTCGCCACCGCAAAGCTGACATGCTTCTCGAAGGCATCTTCGAACAACGCGAAGCCCTGGTCGACGTCCCAGTGCTGGGCGGCTTCGATCTCCTTGTAAAGGAACGGGTGAGCGCGCAGCACGCCCTGCGTGAAAGTAATCAGGCTGCGCGTGAGGATGTTCGCGCCTTCCACAGTGATGCCGATCGGCACCATCTGATAGGCCGATTGCAGGTAATTCGACGGTCCGTCGCAGATCGCCTTGCCGCCGTGAATGTCCATCGCATCGGCGACCGCCTGGCGCATCCGCTCGGTCGACTGGTATTTCATGAGCGCCGAGAGCACTGCCGGCTTCGCACCCTCGCCGACCATCGTCGCGGTGACGGCGCGCGCGGCCTCAAGCGTGTAGGCGGTCTCAACGAGGCGGGCGAGCGGCTCCTCGATGCCTTCCATGCGGCCGATGGCGATGCCGAACTGCTTGCGAATTCGCCCATAGGCCGTCGAGCTGCGCAGCATCTGCTTGGCGGCGGCCGTGCTCGTCGCGGGCAGCGAGATCGCGCGTCCCGCGGACAGGCAGCTCATCAGCATCCGCCAGCCCTGACCGGCGCGGTCCGCGCCGCCAATGATCGCATCGAGCGGCACAAATACGTCCTCGCCCCAGGTGGGGCCATTCGGGAAGGCGTTGCCGCAAGGCAGGTGGCGCTCGCCAATGCGCACGCCCGGCGTGTCCGCGCGCACCAGCGCCAGCGTGATGCCAAGCTCTTCGCCCTTGCCGAGCAGATTTTCGGGATCATGGAGCCGGAAAGCGAGGCCGAGCAACGTCGCGTTCGGCGCGAGCGTGATGTAGCGCTTGTCCCATGTCAGCTTGATGCCGAGCGTTTCCTGCCCATCGTGCATCTGCTTCGTCACCACGCCGACGTCGCGCATCGAGGCCGCGTCAGAGCCAGCATAGGGGCTCGTCAACGCGAAGCACGGGATTTCCTGTCCTGATGCCAGCCGCGGCAGGTAATGCTCCTTTTGCGCGTCAGTACCGAACTTCTCGATCAGTTCGCCCGGGCCCAGCGAGTTGGGTACCATTACGACGGTCGCGACATCCGGACTGCGCGAGGCGATCTTGCCAATGATCAGTGACTGCGCTTGAGGCGAGAAACCGAGGCCGCCGTGCTCTTTCGAGATCAGCATCCCCAGGAAGCCCTTTTTGGTGATGAACTTCCAGATAGGCGCTGGGATTTCGCGCTCATGGAAGCGGATGTTCCAGTCGTCGATCATCGCGCAAAGTTCGTCGGTCGTTTGATCGAGGAACTCGCGCTCCTCGTCGCTGAGCGTCGGCGCACTGACCGCGCGCAGCTTCGACCAATCCGGCTGGCCGGAGAAGAACTCCGCGTCGAAACCGATCGTGCCGGCCTCCAGCGCTTCCTTCTCGGTATCTGAGACCGGGGGCAGGATGCGCTTGACGATCTTGAAGGCCGGGCGCGTCACCACCCGCTGGCGGATCGACTTGTAAGACAGCAGGCCCAGCACGACGGCAGGGAGCCATGCAACGACAGCCCAGAAGCTCCCGAGCGGAGCCGACAACTCGCCCCATGGCAAGCCGGTCTGCGCCAGAAGCGTGATTGCGGCAACGAGAACGGCCCAAGCCCAGAGCGGTGGCCGCTGAATGGCGAGAGCTATTACAGCGGCGAGGCACACGAGAATGAAAATCAGTGTGATCATGGCCGGTTGATCCTTTGCTCGCGGCGGCGGCGCGGGCGGTCAAGCCAACGCCTCATTCAGCGCCTATAGGTGGACCCAATTGACGTTTACGTCAAGCTGAGGCATGGGCAAGTCCCTCGCCGCCAGCTCTGTGCTGATTGGCGCGCAGTCTAACAGGAAAGGCTACGTGACGCGATTGCGATCCGGCAGTGGTCGTCGAGACGTCAAATTAAATTGATGCTCTTGTCATGCCAGCGCCCGGTTATCAAGGTACCAGGCAAGTTATATCGCAGTCGGGAGGAGGCTGAATGAGAGATGAAATCGGCGCACCGGCTCCGTCGGTGCCTGAACTGGGGCTCGGCGCGGTGTGCGAGGACGTTGAAAGCGCCTCCGAACTGCTGAGGCTTATCGGTAGTCCGCATCGCCTGACGATCCTGTGCCTGCTGGCGGAGCGCGAACGGACTGTGACAGAACTACGGCGGATCATGGGCGTGCGCCAGAGCCTGGTATCCCAGCATCTTGCCCGCTTGCGCGAACACGACATCGTACAAGCGCAGCGCGAGGCCAATCGCGCCTATTACCGCTTGACGGACGACGCAGCGCGCGATGTTATCGCCGTGCTTGCAAGGCACTTCCGCGGCGGCGAGCGGGGAGCCGCGGAATAGGCTGCCGATCCGCCCGCCGGGCTCATCAATGCTGCGACGTGCCGCCTTCTCCATTCTGCGTCCGTATTTCCGGCTGACGCGCGGCATGACGCTCGGCGCGCAGGGTGTCATCATCGACGCCGAGGAGCGCGTGCTGCTGATTCGTCATGGCTACCAGCCCGGCTGGCGTTTCCCCGGTGGCGGCGTCGAATGGCGCGAAACGCTTGAGGAGGCTCTCACGCGGGAGATGCGCGAGGAGACCGGCGTCGAGATTGCCGGGTCCCCCCGGCTGCACGGCATCTTCGGGAACTTCACCGCGCTACCGAGTGACCATGTTGCGCTGTTCATCGTGCGCGAATGGCATCAGCCGCGAGTGCCGCCGCCGAACCGCGAAATTGCCGAGCAGGGCTTCTTCGCGCGAGACGGCCTGCCTAAAGGCACGATCCGGGCGGTGCGGGAGCGGCTCGCGGAGATTTTCGACGGGGTTCCGTCAAGCGCTCATTGGTAGCGGCGCGGCGCGCAAGCGGTCGCGGCCATGCGGTGCGTCGAAGTCAATTGCAGGACCGACCGGCACGATGCGCGTCGGGTTCACCGATTCATGCGAGCCGTAATAGTGCCGCTTGATGTGGTCGAGTGAGACGGTCCCTGCGACGCCCGGCATCTGGTACAGCTCGCGCACATAATCCCAGATATTCGGATAGTCGGCGATACGGTGCAGATTGCACTTGAAGTGGCTGTAATAGACCGCGTCGAAGCGCACCAGCGTGGTGAACAGTCGCCAATCCGCTTCGCTCAACCGGTCGCCGACGAGGTAGCGATGGCGTGCAAGCCGCCCCTCGATGTGGTCGAGCGTCTCGAACAGCGGCGCGAAATTCTCCTCATACGCCTCCTGCGAGGTGGCGAAGCCGCATTTGTAAACGCCGTTGTTCACGGTCTCGTAAACGCGCGCGTTGATATCGTCGATTTCGGCACGCAGTTCTTCGGGGTAGTAGTCGCCGTATGCCGCGCCGATGGGGTCGAAGGCGCTGTTCAGCATCCGGATGATCTCCGCGGACTCGTTGCTGACGATGGTCTCGCGCTCTTTGTCCCATAGCGTCGGTACGGTAACGCGCCCGGTATAGTCCGGCTTCGCCTTCAGATAGATTTCATAAAGCCGCTGCTTGCCGTTCACGGTGTCGCCGGTCGCGCCGGGATAGCTGTCGTCGAAGGTCCAGCCCTCCATGCCCATGTCGGGATGGGCGACATCGACGCTGATCATGTCATGCAAACCTTTCAGGGCGCGAAAGATGAGCGTGCGGTGCGCCCACGGGCAGGCGAGCGAAACATAGAGATGGTATCGGCCCGGCTCTGCCTTGAAGCCGCCGTCGCCCGAGGGGCCAGGGGTTCCGTCCGGCGTGATCCAGTTGCGGAAGACCGAGTCGTTGCGCACGAAGCGTCCGCCGGTCTTCTTGGTGTCATACCATTTGTCGTGCCACTGCCCGTCGATCAGCAGGCCCAT
>CAZYYQ010000042.1:0-3080 GCA_964651275.1 uncultured Hyphomicrobiaceae bacterium | reverse complement strand
CGATGTCAGGGCGGATAGCCTTGCCGTCAATGCGGGGCGCCCGAGGATCGGCCTCACGATCAGGTGAGGCGGCTGGGCCTCGCCCGCACGGTTTCGCTGGACGCCGGACAGAGTGCGTGGTATCGGCTCGCGCATGGCAAGGTTCCTGCTTTCTCTTCCGCGCGTGGCCGCGCGTCAACCGCGACGACGAAGCCGAGGCTTCGAGCGCAGCTAAACGCGTGCGCGGACGCGGTTTCCCCGGTATCAGCCCCCAAGCCTGATCTGTCCCGTGACGCCGCTGTGCTCGTCTTTGCGAATGGCGTTCATTTTTGCGGTGGGATTGATGTGCATGGAAAACCCGGTGATCCGGCTAAGCGGGCCGGAAGATCACGCGGCAATCGAGCAGCTTCACAAAGAGGCCTTTGGGCCGGGGCGCTTCGCCCGGACCGCCTATCGCGTTCGCGAGACCGCGGACATGCACGGCTTTGGCCTTGTTTCCTGGCATGATGGCGAGCTTGTCGGCGCAGTGCAGTTCACGCCGGTTTCTATCGGCGGGCGAATCGGGGCGATGATGCTCGGACCGCTGGCCGTTGCGCCGCGCTTCAAGGCGCAAGGCTTCGGGCGGGCGCTTGTGGAAGACGGCGTTGCCCGGGCACGTGAACTGGGCGGGCAGATCGTCATCCTTGTCGGCGATCTGCCCTACTACGCCCGCATGGGTTTTCGCCGGGTGCCGCCGGGGCAAATCCTCATGCCGGGGCCGGTCGATGGGGCGCGCATCCTTGCGCGCGAACTTCAAGATGGTGCGCTGGCGCGGTTCAGCGGTCTGGTATCGGGACAGACACCAGGCTAAGAGGCATCAGCGGGACTTGGCCGATGCCTGCTTCCGCTGGTCTGCATCTTCGCCTGCTCCCAGATGCGGAGCGACTTCTGCGCTGACCGAGAGCGTGTCGCCGCCGAACACCGCGCTGTCCATTGATGCGAACGGATCTGAGCTATCATCATCGGATGCGCTGGCCGTCTGGTTCAGCAGAAATTTCCGCACAACCGGCGAACTGCCCGCATCTCCGAGGTCGGGTGCCTTTGCAGCATAGGCTGCGGAGTCTTCAGGCAACCCCATGCCTGGGCCCCACATGAAGGGGTTGGCTGGCTGCTGCGCGAGAGCGTCAACAAGCTCTTTAAGCGAGGGGAAATCGCTATCCGGCACGATCATGCTTCCGGCCGGAGCGGCATAGCTTTCCCCGGGGAGAAGCTGACTCAATTCGACGGCCGGGTCGCTGGCGCGCAGGTGCCCCCACGCGGCGACGTAGCGCTGTGCCCGTTCTATCTCCGAGACCTTTGCCCGCTTGCCCGCTTCGAAGTACCGGCGCTCCATACCAACGCGGTCCGATGGTTGCGCATTGCCGACGGCAAGGGCGAGAAATGCCAGTCCCCGCGCGCGCATTACCTCGCCGGTATCCGCGGCCCAAAGCATCTCCCCGAGATAGGCCTGCGCGGGCGCATAGCGTTTCTGGCTCGCTTTCAGGAGCCAACGCACGGCAATACGTTCGTTGCGCGCGACCCCGTCGCCCTCGGCATACATACGGCCGATCTCGAACTGCGATTCGGCATCGCGAAAATAGCTGGCGGCATGGCGCAAAAGCTGCGCCGCCTTGTAAGCGTCGCGCGGAAAATCCACGCCTGGCACACCACTGCGATAGTACTGCGCCAGATTGCGAAACGCCTCGGCCACGTGCTGCGCGGCCGGGTGCAGCCGGTCGATGTCCGCGTAGTCTTTCGCAATCATGTGGTAGTAGTGAAGCGCTTTGCCGTCGTCACGGTGCGGGCTCTCCGCTGTCCCATAGATGCGTGCGACCCTGAGCTGCGCCCCCAGCGTGCCCGCCTGCGCGGCAAACTCGAGCGCGGGCAGCGCCTCATCGACGTCGCCGGCCGTCAATGCCTCCAGGCTGCTGCGATAGGCGTCCTGAACGGATGAGAACCGTGCAGGCTGTTCAGTTTCTTCGCCAGCCGAAAACGCTGCGACCATGACCCCCGCGGCCGTGATCGCGGCGATGGCGAGACCTATCAGGCCCCGCCAACCCCGCTTAGATATCCGCATAACACTTCACTTCCGCTTCGCCCCCCGGATGCGTCACGGCGCCCTCCCGTGCCGCGCCGACCGTCTGGGCATACTTCCAAAGAGCGCCGCTCTGATACTCGGTCTGGCGCGGTGTCCACGCCTTGCGGCGGCGCTCCAACTCAGCCGCATCAACTTCCAGTTCGATGATCCCCTGTTCCGCGTCGATCAGGATCGAGTCGCCGTCCTCGATCAGCGCGATCGGCCCGCCGACCGCCGCCTCCGGCCCGACATGGCCGATGCAGAAGCCGCGCGTCGCGCCGGAAAAGCGCCCATCGGTGATGAGCGCGACGTGGTCGCCCATCCCCTGGCCGTAGATCGCCGCCGTGGTGGACAGCATCTCGCGCATCCCCGGCCCACCTTTTGGCCCCTCGTAGCGGATGACGATGACGTCGCCCTTTTCGTACTTGCGCGCATCGACCGCCGCGAAGGCTTCCTCCTCGCTATCGAAGCAGCGCGCCTTGCCGCGGAACACCAGGTTCTTCATGCCAGCCACCTTCACGATGGCCCCGTCCGGCGCGAGCGAGCCTTTCAGGCCAACGACGCCGCCGGTCGGGCTGATAGGGTTCGTGACCGGATACACCACGTCCTGCCCATCCGGGAAGCGAATCTCGGCGAGGTCCTCGGCCAGCGTGCGGCCGGTCACCGTGCGGCAATCGGGGTGGAGATAACCGCCCTCCAGCAGGGTCTTGAGCACGACCTGAACGCCGCCGACCTCGAACAGGTCTTTCGCGACGTATTTGCCGCCCGGCTTCAGGTCGGCGATGTACGGCGTTTTCTTGAAGATCTCCGCGACGTCGAACAGGTCAAACTTGATCCCGGCTTCGTGCGCGATCGCGGGCAGGTGCAGCGCCGCGTTGGTCGATCCGCCAGTCGCCGCCACCACCACCGCCGCGTTTTCCAGCGCCTCGCGGGTGACGATCTCGCGCGGGCGCAGATCTTCGGCCAGCAGGCGCATGACCGCGCGGCCGGAGGCATCGGCGTATTG